>JAGVOC010000163.1 GCA_020052975.1 Desulfobacterales bacterium | reverse complement strand
TATCTGGTCGGGAGTCATCTCTTTAAGAGCTTTGGCAACGCCGAAATAGCCGTCCCGCGCTATGTATTCATCAATGACCTCAGGATCGATAATTCCCTTATTACGCATCACCCAGAACATCTGGTGCGCAAAAAATGGAATATCATGCATAATCGGGATCGTCTCTTTTGAAGCCGGCTCCACGTACTGGAGCTTTTTATAAGGACGTCCCTTGAGGAAATGCTCTTCAACAAGCTTGGGGACCTCATCCAGAGTAAGCTTCTGATAAAAAATCCCCTCCGGATGCACCAGCATGACAGGACCTACGGCGCAAAACCCATTGCATCCAGTTTCAATAACCTGAATCTCTTCATTAAGGCCGTGCCGCTTTAATTCGTTGTTAATAGCCTCTTTAACAGCTATGCTTCCCGTAGAATGACAACCGGTACCTCCGCACAGCATTAGTTGGGTTCTTATCTTGTTCATTTGAATCTCCCGCTCTATTCCTTATGTAACAAAACCGTTCTAAATTGCTTAGGAGCCGTTACGAAATAACCATTACATTTCTGACCATTTTGTTAGGAGCCGTTACAAAATATCAATTACATTTCCGACTATTTTGTTACGGCTCCTTATGCCGGTCTCGGCTTATGGCTCCTTATGCCGGTCAAGGCATTTCAATGTTACAGTTATTTTATTGCAACGGCCTACCAGGAACCGTCGAGTCCTCTTAAGCCATTCATGTACAGCCTTCCACTTGCAACAAAGAGGGAATATCTGGTGAGCAACAGAGGCAGGTTATAGGTTTTCGCCAGATTTACGATCTGTTCATCGGGTTTCTTGCCCCTTACAAACACAATTGCAGCTACACCGGATACCTGTGCGGTTCTTATAACATGTTCCGTCATAAGTCCGGTAAGAAGCAAGCCGTTCTTTGCTATCGCGGACAATACATCATCCATAAGATCGGCGCTGCCTCCGGCAATAACGGTTTTATCAAGCTGATCATCGCCGGTAATAACCGATGCTTTCAGTATCTCTTTAATCTCTGATATTTTCATATTTATAAAGCTGCTTTCATATTTGACGTTAGTAAAGATTGATGGCTTAGTAAAAAGTCGAAATTCAGACGGCAAAGAAAAAAGCTCATTATGCAAGGCGCACGAATCTTGAGGAATGAAGCGTACTTGCTGGTATGCTGCAATGATTCACCCTGTTGAATCGGCCCTGCCGTCTCGCGCAGCGAGAATTCAACAGGGCGGGGATGAAGTGCAACACAACAGAATGACTTTTTACGAAGCCGTCATTTATATCTATCAAGTACATCCAATACCCTGTCCGAACTCATGGCGCCGTAAATATCCTGATTGACAACCATTACAGGAGCAAGTCCGCAGGCGCCCAGGCACCGGACCGTCTCAAGCGAAAAGCGCCTGTCGGGAGTAGTTCCTTTCTCTTTTATTTTGTATTGATTGCTTATCCGCTCCAGCACCTCCTTAATTCCCCTAACATAACAGGCTGTTCCGAGGCATATTCTTATTACGTTTTTGCCTTTGGGGATCATTGAGAAAAGGGAATAAAAGGAGGCAATGCCAAAAAGCTCGCTTGAGGAAATATTTAATCCTTTGCTGATATAATCGATAAGTTCAACTGGAAGATAGCCCACAATACTCTGACATTCCCTCAATACGGTTATCGAAGAACCGGACTTATTCCTGTTAGAAGAAATAATCTCATTTATTTTAGTTAACATATCTTCTGTAATATCAGGATGCTGAAAATCTTCGTTCATATTAAATCTCCCGGAAATAAACATTTACATGGCATTCAGTTATAGCAATGTTTTTTTAATTTCACAACGGCATTAAAAAGTCAATGATATCATAATGCGTTTTTATTTGATTTGACCGTCATCCTTGACGACTTCGTGAAAAGTCCGGATTTTCTCTTTTTCGTCATTCCCGTCCCCGTTTTCACGGGAGTGACGGGATTTTCGACTTTTTACGAAGCCTAATTCTTGACTAATCGAATAGATTGGAATAGTTAATTGCATCCTTTATTTAACCTGTTATTGATCAATAACATCTGCATATTGATTCATTTTTTGGATCAAACAGGAACAAAAAAATGCAAAATATGAAAATATCAAAAGAAAGAGTTCAAGAGACTGCCGCCTTCATCAAAAAACAAACCGGTCACTTTCCTGCAATAGGGATTCTTACGGGGACAGGTCTGGGTGAAAGCCTGCAATCAATTAAGATTTCATTTTCGTGTGAATACAAGGATATCCCGAATTTTCCGGTCTCAACAGTTGAAAGCCATCCCGGCAGGCTTCTTATCGGCAACCTTGAAAAACATAATATTATGGCCATGCAGGGACGTTTTCATCTCTATGAAGGATATTCGCCACTTGAAGTCACCCTCCCCATAAGAGTAATGCAGGAGCTCGGTGTAAAGATATTGATTTTAACGAATGCTGCGGGCGGACTTAATCCGGCATTTTCTCCGGGAGATATCATGATCATCATTGACCATATAAACCTGACCGGACATAACCCTCTTACAGGTCCGAATGATGACGACTGGGGCGTCAGGTTTCCGGATATGACCGCTCCATATGACCGCAAACTCGCCGAATCCGCCGCCAATGCCGGAATAGAAGAAGGAATCATCCTTCAAAGGGGAGTTTATGCTGGGCTGATTGGGCCTTCTCTTGAAACTCCCGCCGAAGTCCGGTTTTTAAAAACAATCGGAGCCGATGCAGTCGGTTTTTCAACCGTTCAGGAAGTAATTGCCGGCGTTCATGCGGGAATGAAGATTCTCGGCCTTTCAGTCATAACCAATATCCACAATCCCGACAACCCTTCGCCTTCCGTAATTGACGAGATAATTGATACAGCCGGAAAAGCAACCCCGAAAATCGAAGCAATCATGAGAAAGGTCATAAATAAAATTGGTGGACTTGTATAAGTCCATCAACAGGCCGAGGGCGAGTAAGCCCCGGCCTGGGGTGAGGGTGTAACCGCTTGAATTTACTTCAAGCGGCGGGAGAGTCCGCCTCAGGCGGATTTCCCGCCAAGTAAAAAGTTGTTTTATGACTTTTTATGAAGGAATAAAAATTGATGAATAATTTTTCTGCGGATCTTCTGATAATAAACGGAACAGTCATCACGATGGACGGTGAAGATTCCGTAATCGAAAACGGCGCCGTAGCGGTAAAAGGAGAAAATATTGTAGCGGTCGGAAAAGCGGGCGAGCTTTCAGCCTGCAAGGCCTCAAAGACAATCGATGCAAGGGGCGGAATAATTATGCCCGGACTTGTGAACACGCACACCCACGCTTCCATGACAATATTCCGTGGGCTTGCAGATGATCTCCCCTTGATGACATGGCTCAATGATCACATTTTCCCGGCCGAGGCAAAGCTAACCCCGGAAAAAGTATATGACGGGGCCCTTCTTGCCTGCGCGGAAATGATCATGTCGGGAATAACCTGTTTCTGTGATATGTATCTTTTTGAAGATCATGTCGCACAGGCAGCAAAAGAGGCAGGGATGCGCGCTGTTGTCGGGGAAGTGCTTTTTGATTTTCCATCCCCCAATTACGGTTCTCTCGAAAATGGTTTTGCCTGCACGGAAATGCTCGTTGAAAAATACAGGAATGACCCGCTTATAAATATTGCGGTTGAGCCTCACTCGCCTTACCTCTGCGCGCCCGACCTGCTTGAAAAAGCATCTTTGCTTGCTAAAAAAAATGACCTTCTGCTCGTCATACATGTTTCTGAAACCAAAAGCGAGGTTTCTCAGATAAAAGAGAGATACGGGCTTACGCCGGTCGGGTTTCTCGCAAGTTTGGGCGTCTTATCGCCCAACCTTCTTGCATGCCACTGCGTTCATTTAACGGAAGATGACATTGCACTTCTGAAAAAACATGATGTCAAGGTTGCGCATAATCCTGAAAGCAACATGAAACTTGCATCAGGCATTGCGCCGGTGCCTGAACTTTTAAAAAAGGGGGTGTGCGTCGGGATAGGAACGGACGGCTGCGCAAGCAACAATAATCTTGATATTTTCCATGAAATGAGCATGGCGGCAAAACTGGGCAAGGTGCATACGCACGATCCGGCGGCCATGAACGCAAAATCGGTTTTAAGGATGGCAACCATTGACGGCGCAAGGGCGCTCGGTCTTTCCGGTATTACCGGATCACTCGAGCCAGGGAAAAAAGCCGATATCATTATTTTGGATACGCGCAAGCCCCATCTGACGCCCATGTACAACCCTGTATCGCATCTTGTATATGCAGCGAGGGGAAGCGATGTCCTGACATCGGTCATAAACGGAAGGTTGATCATGGAAGACAGAAAAATACTCTCTTTCGACACTGCAAAAGCATCTGAGAGAGTAAGGAAAATTGCGGAATACAACGTCGGACTTTCGGAGAAATGACGTAAGCCGTCGTTCAAAAATAACCGTAACATTGAAATGCCGTGACCGGCATAAGGAGCCGTAACGAAATGGTCAGAAATGTAATGGTTATTTCGTCACGGCCCCTAAGAGAGAGCCATGAAATATGATACAATAATTCATAATGGAATAATCGTAACCGTCAACAGGGATTTTGACGTAATAAATGACGGATTGATCTGCATCAAAGACGGAAAAATTGAAATTGTCTCATCAAGACCCGCAAACTATATTCCTTCCGGGGCAAAGGATATAATCGACGCAAAGGGCGGTATAATAATGCCGGGGCTTGTAAATACACACACACATCTTCCCATGACTCTGCTCAGGGGAATTGCAGACGACATTCCTCTCTTTGACTGGCTCAACAGGTATATTTTTCCTCTTGAAGCAAAATACATGAATCCTGAAACAGTAAGGCTTGGTTCGCTTCTCGGCTGCTCTGAGATGCTCCTTTCGGGAACAACGACCTGCTGTGACGGCTACTTTCATGAAGACTCGGTTGCGCAGGCCGCTCTTGAATCAGGTATTCGAGGCGTGTTCGGGCAGGGAGTCATAGATTTTCCGGCGCCGGGCATACCGGTTCCTGCCGATAACATCAAAACCGCTGCACGGTTTGCCGAAAAATGGCAGAATGCGTCATCTTCGATCAGGCCTTCGGTTTTCTGCCATTCACCTTACACCTGTTCGGAAGAGACTCTAAAAAATACAAAGCAGATTACCCGATCAAACAATCTTCTTTTCCAGATTCATACATCGGAAACAAAGAATGAATTCGATATGATAATGTCAAAGCATGGCGTTTCGCCGGTAAAATATCTTGAACGAGCCGGAATCCTTGATGAAATGACACTTCTTGTTCATGCCGTATGGGTTGATGAAGAAGATATCCGGATCATATCGGGTAACGGCTCAAAAATATCCCACAACCCGCAGAGCAACATGAAGCTTGCATCGGGCATCGCCCCTGTTCCGGAATTTTTAAAAAACAAAATCACAGTGGGGCTCGGCACAGACGGCTGCGCAAGCAATAATGACCCGGATCTCTTTAAGGAGATGGATGTTGCGGCAAAGATTCACAAGGCCAATCTCCTTGATCCTACAGTCATGGATGCCAAAACCGTAATTCAGATGGCAACCATCAAAGGAGCAAAGGCAATCGGGCTCGGAGATGAAACAGGAAGCATTGAAAAAGGAAAACAGGCCGATATCATAATAATCGATACGGAATCTCCCCATTTAATTCCCATGTATAACCCTGTCTCACACGTAGTTTACTCTGCAACCGGCTCGGATGTGAGAGATGTACTTGTTGCAGGAAAGCTGACAGTAAGTAACAGGAAGCTTCTTTCTTTAGATTTAAATGGTATTCTTGATAAAATAAATCTCCTTGCAGCTCAAATACAAAAGGAACATGTATGGACATTGAAACAAAAATAAGAGCTTCGCTGGGAGAAAAAGAAGCGGATATTCTTTTTACAAATGCCCGTATTGTAAATGTTTTTTCCGGTGAAATCATCCCTGGCGACATAGCGGTCACCGGAGGCTTTATTGCAGGATTCGGCTCATATCCCGCCGGAAAAATCATCAATCTTGAAGGCCGCTTTATGGCTCCGGGTTTTATTGACGCCCATGTCCATATTGAAAGCTCCATGGCATGTGTAACGGAATTTTCCCGGACGGTTCTTCCGCGCGGCACCACCTCCGTCATAGCAGACCCTCATGAAATCGCAAATGTTCTGGGCAAAGACGGGATAGATTACATGCTTCGGTCAAGCGAAAATCAGCCTGTAGACATATACTTTTCCCTCCCGTCATGTGTCCCGGCGACGGAAATGGAAACTTCCGGCGCAAGACTGTCTGCAGATGAACTTATCCCTTTCATGAAAAATGAACGCGTTGTCGCACTTGCCGAAATGATGAATTTTCCGGGTGTTCTTTTCAGGGATCCGGATGTGCTCGCCAAAATAGAAAATTCAATAAACTATAAAAAGCCTGTCGATGGCCATGCTCCAGGATTATCCGGAAAAGGTCTCTTTGCCTACATTGCTGCCGGGGTTTCAAGCGATCATGAATGCACGACGATCGGGGAAGCAAGAGAAAAGCTCTCCGCCGGAATGCATATTATGATAAGGGAGGGAACCGCCGCCAGGAACCTCCGCGATCTTCTTCCTCTCGTAAATGAAAAGAACTTTCACCGCATAATGTGGTGCACGGACGACCGCCACCCGCACGACCTTCTTGAAAAGGGACATATCGATTCCATGGTCAGGGATGCCGTAAAATACGGTCTTGACCCGGTTATTGCAATACGGATGGCAACAATAAATCCTGCCTTGTATTTCGGTCTGCACGATAAAGGCGCTATCGCCCCCGGGAGGCAGGCCGACCTTGTTACATTCTCCGATTTATCCGATCCTGTCATAGAACAGGTGTATTCGAAGGGAATCCTTGTAGCCGAAAACGGCAAGATGAGAAGCGAAATCAAAAAACCTGCTATGCTTCAGATTGCTTCTTCAATGAATACAGGAAAGGACATTGATTTTTCAATTCCTGCAATATCGGGGCGTATTCGGGTAATCGAGGTCATTCCCGATCAGATTTTAACCCGCAATTCCTTACATAAAGCGCTTGTTTTAAACGGCATGGCAGTATCGGATATATCAAACGACATCTTAAAAATTGCCGTTATTGAAAGGCATAAGGGTTCCGGCAATATTGGAAAAGGTTTTGTTAAAGGGTTTAACCTTAAAAAAGGCGCAATTGCATCAAGTGTTGCCCACGACTCCCACAATATCATTGCCGTTGGAACAAATGACGAGGACATGAAAGCAGCCGTGGATGCGGTGATAAAAATGGGCGGCGGACTTGCAGCAGTCTGTGACTGTAATATTTGCAGCGCACTTTCACTTCCGATTGCAGGGTTGATGTCAAATGAGACTGTTGAGACCATTGACAGGCAAATGAAAAATCTTTTTTCCGCAGCACGCTCTCTCGGTTCATCTCTTTCCGATCCTTATATGGCGCTCTCGTTTCTTGCCTTACCTGTTATTCCTGAATTAAAAATCACAGACAAGGGGCTTGTTGATGTCGGAAAATTTTGCATAGTGCCTCTCTTTGCATGATAGCTTTGAATAACTCAAAATTCGCCTCAATAACTTTTATTGACACATCCGCCTCTTTATTATATTTTCAGCATACTCTTGAGGCAACTTCCGTAAACGATTCGTTTTTTAATCATAAGAATTCCTCGCAGCTTTGCTGCGGGGTGAAAAACGAGGAAGGGGTTAGTTTGGAAGGGGAAACGACGTGTCCCCTCCCAATACAAAATGGCTTTTTAAACCCCTTTGATACCTCG
>JAGVOC010000333.1 GCA_020052975.1 Desulfobacterales bacterium | reverse complement strand
TATCGAGGATGTGCGGGAAGGGATCATGGCTTCGCGCATCGCCGCCCATATCGCCGACATTGCCAAAGGGTTGCCCGGCGCGCTGGAACAGGACGTCATAATGGCCGGATACCGAAAGGCGATCGACTGGCAGGGACAGATTTCAACAGCCATAGATCCGCAGAAAGCTTCGAGATTGCTTGAGAAAAGCACGACGGCCCACGAAGAGGGGTGTACCATGTGCGGTGAGTTGTGTGCGATCAAGCTGGGCAAGGGCTAAACATGCTAATATCCTTACGGATGGACACGCGGCGAGGCTTGGCGTGTTTTGGATCAATCATTCCAATCGGTAATCTTCAATAGACGTATCGTAATCTTTTTAATGTTTTAAGTAGGTGTTATATGGGATTTGTGCTGTATGATCTGTTAAGCGCGAACAGGATTATCGTCATCAAGAGACACAATACCATCCTGCATTGTTAATAAAGGTTATTATTGAAAACATGAACTAAACCAGTAAAAGCTTTTTGAGAACCCTGCAAAGCCATTTACCAAGATTCCATTCAAATTCAGTTACATTTTTGAATGCGATGACAGTAAAATATCCCATAATACAATGATAGAAGACACGCCTGAAATTTCATGCATTGCCTTTTCATTTTTGGGCGGATTCCCGGGAATAAGGTTGTAAAAAGGGGGCCTCTTATATTTGCAACATTCAGTTTGATTTTCTGCAAATCAAATTATTTTCTTGACTATTTATGGGCATATGCTCATAATGCATATTAATGAGGCAATATTATGACAAGACCCAAGTATTGCAGAAAAATAGGCTGCATTCCGGATGTAAATTATTATAAACCAAAAGGAATACCCTCTTCCTTACTGGAAGAAGTTGTTTTGACTCTGGATGAATTTGAAGCAATAAAACTTGCCGATTTCGAAGGTTTATATCAGGAACAAGCGGCTGTTAAGATGGATATATCACGGCAGACATTTGGCCGAATTATCGATTCGGCACACAGAAAAATTGCAGATGTATTGATTCATGGGAAAGCCTTGAAAATTGCAGGGGGTGAAGTCAGAGTCGGAAACATGAAAACCATTTAGTTTACAATCCGGAAATCGAGCAGATTGTTTAAAAAAATATCTTAAGGAGAAAGAGAAAAATGAAAATCGCATTGCCGTCAAAGGAAAACAGGATAGACGACCATTTTGGCCATTGTGAATATTTTACAGTATTCACCGTAAACGATAATAACGAGATTATTTCCGAAGATATAGTTGACTCTCCGGTAGGCTGCGGCTGCAAGTCAAACATCGCCCAGACATTATCTCTGATGGGTGTAAAGATAATGCTGGCCGGGAATATGGGAGAAGGAGCTGTAAATATTTTAGGCAGTCATGGGATAAAAGTTTTCAGAGGTTGCTCCGGTGAAATTAAAACGGTTATAAAAAATTACCTTGATGGCAAATTGATAGATTCAGGCATTATGTGTCATGAACATCAACATGAATGCCATTCCAGCTCCAGAGTATTATGACCCTTGATACCATCGAATTTGTTTATGCGGTTTATACAACAGCTTTGAGGAAGTCAGGTGTATGCCAAGCTTATGCAACCAGCATCCTGGATCTTAATAAAGGTACCGGATCAACCAGGTGGCGTGTAAACCACTCTTTTTTTGTTTCGGTTTTGAAGGCCAGGGACAATATCTCAGAAAAGTGAAAAATCGGGATTTTCCTTTTAAGCGTACAACGAATTTCAAGATTCAGATGGCACATGGCGCATGCAGTGACAATACATTCAGCGCCGGAATCCATGGCATTTTGAATAATCTGATTGACCATAGGTTCAGCTACCTCAGGTTTAGCCACAGAGAGAAAAGTGCCGCAGCATCTGGATGAATAACTCCAGATTATTGGCCTGGCTCCATAGGAAGAAAGGAGCTTTTCAAGAAGACCATAATAATTTTTTTCATGGCGCAATTCAGGGGGCCTGGCAAGCATACACCCGTAATATGGAACGAATTTTAATCCATTTAGCGGCAAATCGGGAAGAACGTTGGTTTTTGCTCCCAACAACTCAAAGAAATGTATTATTTCCAGATCCAAATCAACCGCGCGATTCCAGCGACATTCATAATCGGCCCTTGCTGCGTCGTCTCTCTTTAAACGGTTCTGCGCCTGTTTAAGGTGCAGGATGCAGGTTGGACAGGCGACAAGCAGGGGAATCCCTTTGGGCGCCAAAGACAAATTCCGGCAAGATAAATGAAATCCAATCTCAGATTTGATGCTGTGAGCTGAAGAACTGCCGCAGCAATTCCAGTCGTTAAGATCTACAAGGCGATATCCCATGCCCATGCAGACCTCGATTAGAGATTGATTGTTCTCCCTGGCGGTTGTCGCCAGAGAGCAACCCGGGAAATATGAGATATTGATTGGTTCCGGGGTGTTCATCATTTTTTCCTTGTCAAATCCGAAAACAGCTTTTGAATTTGGGTTGTGTTTAAGATTTTTGACGGTTGCAAATCGAGTTTGCGTTTAGCAAGCATTTTTAATCCAAGATCGATATCCGAAAACAGGTCATGTTGCCGCAATTTATAGCGCATCATGATTTCCAGCTTATGTGTACGGCCATAACGCTGTATGGAGTTTAACACTTCCTGATGAAAATTTAATATTCCCGGCTCTGCTATCCGGACGCCTTCCTCAATTGCCATTTCCCGCAGAGCGCTCATTACAGCTGCTATATCAATAGCCATGGGGCATGCCGTGGAACATGTGTTGCATCCCATACAGAGCCAGATATCCGGACATTCCAGGGCCTCCCGCCTGAAACCAAGTTGAACCAGCCGGATGACGCCGTTGGGACGGTATGTCATAGCCTGAGAAACAGGACAACCGCCTCCACAGCTCTGGCAGTGAAAACAGCGTCTGAAGTTCTCGCCGGATCGATGCACAACCTCTTTGCAGAAATCATCGTTTGGTTGAGGAAGATGATTCCCGGATTTTTCTGGTGAATTCGTTTTCATGATTAACTTTGTTAACATTAACAGACGCTGTCGTGCATTGACTTAAGTCAAGAGAATTGAAGATTCCCCGCCGCAAGCAGCGGGGATGGATTTATACCTTCTTCAAAGCCGATTCCAGGTCATCCAGAATATCGTCTATATGCTCAATTCCGATTGAAAGTCTCACCAGTTCAGGTTTCAGCCCTGCATCCCTTTGCTCATCCTCGGAGAGCTGGGAATGGGAAGTGCTGCCCGGATGGAGCGCCAGGCTTTTCGCGTCACCAACATTCGCAAGGTGAGAAATGAGAGAAAGATTTTCTATAAATTTTTCACCCGCAGCTTTTCCGCCACGCACACCGAAGACCACCATTCCGCCATAGCCATGTTTCAGATATTTATTTGCCAGCTCATGAGAAGGATCTCCCTTCAACCCCGGATATCTGACCCATTCAACCTTATCATGGGAGCGTAAGTACTCCCCCACCCGGGCGGCGTTTTCGCAGTGCCTTGCCATCCTCAGCGGAAGAGTTTCCATTCCCTGAAGGAAAAGCCAGGCATTATCCGGAGAGATACATGCTCCGAGATTCCTCAACGGAACGGTTCTCATTCGCAGAATATAAGCCAAAGGAGCAAGCTCCCCCAAATCGTATCCCCACCGAAGCCCGTGATAACTTTCATCCGGTTCAGTAAAAAGGGGAAACCGTTCGTTCTTCCAGTCAAAACAGCCTGAATCTACGACTATTCCTCCGATTCCCGTCCCATGGCCACCAATCCATTTGGTAAGAGAATGGATGACAATATCCGCTCCATATTCAATCGGCTTGAGAAGAAACGGAGTAGTGAATGTGGAATCAACTATCAGGGGAATCCGATGCTTCCTCGCTACCGCGGAAATACCATCCAAATCAGCCACATCCAAAACCGGGTTTCCGATAGTTTCCACATAGAGGGCTTTGGTCTTTTCAGTAATGGCTTTATCAAAAGCTTCAGGGTTGTGAGGTTTCACAAACCTTGTATGAATTCCGAACTTGGGAAGAATGGAGCTGAACATGGTATAGGTACCGCCATAGAGATTGATCGCCGATACAATTTCGTCTCCAGCCGATGCCAGGTTGATGACGGAATAAAATATCGCGGATGTTCCGGAAGAAAGCGCTAAAGCCCCTGCTCCTCCTTCCAGCAAAGCCATCCGCTTTTCCAGGATCTCCTGGGTGGGATTTCCCAGCCGGGTGTATATATTACCCAGTTCCTTCAGAGCAAACAGATCCGAAGCGTGTTTGGCGCTTTTAAAAAGATAGGAACTGGTCCGGTAAATAGGCACGGCCCTGGACAGGGTAACCGGATCTGGGGTTTGTCCTCCATGAAGCGCAAGAGTTTCGAATCGAAATGGTTTTTTATCAGACATCCTTTCCTCCTTTCACACCAAACCTTCATCAATCAGGTTAATTACAAGGGAGAGTTCTGTAAACCTCCTATATAAAAACCCCTGATGTAAAAATTAAAGTTTCGGGATTTGCATCAGGTCGTAAGGAGTCTCCTGATAAACGTAATAATTCAGCCAGTTGGAAAATAATAGATGGGCATGGGCTCTCCAGATAACTACCGGATCTTTATCAGTATCTTCGCCGGGAAAATAATTCCTCGGAAGCCGTATGGGAATGCCTTTATCCCGGTCTCTTACATACTCCGCCTTCAGGGTAAGGGGATCGTATTCAAGATGTCCGGTGACGAAAATCTGCCTCCCTTCCTTGGCGGAAACGATAAACACTCCAGCCTCTTGAGATTCTGAATGGATAGTAAGTTCTTTCCGGGATAGAATATCTTCCCGCCGGATTTCAGTATGCCTTGATTGCGGTGCATAGAAAACATCATCAAATCCCCGGAATAATTTGAACCGGGGATCAAAAACCTGATGAGGAAAAATACCGAACATCTTTTCCGGGAGGGGATACTTGGGAATCCGATAGTGGTAATAGAGCCCGGCTTGAGCCCCCCAGCATATGTAAAGCGTAGAAAAAACATGGCAGTAACTATATTCCATTATTTCCGTCAACTCTTCCCAGTAATCAGCCTCTTCAAAAGACATCAGTTCTACGGGAGCTCCTGTTATGATCATTCCGTCGAACCGCTCCCCCTTTATTTCATTAAAGGTACGGTAAAATCGATCCAGATGATCTTTTGAGGTATTCCTGGAATCATGGGACTCCATACGCAGAAATACTATATCGACCTGAAGCGGGGTGTTTCCCAGAAGCCTTAGAAGCTGCAATTCGGTTGTCAGTTTTGTCGGCATCAGATTAAGAATAACAATTCTCAACGGCCTGATATCCTGATGAAATGCCCGATCCTCGGGCATTACGAAGATGTTTTCATTCTCCAGCGCTTCTCTGGCCGGAAGATCTGCGGGAATTTTAATCGGCATATGACCACCTAATGAATTCCATTGTTTTATTACAGACGCTTATACAATAACGTATCACCTTTTGCGAGAAAACACAGGTCAAGATTTTTGCCGTTGATGCTCTTTTTTTTCTTCAGGGAGATTACGATTCTATGCCTCCTTGTTTAATTCGCTTAGCGGGATGCCAAGTGCATCAGCTACTCCCTTGCCGTAAGCCGGATCGGCCTTCATGCAGTTGCCTATATGGCGGATCTTTACGTTTCTGGGCGCATCGCCCATTGCACGGGCGGTGTTTTCAAAGAGGACCTTCTGTTGGGCGGCGCTTATGAGACGGAAGAGCTTGCCGGGCTGAGAGTAGTAATCATCGTCCACGCGGTGGTCCCAGTGGTCGGCGGCTCCCTCCAGGGCCAGGGGCGGTTCGGCAAAATTCTTCTGTTCCTGCCACTCGCCGTAACTGTTGGGTTCATAATGGAGAGTGCTCCCATAATTGCCGTCCACCCGCATGGCGCCGTCTCGGTGGAAGCTATGGTACGGACAACGGGAGGCGTTAACGGGAATCTGGTGATGGTTCACCCCCAGACGGTAGCGCTGGGCGTCACCGTAGGAGAAGAGCCGCCCCTGAAGCATCTTGTCGGGTGAAAAACCGATGCCGGGAACGACGTTGGCCGGGTTGAAGGCGGATTGTTCGACCTCTGCAAAATAATTTTCCGGGTTTTTGTTCAGTTCGAGAACGCCCACCTCGATCAGCGGATAATCCTTTTTAAACCATACCTTGGTCAGGTCGAAGGGATGGTAGGGACATTTCGCAGCCTCCTTCTCCGGCATGATCTGCACATAGAAGGTCCAGCGCGGAAAGTCGCCCTTCTCTATGCTCCCATAGAGGTCTCGCTGGTGGCTTTCCCGACACTTGCCGATGACCGCTTCGGCTTCCTGGTCGGTCAGGTTCTTAATCCCCTGCTGTGTCTTCAGGTGGAACTTGACCCAGTAGCGTTCGTTCTCGGCATTGATGAAGCTGAAGGTGTGGCTGCCGAAGCCGTGCATGTGACGATAACTGGCAGGGATGCCCCGGTCGCTCATGACAATGGTGACCTGATGCAGCGCCTCGGGCAGGGATGTCCAGAAGTCCCAGTTGTTCGTAGCGCTGCGCAGGTTCGTGCGGGGGTCCCGTTTCACGGCATGATTGAGATCGGGAAACTTGAGTGGGTCGCGCATGAAGAATACGGGTGTGTTGTTGCCCACGAGGTCCCAGTTTCCCTCTTCGGTGTAAAACTTCATCGCAAAACCCCGAATATCGCGCTCGGCATCGGCGGCGCCGCGTTCGCCGGCGACGGTGGAAAAGCGGAGGAAGCAGTCGGTCTTCTTACCGACCCCGGAGAAGATTTTCGCCTTGGTGTACTTGGTGATATCGTGGGTGACGGTGAAGGCGCCATAGGCGCCGGAACCTTTCGCGTGCATGCGTCGCTCGGGAATCACTTCCCGGTCAAAGTTGGCGAGTTTCTCCAGGAACCAGATATTCTGCAGCAGCATCGGGCCACGAGGCCCGGCTGTCATTACGTTCTGATTGTCGACAACAGGAGCGCCGAAAACAGTGGTCAATTTTTTTGAATTATCCATGATATTTTCCTCCTTCTTTTAAAACGGTTTATTAGGAAATGTACTTCTCTTTTGGGAGTTGTCAAGGATTATTATGGCAGGCTCTCCTCCTTGACACACCAATGATTGTCCCTATATTTATATAAAGTCTCTTAAAACAAAACTTATGCGTTGTTAAAGGAGAAGGGCATGAAACCTTTTAAAATTATACAGATTATCCTGATTCTTATGGCTGCGGCAGCTTTGGCGTATGCCGTAACCCTTTCCGATAATTCTAAAGATAAAAAAGGCAGGGATACAGTCATGGATGAAAAACAAAATAATTTACAAACAGCTACATTTGCCGGCGGATGTTTCTGGTGCGTGGAAGCGGACTTTGAAAAGGTCGATGGTGTGGTTGAGGTAATATCGGGTTATACCGGGGGCCATAAGGAAAACCCGACATATAATGAAGTGTCGGCAGGAGGGACCGGGCATCTGGAGGCAGTACAGGTAATTTACGATCCAGGAAAAGTTTCATATAAAGAACTCCTAAACTATTTTTTTCGTCATGTGGATCCGACCGACGCTGGAGGCCAATTTGTTGACAGAGGAGAACAATACAGGTCTGCCATATTTTACCATGATGAAGAACAAAAACGCCTGGCGGAAGAATCCAGAAAAGAGATTGAAAAATCAGGATATTTAAACAAACCGGTTGTAACTGCAATTTTAAAATTCACAAACTTTTACAAGGCAGAGGATTACCATCAGGACTATTATAAAAATCATCAGACCAAGTATAAATATTACCGTTGGAATTCCGGCCGGGATCAATTTATTAAAAAGGCCTGGGGTGAAGAGAAAAAACCGGTTGCCGGTACTTCTATTGACGCTAAATATAAAAAACCCGGTGACGATGTGATCAGGAAAACACTGACCCCCTTGCAGTACAAGGTCACCCGGCAGGACGGCACGGAACCGCCGTTTAATAATGAATACTTTGATAACAAAAAAGAAGGGATTTATGTGGATATCGTCTCGGGTGAACCGCTTTTCAGTTCGAAGGATAAATACGATTCCGGAACCGGCTGGCCAAGTTTCACCAAACCCCTTGAGCCGGCAAATATAGTGGAAAAAGAAGACCGCGGACTGTTCACAGTCCGGACGGAGGTTCGGAGCAAGCATGGTGACTCTCACCTCGGTCATGTTTTTCCGGACGGGCCGCAGCCCACAGGCCTGAGATACTGCATGAACTCAGCCTCCCTACGCTTTATTCCGAAAGAAGACCTTGAAAAAGAAGGCTATGGCGAGTATCTGCATCTTTTTAAGTAAAAACAATGGGTTTCAATTCTATTTGTGTCCATCCGGAAACAAATTTTGGACATATGCGGGTTTCCAATTCGGAAATAGGCAATTTTGGGCAAGCTCAAGGAAATCAAGGGATTGCGCGGAGGCATACGCAATGTATGCCGCACAAGAAATCCCGCAGGTTGACGCCGAGATCGCACAAAAGGGCCATTTCCGGATGGAAACTATTTGATCTTTCGAGTTACCGGCATCAACAACAGCGATAGGAACCTGAGCCTGTTAAAATCAGGATATGCCCCGACACCTATGCGGATCTTATCCTGATCCACATTTTTTGTCATAGTCCCGAGAATCCTGTCCCATATGGAAAAAATCGTTCCGTAATTGCTGTCCCTTTCCCTGATTACGACTGAATGATGTATACGGTGCATAGAGGGAGGCACAAAAAGCAGCCAGTACCATCTCTCAAACCTCTCCGGAACCCTGAGACTGCTGTGCTGGAACTGTGCTGTTGCCAGAACAAGCACATCGAAGACCAGCAGACCCATAATATCTGCACCCAGAGACAGGATAACAGATGCCTTTATAAGTGAAGAGATGGCAAGTTCACCGAAGTGGAACCTTGTAGCCGTTGAGACATCCATGTTCAGATCACTGTGATGAACCCTGTGAAATCTCCAGAAAAAGGCACAATATGATTCAGAAGGTGCCATATATAGAGAAGAAAATCCATTATGATTACGGTCAAAAACAGCTTCAGCAGATAGTGAAACTCAAAGATGTAAAAAAGCCCCGTCCTCACTCTGCCGGCATAGGCAAGACTGGCTGAAACAACAGGGGCAAGAGACAGGGTCAGCAGAATGTTGTTAACAAGTGTTATGCCGAGGTTGTCCAGCCATCTCCTGGTTCTGGACAAAGAGGGTTCTCTATATGGCCTTAAAATCTCAAAAACACATAAAACAATAAGTACCGGGACGTAACAGGCAATTCTAACAAGAGGTGGATTGATTTCGGATTGACTCATGAAGGCCGGATTCTCCTCATCCAGGGCGGGGAACGCCAAGCTTCTCCTTGAGGCCTGACAGCCGCTCGCGTGGTTTGTCATTTTTCAGGGCAATCTCAAAAGCCCGCCTTGAACCTATCAGGATTACCATTTTACTTCCCCTTGTTATCGCTGTATACAATACATTCCTTTGAAGAAGCATGTAATGTTCTGTCACAAGCGGAATAATTACAACCGGGTATTCCGAACCCTGGGATTTATGGACGGATATGGCATATGCCGGTGATACCTCGTCCAGTTCCTCAAAGTCGTATTCGACAAGCCTGTCATAATAGTTCACGAAAAGCCGTTTATTTTTTCCGTCGATTTCAACCACAGTTCCAATATCGCCGTTGAATACCTCCTTCAGGTAGTTATTCTTAAGATGCATTACCTTGTCACCTTCCTTGAACCTGCCGCCCGAAGTCTCAACGACTGCAGGATTTGGATTCAGGGCCTTCTGAAGCGTCTGGTTCAAACTCAGGGTCCCTGCAACCCCTTTGTGCATGGGTGTCAGAACCTGGATATCGTTTACGGGATCAAAACCGAAAGAGTCGGGAATTGTTTTTTTGCAAAGCTCGACTATGGCAGGCGGTATGCGGTCTGGTTTATTCTGCTCGATAAAACAGAACTCGGATATGGCGACTGAGGCATCCGGCTCCTCAAAAACCGGGAATTCACCCTCCCGGACCCGGTGCGCATTGACGATTATCGGGCTTTCTCCGGCCTGCCTGAATATTTTGCTCAAATAAAAAACAGGTATC
>JAGVOC010000369.1 GCA_020052975.1 Desulfobacterales bacterium | reverse complement strand
CTCCCCTATTTGGTCTTGCACCGGGTGGGGTTTGCAAAGCTTCCCCGGTCACCCGGAGAACTGGTGCGCTCTTACCGCACCTTTTCACCCTTACCCTGCAATAAATGCAGGGCGGTATACTTTCTGTTGCACTTTCCTTCGCGTCGCCACGACTCCACGTTATGGAGCACCCTGCCCTGCGGTGTTCGGACTTTCCTCAGGATCAGGATCTGACCCTGCGGTCGTTTAGATTGCTCCGGCCGAACATCATACCTTTCCCCAGTAAATTATTCTCTGACAATGGGGGCAGAATTTTATGCTGTCAAACCGCTGAAGATCATTATACATCTGGGGAGGAATATTCATGTTGCATCCACGGCAAATTGAATCTAAAACCGGCGCAATTGCAGTCCCCTTAGTCAACCCTTTGACAATATTGAACTTTAACATTAATTCCTTATCGATATTCTTTGAAATACTGCCCCGTTTTTCATCAAGGTCGGCAAGATCCATCTCGCTCTGCTCGATCTTTTCCCCTAATATCTCCCTCTCCCTGTCAATTCTCTCTTTTGTTTCGAGGAATTCCATTTTCAGGGTAACCGTCCCTCTCTCGGTAGCCTCAATCACATCCAGGCTTTTTAACATTTCATCTTCGACCAGCGAATTTTTCGCCTTGATGTCATCGATCTCCTTCAATATTGACTGGTATTCCTTATTTGTCTTCACAGCCGCCAGCTTCTCCTGGCTTTTCCGGAGCATTGAAAGGTTGGCCTGGTAATCCGACTCATTTAAGCGATATTTTTTTCTTAATTCGTCGACAAGCGACTTTTTCATTTCCATGCCCTGTTCGGCATCCCATATTTCTTTATCAAGGCTGCTTATCTTTTCAGGGATAACCTCAAGGGCTGATTTGATCTTATTAATCTTAATTTCAATTTCCTGCAGCTGAACTACAATACCTATTTGTTCCCTCATGTTAATCATATCTTCATATTTCTTAGAATAAGTTATGCGCCTGTTTCATAAGATATGAAACGGGTCGCGTTCAATACCGCATGCCTTAACCAACACTTCATAACCGGCTTTCCTTATCATAGCCTTAAGTCTTTTAGCCAGAGCCTCAACAACTATATGCTCCGATGCGAAATGTCCTATATCGATGAGCCCCCGGTCCTCTGCTTCGGCAGCTCTTGCATCATGATACCGTATATCTCCTGTAATGTAAACCTGAGCCTCTGATTTAAAGAAATCCTTCATAAGGGATGATCCGCTTCCTGTGCAAACTGCCGCATGAGTTATGAAAAGCTCCGGGTTTCCCGAAAGTCTTATACTCTTTAAAGCAAGCTTTTCTTTTATTTTCTTAGCAAAAAGGCGAAAATTCATTTTTTCCTCGAGTTCGCCCACACGCCCCAAACCATCAGGATTATCATATTCATAAAGAGGATAAACATCATAAGCCATAGTCTCATAAGGATGACTTGCTCTGATATGTGCAATGATTGCCGGAATGTCCTGTTTAACGGCAACTGATTCAATTTTTACCTCATCCACATCGGATATTTCGCCTGTTTTCCCTGTAAAAGGCTTTGCCGAAGATCCCGGTCTGAAAGTCCCTTTCCCGCTGTTCCTGAAAGAGCAGCAGGTATAGGAGCCTATTATTCCTGCACTTGTTTCAAACAGTGCTTCAAGAATCTTTGTTTCATATCTGGCTGGAACATAGACCACGAACTTGCACTTGCCGGATGAGTCAGCCCCGCTGAGCGCCCTTGTGTTTTTAAGACCAATGCGTGATGCAAGAAGATCATTCAAACCATCTTTTGCACAGTCAAGATTGGTATGAGCGGAAAAGATTGACAGTTTGTTTACTGCCGCCAGATGAATAAGATTGCCTGCAACAGAGCCAAAATCGACAGATTTTAAAGGATTAATGATCAGGGGATGGTGAGTAATCAGGATATCAACCTTACTCCTGCATGCTGCAGCTATAACATCCGGGGCAGGATCCAAGGCAACCCATGCGGTTTTAACCGGCCAATCCGTTCTTCCAACCTGAAGGCCCGGATTGTCCCATTTCTCAGCAAGCATGGACGGAGCAATTTTTTCAATTATCTTTATAACATCAGATACTGTAGCTTGCATGTGATAATTTCATCTAATAGGGTGAGACCTTTGCATAACACCCCCTTTTGCCCGATATATTTAAGACTTTGGTTTCTGGTTGCCATAGGTCCGCCACTGGCGGAGTTTGTAGTTTCTGGTTTTTTCTTTTAACCAGAAACCAGTAACTATGAACCAAAAACCTAAGTTTTTATTATCGCCTTCCTTGGACTTGAGCAAAACTGGAAGTTCTGAAAAGGTCTCAAGGTATGGGCCCACCTGGGATCGAACCAGGGACCGACCGGTTATGAGCCGGTGGCTCTACCAGCTGAGCTATGGGCCCTCAAAACACCTTGACGCCTGACTTTCTATATTTGTATAGATACTTTGTCAAGCTCTACATTTCAATAAAATTTTTTAATTTTCGGCTCCTCGTAGGATGCCTCAGTTTTCTTAACGCCTTGGCCTCTATCTGCCTTATGCGCTCACGTGTCACCTGAAAATCCTGACCGACCTCTTCCAGCGTATGGTCAGCCTTTTCTCCGATTCCGAACCTCATTCTAAGGACCTTCTCTTCGCGCGGAGTCAGTGTTGCAAGCACCTTTCTCGTCTGCTCTGCAAGGTTCTGGTTTATCGCCGCTTCAGAAGGAAGCATGAATTTTTTATCTTCAATGAAATCGCCAAGATGGCTGTCTTCTTCTTCACCTATCGGAGTTTCCAGAGATATTGGCTCCCTGGCTATCTTTAAGACCTTGCGCACTTTCTCCAGGGGAATTTCCATCTTTTCAGCAATCTCCTCGGGCGTTGGCTCGCGCCCCTGCTCCTGGACAAGATATCTTGATGTCCGGATCAGTTTATTTATCGTCTCGATCATGTGCACCGGAATGCGTATGGTTCTCGCCTGATCCGCTATTGCCCTCGTTATTGCCTGCCTGATCCACCATGTTGCATATGTACTGAATTTATACCCCCGGCGGTATTCAAACTTATCAACGGCTTTCATAAGGCCTACGTTTCCTTCCTGGATCAGATCCAGAAACTGAAGGCCTCTGTTTGTATATTTCTTTGCTATGCTGACAACAAGGCGGAGGTTAGCCCTCGTCAATTCGCTCTTGGCTATTTTTGCATTCAGGCGTCCTTCTGCAACAGAAGACATAATTTTTTTTAGTGTACGGCAATTTGATTTTATTTCATGCTCTCTTTCATGCACATGCTCCTGGTTTTTTTTGAGCTCATCGTAGAGAGATGAAACTTCATCCTTCCCAAGCCTGCAGCGCGACCTGGACCATTTTATGAAATTACTCTTGGATTTAAGATTGACACGAAGCTCTGATACAGAAGATTCCACTTTTTCAGCACAATACGATATGGTTTTTTCCATGGATTCGAACCAGCCGATATGGTCTTTCATGACCGCCTCAAGCTTGTCCAGAACACTGCTTTCAAGCCTCCATTCCTTAAGAAGATCAAATATTTTATTGTTATTGACTGAAATCAGCTTCTTTATTCGTCGCACTTCGTCCTTATCAAGTTTGGGAGAATACATTCTATCACGCAGCAACTTGTTCTCTTCATGTATCTCTTTTATTGAATGGATCGCCCTGATAAAATTTTCAATCTGGAGCATTTCATCAACGTAAGTATCGCCTTCGTCAAAATCCTTAAGGACATGTTTAGGCCGCTGCATTCCTCCTTCTATCTGCATCCCGAGATCTACGATATATTCAACACATGTCACCGTATTAATCAGAGCCCTTAAAACTTCCTGCTCCCCGTCTTCTATCTTTTTGGCGATATCAACTTCCCCTTCCCTGCTCAAAAGAGTAACTAGTCCCATCTCGCGAAGGTACATCTTTACAGGATCCGTCACAGTTCCGAAATTTGCAAGAGCCGCATCTCCTCCCCGTTTTGTCTTTTTTTCTTTTAATCCTTTTTCGCTGTCAGGCATTTTATCTTTACCGTCATCAACCAATTCAATGTCCTGTTCATTAAAAAGCATTAGTGTTTCATCTATCTGTTCCAGGGAAATAACATTTTCAGATAATTCTTCATTAAGTTCTTCATAAGTTATAAAACCCTGACTCTTTCCTTTTGATACCAAATCTTCAAAACTATTTTTATTGTTCTTTTTTGCACTTTCAGTCTTTGATGCGGACTCCTTTTTCTTGCCCTTTTTATTGATTTTATTAGTCTCTTTTGCTGGGGCCTGCTTCTTTGTCTTCTTTACTTTTTTTTGAACCAATTTATCTGTCATTGAGTTTCGCCTCCCGGAGCGTTCAGGTTATTCGATCTCTTTTTTCTTGCCTGAATTTGCTTTTCTCTCAATAATTCCAAAAGCAACTTATTATCCTTTATTTCTTCAGCAGCCTTTATTCTATTAATAATCGTATCTTTCTGCCGTTCCCGGCAATCTTCAAACTGCGCTACCAATTTCATACAACCATCGTGGTCCCACACATCTTCCCTGATAGCAAGAAAAGCCGCTATGCGGTTTTTCTCATCATCATCAAAAACAGGCATCATATCAGGGGCGTGCCGCCTGCCCAAACTTTGCTGTCCAATAATATCGTGTCCAACAGACTTTAATATATCATCGGTAAAATTATTTAATATATCACGTTTAATTATTTCCGGGATTATTTCAGGAAACTGGAGCATCATTGCAATAATCTGTCTCTCAAGTCTGCTGCCTCTTTCATTTCCGGTTACAGGGATGTTATCTGAACCGGAGATAGCCGTTGTCCCGCCAATTCTCTCAAGAATAGCGGCTTCATCAATATCTGTTTTTTCAGCAAGCTCCCTTATATACAAAGATCTTTCAATATTATCTCCGACAGAGGAGATAATATTCTTTAATTCTGATATAATACGAATTTTCCCCTCGACCGACATACCGTGTTTTTTAATTGCGCGGTTTATCAAAAAAGAAACCGCACCAAGAGCTCCTGAAACAGCATTTTTAAAAGATTCCGCACCAAATTCAACAAGGTATGAATCAGGATCGTATCCTGAAGGAAGCACAAGAATCCTTGCATCCGCGTATCCCTTATCGAATATTTCGGTACTCCTGTATGCTGCCTTTATCCCCGCAGCATCCGAATCGTAAACAAGGATAAACTTACCCTCTTTGCCCACAATTCCCCTTAATATCTTCACATGTTCAGGTGTGATAGCAGTCCCAAGTGTAGCCACACAATTTTTAATCCCGTGCTGATGGAGAGTAAGAAGATCGAAATAACCTTCAACAATATATACCGTTTCTGTAATCCTGCATTCGCTCCTTGCAGCATTCAGACCATACAGGGAACGACTCTTGTTAAAAACAACAGTCTCAGGAGAATTAAGATATTTCGGAAGCGAATCATCCATGACACGCCCCCCAAAACCAATAACCTGAGAGTTAACATCAAAAATAGGAAAAACAATTCTATCCCTGAAACGATCATAAAATCCTGTGAGTCCATTCTTCTTTATGATTAATCCGGCTTTCTCAAGCAAAAGAGGGGAATGCTTATTTTTTTTTGTCATGTAATTTAAAAGAGCATTCCACCCTTCAGGAGCATATCCAAGACAAAAACCGCGCACAGTCTCTTCAGAAATCCCCCTCTTGCGAAGATAATCATGCGCTTTTACTCCCACGTTGCTTTCAATCAGGCATTTTGAAAAAAAAATCATCGCCTGCTTATTAACCGATAAAAGGTTTTCTTTTTCACTTATTTTTTGTTTCTGTTCCGGTGTCATTGCATCATCCGGAATATTGACCCCATATTTTCCAGCTATATATTTAACTGCTTCAGGAAAAGAAAGCCCTTCTTTTTTCATCAAAAAGGCAAATACATTTCCCCCGGTAGCGCATCCAAAGCAATAAAATATCTGTTTCTCATAACTTACAGTAAAGGAAGGCGTCTTTTCCGAATGAAACGGGCAAAGACCGATATGGTTTCTTCCCGCTTTTTTTAACACCACGGATTCGGAAATGAGGTCAACAATGTCTGCCGCATTTTTTATTTCATTTATTTTTTCTTCGGGAATAAAAAACACCAAGAGGAGTAACCTCCAACTCATGGAACTGAAATGAAATATAACAATGGAAGGTCCTTAAAAAATTGGGCTGGTTTTCAATATTTCCCATATCCAAGAAAATAATTCACATAATAAACAGCATACTATTATCAAAATGCCCCGGACAAACCGGCAACTGTTTCTTGCATAGTTAAATTATGAAATTAATCACCACAGTTATATGTGTCAAGATATTTTGAATATTATTATCAGAAATATGCCCTTAAAAAAAGGATCAATGATTTGCATGTTTTTGTTTTGAAATACGCACAGCATCTTTGAAATCAAGTGTTCCACTATAAATAGCCTTGCCCGTAATAACCCCCACAACACCATATTTCTCAATTTTAAGCAGGTTATAAATATCTTCTGTTGTTGAAACACCACCGGAAGCAACAACTGGTATCGATACTGATTCCGCAAGGCAACGCGTTTCCTCTATATTCGGCCCCGTCTGCATTCCATCCCTGTAAATATCAGTAAAATTGATAGCAGCCACACCGCAATCTTCAAATTTTTTCGCAAGATCCATGGCCTTCACCGTCGTTGTTTTAGTCCATCCTTCTATTGCAACAAGACCGTTTCTTGCGTCAATTCCAACGACTATCATTCCAGGATAGTGTTTGCACGCATCTTTTACAAGCCCTGGATTTCTATGTGCCTCCGTCCCGATTACAACCCTTTTTACGCCAATATCTACAAACATGCCGATGGTCTCTTCATTCCTTATTCCGCCACCAACCTGTATATCAACTTTAACTTTTGCAAGTATCTCTTTTATGGCCTCAATATTCCTGGGAGACTTTTCAAAAGCACCGTCAAGATCAACTACATGAATTAATTCAGCTCCTTCATTCTCCCATCTGCAGGCCATCGCTGAAGGATTGTCTGAAAAAACAGTCTCTAAATCCTTTTCTCCCTGCTGGAGTCTGACACATTTGCCATTTTTAATATCTACTGCTGGAATTATAATCATTTATTGATACCTTCGTAAAAAGTCAGAAAACGACTTTTTACTTGGCGGGAAATCCGCCTGAGGCGGACTCTCCCGCCGCTTGAAGTAAATTCAAGCGGTTCCACCCCCACCCCAGGCCGGGGCCTAACAGCCCTCGGCCTGTTGATGGACTTTTTACGAGTCCATCATTTCTTGAATAATTTTATAAGCAAGTCATCAAGACCTGAAGTTGCCAGGTCATCTGCAGAAACCCACTCCCCTTTCCTTTTTATAAAAGAACCTATTTCAAAAAGATTTTCGCTTAATGCGCGCTGGGTCTCATCTACATGCCCTGCCCATAGAACACGGCCGCTTGAAACGCCTATAAGATGCAGATCAAAGGCAACTGAAGCTGGTGAAACAATCGAATAAGTTGTTCCAATCCGTTCACTGAAACGGTATAAATGACCGGTCATCACTGCATCAGCTCCCAGTAATCGTCCGTTTTCTATCAGCTTATTAACTTCATGTGTCATTGATTCGTTACCGCCTTTAAAATCATCTGAATGCATTTGGGCCTGATTTGGATAAATAATATTAATATCCGTATTGCTTTTAATAAATGAAACAAGATGTCTGGTCAGCATAACATCGGAGCCTTCCTGTATGGCTCCAGTAAGAAATACTTTTCCGCATACAGGACATCTCGTATTATTTCCCTCTCCGTAAATGGTTGATACGTTTTCGAAAGGCACAACGAGAATTTTTTCAATGCCATCAAGGGGAGACAACGGTTCAGCCATGATCACGCCGGTCTTGCAGGCTGCAAGCAATAATGGCATAAGAAGAAAAAAACATAGTGTTTTGAAACAACGACTTTGTCCGCTTTGCATAATATGACTCCGGCAGAGAAATGAAAGATACTGGGATTTCTTCCTATTACAAAACCCCTTTTGTTGATCGGACTCCTTTTATACGCTCATCAATTGAAGTTGCCTGATCAAGAGCCCTTCCCGCAGCTTTGAAAACAGATTCGATTATATGGTGTTCATTCTGGCCATAGAATACATTGATGTGCAGATTCATACCTCCCTGGGTTGAAAAAGCCCTGAAAAACTCCCTTGCAAGGCCTATATCAAAATTCCCTCCCGGAAACGGCATGGAAGTCACATTGTAAACCAGATAAGGGCGGTTAGACAGATCAACGGTAACAGAAGCCATAGCATCGTCCATCGGAAGCACAACATGCCCGTACCGTCTGATGCCTTTTCTGTCGCCAAGCGCTCTTTTAAATGCATCACCCAGCACAAGGCCCACATCTTCAATTGTATGATGCAAGTCGACCTCAAGATCACCCCTTGCAGTAATAAAAAGGTCAAAAAAACCATGCACTGAAAAGAGAGAAAGCATGTGATCAAAAAAAGGGACGCCGGTATCTATTTCGTGTTTGCCTGTTCCATCCAAACAAAGCTTCATAGTTATAGCCGTTTCTTTAGTCTTGCGGTCAACATCAGCCGTGCGATTCATAAGCAACCTTTTAATAATATATTATATCAAATAAATACTGTAAGAGATGCTCCCCGCTGCAAGCAGAGGTATACTTACAGGCCTTTGTGGTGGAGATGAGGGGGTTCGAACCCCTGACCTCGGCGTTGCGAACGCCGCGCTCTCCCAACTGAGCTACATCCCCAAATTTTTTTAACCAGTGTCCATCGGGAAACAAATTTTGGATACAGTCGAGCTTACAATCCGGAAATCGGCAATTTTGGGCAAGCTCGAGGGAATCAAGGTATTGCGCTTAAGGCATACGCAATATACGACGCACAATAAATCCTTCGGATTTATGCCGAGATAGCTCAAAAGGGCCATTTCCATATTGAAAAGGATAATACCAAAACATAAAGATACGGTCAATTTAAAAAACAATTTTATGTTTATGATTTAAAATGATAAAGAAGCAGGAATTTCATACTACAGACATAATGGAGGATTGCTAAATGCCACATAAAGTTACTCTAAACGATGCTTTCAAGCGTTTTACAGTGGATCAGGACAAGATAAAGACACCCGATGAAACTATTGAAAGCTTTAAAAATAAGTTAAAAACACTCGATCTTGACATTCTTGAAAGCACTGCAAGAATAGACAATGGCAGGCTTGGCATACCAGTCTATTTCAGCAGATGCGGGAAAGACGCATCTGCCATAACTGGAACAAAAAAGCAGATGGGGAAAGGAGCCACGCCATCTCAGGCAGAAGCAAGCGCTGTAATGGAGCTTGCAGAAAGGTTCAGTTTTTTCTCTTTTTGCAGGAATCCCTACAATTTTTTCCATGAAAAATATGTAAATTTAAAGGAACATGCAATACCCTTTGAAATGATCGCAAGTTCGGTTCATGATTCTTCCAAAGATCTCGAAAAAGCACGAAAGATATTCGAGAACATGACATTAAAATGGACCTGGGCCTATAATCTTACAAGAAAGCAAGAAGTCCTTATTCCCTTCAACTGGTTTTATATGATCAACGAGTTCAATGGCCCATCAGCAGGAAACTGTGTTGAAGAAGCATTAAGTCAGGGAATATGCGAAATTATTGAGAGGCACGTTTCGTCATTAATAAGCAGAAATAACATTGATGTTCCGGGAATTGATCCTGATTCGGCCACTGACCCAATGGTCGTTAAAATGATAAATAAATACAGGGCTGCCGGAATAAGTTTACATATCTCAGACTTCTCCCTTGAGACAGGCTTACCTACAGTCGGTGTACTCGCTTATGATCCGTCAACTTTTCCTGAAAAGAGTGAAATTGTATGGACGGCCGGGACAACACCAGACCCGCAAAAGGCTCTCAGTCGTGCGCTTACCGAAGTGGCCCAGCTTGCCGGCGACTTCAATTCATCTTCAAATTATATAGCAAGCGGCCTTCCAAAGTATAAGAGAATCGAGGAGGCATCTTATATCATTAATGCAAAGACAACAAAAAGCATTCGGAACCTGCCTGATCTTTCTGACAACAATATAAAAGTCGAGGTCGAAAATCTCATATCCGTTCTTGCAAAGAACGGGATGGAAATAATAGTTGTAAACACCACACATCCTGAACTTCAGGTGCCGGCATTTTATACTATTGTGCCGGGGGCTCATTTCAGGGAAAGAGCAATCGGGACAAGCGTGGGCTTGTTCTGTGCCAAGATAACGGTTGAAAACTTTAAACCCGAAGATGCAATCAATGAATTGAAAAAGATCGGAGAAGCACTTCCCGGAAAGTATTATATAAAGTTTTATATTGGCCAGGCTCATCTTTCATTAAATGATCCGGAGTCTGCACTTGCCAGCTTCAGACAGGCGATCGAACTAGATCCTCCCTTACAGGACATTCCGAGTATCTATTCATACATGGGTATCTGCTTAAAAAATATGGGGAATTATAAAGAAGCCCTCGATGTTCTGAAAAAAGGCGAATATTACGATAATGAACGGACTGATATATATAACCTTATGGGTTTTTGCCATTTTATGCTCAAAGAGCATGAAATGGCGATAGAAAATTTCAAGAGGGTTATTAAAATCGACCCGGGTTCGGCAATTGACTACGCGAACATAGCATCGAACTACCGGGATATGGGAGAAAATGAAAAAGCTGTTTATTATTATAAGGTAGCGCTTGAACTTGACCCTTCAATTGAGTTCGCTAAGATCGCTCTTGCCAGGCTGCTTCAGATCTGATTTGCCTGAATAAACTTCAATAATTTATTCATTTCCCTTCTCACGTCCATCATCCGAAGACTCTTTTTATAAGATCATACAGCTATCCTTAATTGTAAGCAACGTGCGAAAACAGGGTCTTCAGAATCAAATATTAAAAATATGGCAATATCTTGTAAATTATAAGATTTTATGATATGAAATACAAAGTATAGAACCTGAACAGGAAAGCATGGCATTAATAATTATTTAGATTTAAGATTAAAATTGATGGACTCGTAAAAAGTCCATCAACAGGTCGAGGGCGATTAAGCCCTGGTCCGCCTTAGGCGGAGTGGAACCGCTTGAATTTACTTCAAGCGGCGGGAGAGTCCGCCTCAGGCGGATTTCCCGCCAAGTAAAAAGGCGTTTTGTGACTTTTTACGAAGGTATCAAAATTGGTTGCTTTCGTTTCATTTATTGAAATTCATATTTTTAGAAGGAAAACAGGTTATGTCAAAAAAACATCCTGAATGCCCGCTATATAACCCATTAAATTGCAAAGAATATTACAATCCGAAGCTTTGTGCTTTTGTAAGAAAAGACAAGATATGTCTTAAAAAGAAGAAGCCAAAAACAAAAGCAAAAGATGAGGAATAATATGAGACCGTTGAAGAATATCCAATTTTGTCAAAGTACAAGGAAGGCGAGAATTTTAACCACAGGAATACATCGAGTATTTCGAGGATTAAAATTTGAGTCTGACGCAGTAATTGGGCGAAAGGGGATGTTATGCAACGGTCTCAATATAAAAGGATAATGACAAAGTGGAGTATATTAATTATAAACAACTATAGCCGATAACAGAAAAAATCACGCATGTCCTGCTGTTGCAGAAAGGAGTGCGGGGTCTATTCCCATTTTTTTCACAGTCTCTTCCCACCGGATTTCAGCGGGTAATTTAAAAATGATTTCCTCTGATACTGAACAGGTAAGCCATGAATTTTCCTTTATCTCTGATTCAAGCTGGCCCGGCCCCCACCCGGCACACCCAAGCGCAATAATATAAGATATGGGCCCATTTCCTTCTGCAATAGCCTGGAGTATGTCCATTGTGTTGCTCATGGCAAGATGCTGGGTAATCATGAAACAACCCCTCCATGTAAACGGTGCCGAATGGAGTATGAATATTTCACCTGTATGAACCGGCCCACCGATATATACGGGTATTGAATCAGCCTCCGGGATATGCTCGATATTAAGTTCATCAAAAATATCCTTCCCGGTAAGAGAGGAAGTCATCCTGTTTATGATTATTCCAAGCGCACCTTCCGAATTGTGTTCAGAAATACAAGTTACTGTCCTGTAAAAATGAGGATCAGCAAGAGCAGGCATGGCTAAAAGAAAATTTCCCCTAAGGGTAACCTGCAAGTCATCTTCCATATTCGCTCCAGGAATGTTTTGTTACAATTCTTAAGAATTATGCATTTTATTGAGTTTTTTTAGCAATCCAAGCCTGTTACAACATAAGGCAAGGTCAAACCACTTACTGAATAAAGGAACAAGGCTTTTTTTAAGTTCCTTATCGCTCGCAGACTTCATTTTCTCAAGTTCTAAAAGGGCATCTGAAATGTCGTGCCTGCCCGGATCCTGTTCCAACAATTTGTTATATATTTCGGCAGCATTGTCATATAATCCCTGCCTGGCATATATTTTCGCCATAGTTACTGTATTTAAATCACTTACCTCATCCATTCCTGCCTTCCCTCCAAATTATTATTTGATATTAATTAAAAACATTTTATAAAAACATATCAAAAGCTTCTATTTAACTTTTTCAGGCTTACCGGCATCATTAGTATTATCAATTTTAAATATGATCTCGTTTTTACCGATCATGCCCAATTCCTGCCTTGCAACATTTTCTATATATTTCGGATCGTGTTTTAACCTTTCTATCTCATTATACATTAAATCATTCTGGCGGACAAGCTCTTCATTCATCTTTATTAAAAGGTTCCTGTCTCTTTTCAGCTGGTTCAGCTCAAGCAGGGTATTATCTCCAAAAAATATCAGCAAAAGAAATGAAAATATCACAACAAGCCCGATACCAATTAGTATTTTATGCTTTTTAGTCACCTTTTATTACATCCCTTCTGGCTCTTGCATATAAAGTTCTAATCTCATTTCTATTAAACAAATAGGAAAAAAAACCATAAGATATAATTCCGGTTAATATGCAACAGCTTACACTTAGAAAGAGCCTGCTGGAAGATATATTTTCCGCAGGGAGAACAACTGATGCAACCGTCCAGACAATTCCACCCATAATCACCGAACATGCCGCAATTTTTATAACCGATTCTTTTAGCTTATTCTCATCCAAAGGCCCTAATTTTATTCCAAGGGCACGTAACAGAAGAATTACGTTCAGTATTGAAGATAAAGAATTCGCCAAAGCAAGCCCTCCGTGTTTAAGGGGGATCATAAGCAGAAGGCTTAAAACAATATTTGTCAACAAAGATACAACAGCAATCCGAACCGGCGTCTTTGTGTCATTTAAAGCATAAAATACCAAAATAATTATTCTAACAGATGAAAAAGCCCATAATCCGGTACTATAATATAAAAGGGCCTGGGCAGTCAATCTTACGGTTTGGGTATTAAACTCACCTCTTTTAAAAAGTAGCATAATAATTGGCTCTCTTAAGACGATAAGGCCCACCATACAAGGTAAGGTAATAAAAAATACCATTCTCATTGAATAGGAAAAAGTATCCCTAACTGCTGTCATATCATTTTCAGATGCCTGCCTGGAAAGGGAAGGAAATATTGCCGTTGCGGCAGCAATGGCAAAAATCCCTAATGGAAACTGAACAAGCCTGTCAGCATAATACAGATAAGAAACACTGCCCTCAGGCAGAACCGATGCCAGAATTGTTCCGATAAATATGTTTATCTGATATACCGCAGCACCAAATATCGCCGGGAACATGAGTACCCCTATCTTTTTAAGACCAGTATGGTATATTCCGGCATTATTCCAAAAATATACGCCTTTTTTTATAATAAACGGGACCTGAAGCATAAGCTGGAGAAAACCTCCCACCAGCACACCAAAAGCAAGTATTCTGGCAGACTCTCCTGTGTGGGGAGAAACAAATAATAGCGCCATTATCATTGAAACATTCAACAGGGCCGGCGCAAAAGCCGGCGCCGCAAAATTACCAAGCACATTCAGTATTCCCATGAACAGAGCCGTAAGACATATAAAAAAAATGTAAGGGAACATGATGCGGGTAAGGGAAACTGTAAGTGAGTATTTATCAGGATCATCCGTAAAACCCGGCGCTATCAGCCGCACTATAATAGGAGAAATAATTATTCCTGTAATTGTAACAGCAACAAGGATGACTGATAAGAGACGTACTGCAGATCCTGCAAGGCTGAAGGCTTCATCTTTTCCCTTCTTTGCAAGGTATTCCGAAAAGACAGGTATGAAAGATATACTTAGTGAACCTTCTGCAAATAGCCTGCGAAAGATATTGGGTATTCTGAATGCCACAAAAAAAGCATCCGAATAAAGACCGGCACCAAAATACCTTGCTATTACAATATCTCTTATAAATCCTAATATACGGCTTAGCAGCGTAGCCCCGCTCACGACACCCGCTGCTTTTGTCAAACGGATTTTTTCCAACTCAGGCATAAATATTTCCCGCTCAAAATAAAACAGGTTGCAAATTCATTCCGATTTAATCTAATATCCCTTGACAGGCTGTATACTATTTTGTAATAAAGCGCTCTTAAAAAAAATTAACAATAAGGAGTACAATTTTGGCAAATCATAAATCTGCTTTAAAACGTGCACGGCAAAATGAAAACAGGCGCCTGCGCAACAAGTCTTCTAAGACTACTGTAAAGAACACTGTTAAGGATTTGAGAACTGCGGCAAATAACAAAGAGGATAAGGAATCTGCAGTTAAAAGACTCGATACCGCAAAGTCGGTAATCGACAAGGCGGCAAAGAAAGGTATCATTCACAAAAGAACTGCAGCACGAAAAATATCCCGCCTTTCTAAACTCGTAAATTCTGTCAATTAATTATTATGTTTTGCCGGATTTTTTTCTTTTCCGGCAAAGCTTTTATCTTCTTCGTCTCAAAGGGAAGCCCCCTGCTCTGAAGAGCGGGGCAGCCCTTGACCCCGCTTAAAAGGCGGGGCTTGCGGTAAGCAGTCCGGTCAATATGAGCTAAAAATTATCCGTAAGCCTGTTATATACTTTTTCGGCAAGCCTTTTTGAAAGAGCTATAATAGCGTTCCGCTTCTCATTTTCAGTTGCGATCTTGTCCGGCAACACGCGAAAAGCCTGATCTGAAGCAATCCCTTTCGCAGTCCAGATTATTTTTCCGTCCTTACCGATCAATTTCAAATCGAGAACAACATTCACCCGTCTTTCGAGAGACATTTGATCGCCACGATGAGAAATTGCTTCATCGTTGGCCGATTCGATTGTTCCTGTTAAATGAGCGTCGGCATCATCTTTTTTTTCAACCACCTTGCCGTTTCGTGTAAACTCATATATGAGATCATTTGTGATAATATTTTCAATTCCGCTTTCAGCGGTTTTGTTTTCAAGAACAGATATGCTTACTTTTTTTACCGACGAAGGCAAATCGCCGCCGCCTGCAAACCTGTAACCGCATGCAGAAAACAAAAATCCTGCAATAACCGTTAAAAGCACTGCAATCCTTATATTTATCAAAACTACTCCTCCGTGTTTCATGTTACGATGTTTACAAGCTTTTTCTTTACAACGATAACCTTCTTAACTTGCTTGTTATTTATGAATTTCTTCACATTATCGTCCGTTAAAGCTCTTTCTTTTATTGTATCATCTCCGGACTCGGGACTCATGCTGAATTTGCTCCTCAGTTTCCCGTTAACCTGAACCACTATCAGAATATCATCTTTAATTAGGGCATCCTTTCTGTAAACAGGCCAGGGGGCAAGGAGAACGCTTGATTTATGTCCAAGAGCTCCCCAGAGTTCCTCGCTGAAATGAGGAACAATCGGTGACAATAGAAGTATTATTGACTCTATTGCGAACCGAATAACCCCTGCTTCCTCCTTAACATCTTTTTTTAACTCAATCCCGTACATCATATTTACAAGCTCCATTACAGCACTTATAGCCGTATTGAAATGGAACCTCTCTTCTATGTCATTTGTAACTCTGTAGATAGTGTTATGCGTCTTCTTGTATATTTCCCGCAAATCACCCTTAAGCTGTCCCGGTTCACCACAAAATGATCCTGCATCTCTTATTACATCCATGTACGTTCTTACAAGTCTCCAGACCCGTGTGAGAAAACGGTATCCTCCTTCAACACCCTGCTCATTCCATTCGAGGTCTCTTTCAGGAGGTGCTGCAAAAAGGCAAAACAGCCTTGTCGTATCGGCGCCGTATTTGTCAAGCAGGTAATTTGGATCGATGACATTCCTTTTTGACTTAGACATCTTTTCAACCCGCCCGATTGAAACTTCCTTACCGCATTTTTTGCATGTACGGTCCTCAGATTCCCCTTCAGATTCCTCAGGAAATAAGTATCCATGCTCCGGACAGGAAACGGTCTCCTTGCACACCATGCCCTGGGTCAATAGCCTTGTGAAAGGTTCTTTGTATTCAACAAGCCCGAGATCTTTTAAAACACGGGTGAAATACCTTGAATACAGAAGATGTAAAATAGCATGCTCAACTCCGCCTATATACTGGTCAACAGGCATCCAGTAATCAACGGCCTTCTTATCAAAAAGCCCGTCTTCAAATTTTGGACTGCAGTAACGTTCAAAATACCATGAAGATTCAACGAAGGTATCCATGGTATCCGTTTCCCTTCTTGCGTCCTCCCTCCCGCATCCGGGGCATTTTGTTTTTGTGAAGTAGTCAAGCAACGGGAGGGGCGATTGTCCGCCTTCAAGCAGGGCTGCATCTTCGGGAAGCAGGATCGGAAGATCCTTTTCATTAACAGGAACAATTCCGCAGCTGCCGCAATGAACTACAGGTATCGGCGCCCCCCAGTATCGCTGCCTTGATATGCCCCAGTCTCTTAACCTGAAACTTACAGTTTTTTTCCCAATACCTTTTTCTTCAAGAAAAGCCGCAATCTCGTCAAGGGCTCTTCTGTTGCTGATGCCGTTAAACCGCCCTGAATTAGTCATGATTCCATCACCGGTATATGCTTCGGTCATGGTGGCCGGATCAAGGTCTCTGTCATCAGGCTTGACCACAACCACAATCTCCATGCCGTATTTTTTAGCAAAATCGAAATCCCGCTGGTCGTGTGCAGGGACAGACATGACAGCACCGGTGCCGTATTCCATGAGAGCAAAGTTGGCAGTATATATCGGCATGCGCCTGCCATTCACGAGATTAATGCACCAGGCCCCGGTAAAGACGCCTTCCTTTTCATAATTTTCAATTGCCTTGTTCGACCTGTCCTGCAACGATATTTTTTCAACAAATTCCAGGACATTTTTCTCCTCGCTGGTTCCCGTTGAGAGTCTGATTACAAGGGGATGCTCCGGAGCAAGACACATGAAAGTTGCCCCGAAAAGAGTGTCCTGCCTTGTTGTAAAAACAGGGATATCCTCATCCATGTTTTCAACAGGGAAGCGGATTTGAGCTCCCATGCTTTTTCCTATCCAGTTTTTCTGCATTGTTGTGACCTTTTCCGGCCATCCCGGAAGCATATCACAGTGGGCAAGAAGATCCTGGGCATAATCTGTTATTTTAAAAAACCATTGCCAGAGTTTTTTCTGCCGAACCGACTTCCCGCATCGCCAGCACATGCCGGCTTCAACCTGCTCATTGGCAAGAACCGTTTGGCAAGAATCACACCAGTTGACAAAAGACTCCTTTCTGTAAGCATTATCCCTTTCAAGCATCTTTAGGAAAAGCCACTGTTCCCAGCGGTAATACTCCGGTCTGCAAGTTGCAATCTCTCTGTCCCAGTCATAGGAAAAACCCATTCGCTTTAGCTGCATGCGCATGTAATCGATATTTTGATATGTCCAGATTGCAGGATGCGTCTTGTTTGATATTGCAGCATTTTCGGCAGGCATTCCGAATGCATCCCATCCCATCGGATGGAGTACATTGAATCCCTGCATTCTCTTATATCTTGCAACAACATCTCCTATTGTATAATTTCTCACATGCCCCATGTGAATTTTCCCTGAAGGATAAGGGAACATTTCGAGAAGATAGTATTTTTTTTTCTCAAGATCTTCAGAGACTTTGAACAGGCCCGATTTATCCCAGCGGGACTGCCACTTTGTTTCTATAACTCCCGGATCGTACTTTTCTTCCATTGTCGGTTAAAACCTCTTAATAAATCCGCCAAATTCTAATGGCTTTATATTTTTAAATAATGTAATAACAGACCTGACCGTTAAAATAGTGCTTTCTAATGCCATAATATAATATAAATAGCAAGGCCGGGTAAAAATTTTATAGATTACATTTTGACGGCTTCTTAAAAAGTCATTCTGCTGTGTTGCGCTTCATCTTTCGTCATTGCAGCGTACCAATAAGTACGCTTCATTCCTCAAGATTCGCGCGCCTTGCATAATGAG
>JAGVOC010000384.1 GCA_020052975.1 Desulfobacterales bacterium | reverse complement strand
TATCGCCGGCATCCCCGTGAATGTGCAGTTGCTGGATCTCGACGGAGGCATCAGGGAGAATATCAAGAAGGCAGCGCCGGAGGATATCTACTCTGTTCCATTCTCCGCGATGCTGAAAGGGATGAAAGGTATGAAATGGCCGGGGCCTCCGCCTGCGGATGCGAAAGGGTTTCTCGGCATGCTTGCCCATACCGCTTCTGTCCCTGAGAACCAGCTGCAGGAAATGGGGAGGAGCAGTTATGCAGTGGTATCGAAGCACTACATGAATTTCAGTATACGGCTCGGATACCATTTCTCACTCGTTGAGGCGTATGCGGGTGAGAACATCAACGACAACTATATCAAATTCTTTTTCAAGGGAGGGGGAGCTGCACAGGACAGGAGATTGAGAAGAGTGAGGCTTATTTCGGAGATTCTGAAACACATGGACTTCAGAGTTACTGTCACTGAAGATGTGATTGATGCGGTCATGACGAAATATAAACAGGAGATGATTGAACAGAAGCTGATGATTCTGGGAAAATTTACTGCCTATACGAAACAGCTTGACATGGTTATGTATAATGACGTCATAACGGATATGTACATCGACCAGTTCGTGAAAGAACATATCATTTCATCAAAAACCTCCCGTTAGCGCTGGAATACATTGTGAGGAATCTCCAAAAGTATTTCAAAAAAACGGCTTCCGGAGACTTTTCAGATAACCTCAGCGAAATTTTCAAAAAGAAGTATCTTGCATTTCAGCAGCTTCTTGCAACGAATAATATTGTACTGAAGATTATGGCGGATATGGAAGAAAAGGTATCAGGCGAATACCTGTTCGATGCAGAGTATATTCATGCGAATGTCAGAAAGATTGCTTCCGGGGTGTTGCATATCATCGAGAATCTGAATGCACTCTCTTCTGAAGATACCTATAGAGTGCTTTGCAGGAAATTTGACGTCCTTAACAGAGATATTGAAAATATGCTTTTATGGAAGTTCGAGGTCCCGATAAGTGACCTGACCATTCCGCTGGAGGATATTACCCGTGATATGGGGCATATAGCCGGCGGCAAGATAGCACATTTGGGAGCGGTAAAAACGATACTGAATCTTCCTACTCCGGAGGGGTTTGCGGTCAGCTCATATGCATTCAAAAGATTCATGGAACATAACAGGTTTCTTCAAAACACAAACAGGATAGTTTCTGCATTGAGACTGGAAAATCTTGAAGAGCTTCATGAAGTTAGCAGGGAAATACAGGACATGATTATAAGCTCGGCTATTCCTGATGATGTAGCAAACGCAATAAGGGATGCGTACTCAGGTCTCTGCAGGAAGACCGGTAAAGTAACAAAGGTCTCTGTAAGAAGCAGCGCGATTCATGAAGACGGCCATTTTAGTTTTGCCGGGCAGTATGCTACCTTTCTCAATGTCCCGGAGGAACGGATTATGGAGAAATATAAAGAGGTTGTTGCCAGTCTCTTCACTCCACGGGCAATATTTTATTACAAGACAAACGGTTTTTCAGAAGAAGAGATGGCAATGGCGGTCGGAATCCTCAGCATGGTGGATGCAAAAGCGGGCGGTGTAGTGTATACCAGAGATCCGAATGATCGCGCATCTCATCATATCCTCATAAACGCACGGTATGGATTCGGCAAATTTATGGAGGATGGAACTGTTCCCTCTGATGCATATATCGTATCAAGACATCCTGAAGGCTCGATAATGAGCAGGAGAATATCACACCAGGTAACAATTGTTGCCATTGGTGAGGACGGCGTCCTTCAGGAAGTCGGAATTCCGGATGCATTAAAGGGGAAACAGTGCCTCACGGATGGACAGATGAAAACGCTGGCAACATATGCACTCGGGATAGAGAAATATTACGGCTGCCCACAGGATATAGAATGGGCGCTTGACAGAGATGACCACTTATACATATTACAGACCCGTCCGCTAAGGATAAGGGATATCCGGCAGAAAGCTGGGCTAGATGTCCCGAGACGAATCAAGGGGTATCCCCTCCTTTTGGAAAAAGGGGTTATCGCCTGTAGAGGAATCGGGGTTGGAAGAGCTTTCCTCCTGAAGGATGAAGAACATCTGAAGCATTTCCCGGAAGGTGCTGTCCTTATTGCGAGACGCACCGATCCGAAATATGTCACCGTTATGCACAAGGCATCAGCTATCATCACAGATGCAGGAAGCGCAATGGGCCACATGGCATCTCTCACGAGGGAATACCGAGTCCCTGCGATTCTGAATTCTGAGGTGGCTACGAATGTTATCAGACACGGTTGTGAGATAACGGTTGATGCCATTCACTGCAATGTATACGAAGGCAGAGTGACCGAACTCATGGAGTTTACCGCAGGGAAGAAAGAACCTCTGAAGGAAATGGCTTTGTTTAAAAGGCTGAAAAGGATACTCAAGAAGATCGTTCCTCTTAATCTTGTAGACCCTGAGAGTTCTCATTTCACCCCGGAATATTGTGAGACTTTCCATGATATATCCCGTTTCGCCCATGAGAAAGCAATACAGGAAATGTCATCCATCGGCGAAGGGCATAGATGCAGGGGGGCAGTCAAGCTTTTGGCAGGAATCCCTGTCTCGATACACTTATTCGATATTGGCGGCGGCATTTCACCGCAAGTCAGGAAACCGACACCAGCCGATATCCTTTCAATCCCCTTTTCTGCAATATTCAATGGAATGAGCAATATGACATGGCCCAAGCCAAGACCTCCGGAAGAGAGAAGCTTTTCAGGTATACAGCTTCAATCCTCTTCATCCCCGGTAAAACAGCCATCTCATATAGAAGAAAAGAGTTTTTCGATTGTTGCCAGGAATTACATGAATTTTAGTATTCGGCTCGGCTATCATTTTTCAGCGATAGAGGCCTATGTTGCTGAGCCTCTGAATGACAATTATATAAAGTTCTCTTTTAAAGGCGGGGGATCATCTCTTGAAAGGAGATTGCGACGGGTGAGACTTATACAAGCAATCCTCAGGAAGATGGGATTTGCGATTCATGTCGACGGGGACGTGGTCAATGCTGTTTTTGCAAAGTATAAGCAGTCAACTCTCGAAGAAACATTGTGTATACTGGGCAAGCTCACTGTCTATACAAAACAGCTCGATGCGGTTCTGTACAACGATGCGCTAACCGATATGTATATCGATCAGTTTGTGAATGAACATATAAAAAAGCCGTCAAGGGTATAAAGTGAACATTGAAACGTGAAGAATAGAGAGAAAAGGTTCTGCCTTCTCTCCAAGGCGATTATACTTTTCCGCTCTTGCTCTTCACTTCTCACTTTTCTTTAGCTGCTCTTTGAGTAACTTGTTTTCTTTCTGCATGGCGATCCATTTCATTGCCCGGTCAATGGTGAAGAGTATCTGTTCTTTCCTGAACGGCTTGGTAATGAAGTCAAACCCGCCTTTCTGAATAGCTTCTGAAGCCGATTCGACCGTTGCATAGGCGGTAATAAAAATTACCGGGCGATCCGGGTCATCTTTTTTGACGGCCTCAAGGACTTCGATCCCGTCAAGTCCGGGCATTTTCAGGTCTGTAATTACCAGGTCAATCCCTCCTTGTTTTGCCAGTTCAACCGCTTCCAGAGGATTATTGGTGGTTGTAACCTCATAAGGCGTCTTTTCTTTGATGATCATGCTGAGTAGTTTAAGCATATCCAATTCATCATCTACTATTAATATTTTCCCTGCCATCCTGCCCTCCTCCGTTTTATTCTTTCGTTCATAAAAAACTGCGCTCCAGGGGACGGTTCACTCGTTCAATGAGTCATTTTTCGCAACCGGGAAGTCTATAATGAATGTAGTTCCCGGTTCCTCTGATTCTTCTTTTGTCGTTGTGTCAAAGGTAACGGACCCTCCGTGTTTCTTTACGATGCCATACGAAACAGAAAGACCAAGTCCTGTGCCTTTCCCCACCTCCTTTGTTGTGAACAGCGGATCAAATATCCTTTTTCTATGTTCTTTTTTAATGCCACATCCGGTATCAGCTATCCTTATCTCAACCTTTTCGTTTGATGATTTTGTGGTAATTGTTAAAATACCTCCGCCTTGCATCGCATAAATGGCATTATTGATTATGTTGAAAAAGACCTGCTGCAATTCTCCAGTATCCCCAATTATCGCCGGGAGGCTTTCTTCAAACTGTTTTTTCACAGAAATCTTGTTTACCACAAGGGTATTTCCCATAACGTTTAATACCGATTCTATCCCCTCATTTACATTAATGGGTTCTTGCTTTTGTTCTTTATAACGCGCAAAACTTAAAAGGTTTTCAACAACCCTTTTGGCATTGAGCCCCTGTTTTTCTATCGTTTTCAATATATCATATTCATCAGAATCTGGTTGAGCCTTCTCCAGGAGTATATCGGTAAAACCGAGAATAACCGCAAGTGGATTATTGATTTCATGCGCTACACCGGCAGCAAGTGTCCCCATGGCCGCCAGTTTTTCCGTATAATAACTATGTTCCTCCATTTCTTTTCTTTCAGTAATGTCCCTCGATATGCCAAGGACAGCATAGATATTTCCTTGTTCATCCCATAGCCTTCTGAAATGCGTATTCAGCCAGTACTCCCGGTCTTCTATCAGGACCAGGTGGGTTATCTGCTTGCTCTCTTTTGTTTCGAATACCTTCTTGATCATCGTCAGAAGCACTTCGCTGCTCGGCCATGAAATGAGATCCAGCAAATTGCGTCCGACAATACTTTCTTCCCGCAAGGTCAGAAAATAGGCACCATACCTGTTTATTGAAAGAATATTTCCATGATAGTCCACCGTAAAAATAATATCTTCAGCATTTTCTACGAGAGATTTGTATTGCTGCTCCGATTTTTTTAATTCGATAGTTTTTTTTGTAACTTCCTGTTCAAGCGTATTTGACCAGCTTAAGATCATGAAGTTTATGAAGATTCCTCCAAAGAGGATGACGAAGATGATGAGAGCCTGAAGGAGTATCTGTCGCTGTTGTATTTCATGGATTGGACCTTCAATTTCGCTTACAGGAGCTACGACTGCCACTGACCATATCCTCTTTTTCACTTTGTCGTCGAATGAGATAGGTGTGTATGCAATCAGCTTTTTAATTTCACCCTCAACCCCTCTGTGCCAACCTGAAATATACCAGCTGGTCCCCTCTTCACCTTTCAGCATTTTGTCTTGCTGAATCTCATTGATCCTTTCAAATGAAATAGTGGGCTTTTTCCCTTTCCTCACCTTAAACGCGTTTTTCCCGATGAACGATTCGTCCTGGTGGTAGAGGAACGTGCCATTTTCATCAATAACCCATGAGTACCCTGTTTTCCCCGAGCGGATCTCATCGGTAATATTGCCAATGAGCCTGCTTACGTCGAGAAAAAAGACCAGGACCCCTGAAAACTTATTGGTTGCAACGGGGTGTGATTCATCGACGGATATCTGCCATACAGGGATGACCATTCTCATAATCGGACGCGCGGGGTTACCATTGAACTGAATGGTTGAAATGCTGGTAAACATGATCTGGCCGATATTTTCTTCTTTTTGAGCCCATGATATGTATGACGCGTCATCCGGCCCCATTGTGCCTAAAGAGCATTCATGCTGGCCGGTTACGTAGTAGACCCTCTCGTTTTTCGGTTCTATCAGGCGTATTTCGAGCGTGCCTTCATGTTTGATGCTCGAGAATGCAATGTCCATCCTGTTGATCAGCCATGTTGTTTCTATATACTGAAGAGAGGGAGAGATGCTCAGGAGCTGGAGTTCTCTTTTCAGGGATTCGAGACTGTTTTCG
>JAGVOC010000343.1 GCA_020052975.1 Desulfobacterales bacterium | reverse complement strand
AGGCGCACGAATCTTGAGGAATGAAGCGTACTTACTGGTACGCTGCAATGACGAAAGATGAAGTGCAACACAGCAGAATGACTTTTTACGAAGCCGTCAAAGGCACAATAAATGAGAAAGTGGACCCTTTACCGGGTTCGCTTTCCACCCAGATTTTACCGTTATGATAATCAATAATTCGCTTTGTTATAGTCAAACCTAAACCGGTTCCGCGCGGGCGTCCAAATTTCGTATTAATCACCTGCCTGAATTTTTCAAATATTATATCCTGATGCTCACGGCTTATACCGATACCGTTATCCGAAACATCAACCCTCAGATGATGATCTTCTTTAACTATCTTTATACCTATTATTCCATTCTTATTGTCACAAAATTTTACCGCGTTTGAAACAAGGTTGAACATTACCTGTATAAGCCTGTCCCTGTCGCCGGAAACAAGAGGCACAGCAGCAGGTAAATCCAGATTTACTCTAATATTTTTTTCATGAATAAGCTGGCTTGTGGCATTAACGGCTTCATTGACTATATCTTTTAAATCAATCCGGGAAATCTGCCATTCCATCCTTCCCGACTCCATTTTCTGATAATCGAGGATCTGGCTGATAAGACGGGTTAACCTTTTGCTTTCATTAATTATTATCCCGGTAAAATTGCTGTGCTGTTCCGGGGTGACATCCGGATTCTCATTAAGTATTTCAGCAAGAGATCTCACCGAAGTAAGAGGTGTCCTTAATTCATGCGTAACAGTTGAAATAAATTCATCCTTAAGTTGATCAAGCTCCTTGAGCCTTTCATTTGCGGCTTTTAACTCTGAGGTTGCTTTTTCAAGCTCCCTTGAATACGCTATAACCTGCTTCGTTTCATCCAGAATATCCATCACTTCATCGATGCCGAGAGGTTCTTCCTTGACAACCGAATCGACCATTACGCGCGCTGAAGCCGATCCTATGACTCCGGCAAGCAGTTTTTCGGCATAACTTACAAATCCGGCATCCGCTGTTAAAGCGGCTTTCCAGTCGATGTTGCGCTTCTCTGCATATGAGGAAAGAGCTTCGTCGGCTCTTTGCTGCCCGAGAAACCTGCTCAGAAGAGACCGAAGATCAGGAACCGATGCTGTTCTCCTCCATATCGGAGATTCATCCGTTTCGCCTGAATGTCTGAATATATCCACGAAAAGGGCAGCCTGGCTGTGTTCAATGGCAGTCGGGCGGCTGTATAATGAGACTGTCGTGTATGCGCCTATATTTGCAAGCATGCTCCAGAACAAAGAATGGGCTATGTGATCGAAGTCCTGAAGCCCGAAAAGCTGAAAAGGTTTTAAAAATCCTATTCCAAAAGGACCCTCCGTTACAAAACTCTGGGGAAGGAAACCGGCCTGAACAAGGGATGGGAAAACGAGCGTGTATGCCCATACCAGAAAACCTGCAAGCAATCCGCATAAAGCCCCTGCCCTTGTCCCTCTCTTCCAGAAAATGCCTCCGAGTATGGAAGGGGCAAATTGCGCGACCGCAGCAAACGACACAAGACCTATCGATACCAGGGCATAAAACTCTCCGATGAAACGAAAATACATATAACTGAGAAGCAGTACCAGAACAATGCTGCCTCTGCGTATTGAAAGCAGAAGGCTGCTCAAATCGGCTCGTTTTGATATCTGGAAAAACTGCATGCGTATCAGAACCGGCATGACAAGATCGTTGCATATCATTGTCGAGAGCGCGATTGTCTCAACAATTACCATTCCCGTGGCAGCAGATAAACCACCGATAAAAACAAAAAGGGCGAGCCCTTCCTTATGTTCGGCCATGGGAAGTGTGAGCACGAAGGTATCCGCATCCACTTGCCCCATTCCGAAATGAAGGACTCCTCCCAGCGCAACCGGCATGACGAAAATGTTTATGGCAAGAAGATACAAAGGGAAAAGCCATATAGCCTTGTTCAAGTGCTCTTCATTCACATTTTCAACAACGGCCACCTGGAATTGCCGAGGAAGAAATAAGATAGCCATCATGGACAGAAATATATATATGCTCCAGTCCGCATAGGCTCCAGGGCTTTCTCCCATTGTAAAAATTTTTCTCAGTTCGGGAACAGCTTCGGCTTTTCTGAAAACATCCCCGAAACCGTCATATACTCCGTAAGTGACAAATATGCCTACTGCAAGAAATGCGACAAGCTTTACCATCGATTCGAAAGCTATCGCGGCTACCAGCCCTTCATGGCGTTCCGTCGCCTCAAGGTGGCGGGTTCCGAAAAGAATGGTAAATACAGCAAGCAGAAGCGCAACATAAAAAGCGGTATCGGCAAGCACCGGTACTGAAGCGAAATGAACCGGTTTTGAAATCAGCGGATACTGCCTGATAAGGAGATAGCTGGTTGAAATCGCCTTAAGCTGAAGAGAAATATAGGGAATGATTCCGAGCACAGCAATAATCGTAACAGCTCCTCCGAGAGTTGTGCTCTTGCCATAACGTGAAGCAATGAAATCGGCTATGGAGGTTATCCGATGTACTTTGCTTATCCTGATTATTTTTCTTAACACAAACCAGCCGAGAAATGCTATGAGAGTCGGACCTATGTAGATGGTGAGAAATCCGGGTCCGGTGTTGACGGCGCGTCCGACGCTTCCATAAAACGTCCAGGCCGTACAGTAAACCGCAAGCGAAAGCGCATATATATAAGGATTGCTTATAATGCTTCGCCCGATATCGGCCCTTTTGTCTCCGTAGTACGCAATTGCAAAAAGGAGTCCGATATAGCCGAATGAGACCGTAAGAATGGTTCCCGTCTCAAGCATAATGATGCCTCAGTCCCTTAGGAGCCGTTACGAAATAAACCATTACATTTCTGACCATTTTGTTACGGCTCCTTATGCCGGTCACGGCACTTCAATGTTACGGTTATTTTTTGAACGACGGCTTATGTCGGGTAATTCGTTTTTTCGGGGATATCTGTTTATAATAACAACCAGAACAATTGACAATATCCAGACAAAAAAAAGATACAGGTATAAAACAGGAATATCCGATATTCTGTTTGAAATATTGAAGAGAGATAAAATAGGATAATTGTAAAGAACAACAGCAAACAAAAACAAGCCTACCAGTCGCCTGCTTTTTTCCTTATCGAAGGTCATCGGCTAATCTCCCTGGGAGACCTTTGCATAACACCTCCTTTTGTCAGATTTATTTAAAGACTTGGTTTCTGGTCTCTGGTTTGTAGTTTCTGGTTTTTAGACTTTTAACCAGGAACCAGGGACTGTGAACCAGGAACCTAAGTCTTTATTATCGCCTTCCTTGTACTTGGCCAAAATTGGGCGTTCTTCAAAGGTCTCCATGGCTGTTTTCGTTCAGGCCGTCGTTCAAAAATAACCGCAACATTGAAATGCCGTGACCGGCATAAGGATCCGTAACAAAATGGTCAGTAATGTAATGGTTATTTTGTAACGGCTCCTAACGAAATGGTCAGAAATGTAATGGTTATTTCGTAACGGCTCCTAAGCCGTCGTTCAAAAAATAACCGTAACATTGGAATGCCATGCTCGGCATAAGGATCCGTAACTAACTGGTCAGAAATATAATGGTTATTTCGTAACGGCTCCTAAGCATTTTTTACACGGGGCATAACCATCCCGGTAAGCATCCCGCTTTCCTTTATAGATTTTTATGCTGTTCTTGTCAATTTTTCCGGCAAACGGGCAACTCTCAAGATGAAATCTTTTTGATCTGCTGTTTCCTATATATTCTTCAGGATTATCATTCAGGTTCTGCCATATGCCTTTATTCGACAGCATGGCATTCTGCTGTGACTTTAAAAATAGTTCTTCGTATTTCAAATTCGGTTTCGTAGGCAAACAATAAGCATATCCTGCTGTTATAATGGCATTATTAATAAAAGTACCGTCAGGTAAAAAAACATAGGCAAGCAACCGGCCATATTGGTCATATTTTTCAATGTCAAATTCGAGGAGTACCTTTTTCAGATGGACAAGTTCCCGGTTTAATTCTCTTGCTTCATCCCCGAACGGTTCTGCTTTGGAATACTCACTTTCAACTTCCGGCGAATTTATGCCTATGTACCTTACACGCCTTCCATCCGTCAAAACAATAGTATCGCCGTCATCCACCCATCTGACTTCAAAAAGCCCGGAGCATTCGGCGTAACTTCCTGCACATAATAACAGGAAAAGAAAACCGGTAAAGATTAAATTACCACGAATCCGATCTTTTAATCTCATTTTCTCATGGTTCCATAATATTTCAGATGACTTTGTAAAAAGATTCATATGCAAGGCGCGCGAATCTTGAGGAATGAGGCGTACATATAAGTACGCCGCAATGACGAAAGATGAAGCGCAACACAGCAGATGGACTTTTTACAAAGTCATCTCAGTCCGCAATGCAGTATAGCGCTCTTATCAAGCATCGCCGAAAGCCCGCCTCTATCCTTCGGAACAAATCCGGCAGTCTTTTCCCATACCTCGTCATCTTCCATGCAGAAATATACAAGAACATCCGGCGCAATTTCTTTTATCCATGCAACCATTTTTTTATAAATATCGATCCTCAAAGGCTTGAAATATCTCGTTTTACCGTCAAGTCCAGTAACGAATTCACCGTAGGGAATTTTTGAGTCCGGAAACCGCTTCCGGATTATTGATTTAAGCGCAGGCATAAAGCGGAATGTGCCTATGCTTATCCATACTATATTGTCGGGAGAAACATATGAAAAAATGCTTTGGATAACCTTTTTATACTCTTCCTCACACCCATCGTACAGGATCACGGGATCAAAGTGAAATGAAACAGGATATCCCCAGGACTCGCATACCGCTGCAGCCTTAAGCCTTGCGATAAGTGAAGAGGTGCGGCGTTCCTGCTCTTTTATTATCCTTTCCGTATTCAAAGACCATGAGACTATCGTTTTGCGGTTATGGCGAAGCCCTTTCAGAAGATCGATGTCGGTTGTTTTTGTCTTAAGCTCAAGTACCGCCTTCGATTGTTCTGAGAATGCAGGCACTAAAATAGTTGAAAGATCGGTCCATCTTTCCCATATCATGCTGTCTGTGAACTCCCCCGTTCCCACCCTTGAGACAGCTTCCTTCTTAAAAAGCGTATCTATTTCCTTTAAAAGATCTTCATGATTTACAAAGAACTGGAGAACAGGAGGATGAAAATATGACTGGAGAATGCAGTACGAACAATCCATGCTGCAGAAAGTTCCGATATGCAGAATCTTATATCCGCAACAGGTGTAATAACTTGTTCCCGGACATTCTTTTATAAAAGAGCCCCTGTTTTTTGTTATGTAGAGAGTCTCTTTCGCCTGTTGAATGGGATATTCCGAAGCGGATATGAATTCGAATACTCTATCCTGACTTCCGGCTATTTCATATGGCATCTTGTATCGCTGCAGCATCGATTTCGCAGCGGGAAAGTCAACCGCATTTTCATCTATAAAAAGTTTTGTAATCTTCAAATTACCAGATCACTCGCCCCCTTGAACCCTCGAACCCTTGAACCCTGGACCCCTTTTTTATATTACGGCATCCCTGTAAATTCAAAACTCAGCTTTGCCTGAATGTTTTCAATTTTTTTGAATATCTCTTTTAACATGGTCTGTTCCATTCTGGAAAGTTTCTTCGGATTAATGTAATTGTCGGGTTTTGATTTTTCATCTATTACAGATCCGACCTGTCTTACAAACCGGAGTTGCATCATGAAGCTGTAAGCCTGATCAATTTCATTGTAATCCTGCCAGGTTAATATTTTTTTCAAATAGAGCTGATATAGCCTCTCCTGCGTGTTTGTTTCTTCAATACCGTTCTTTAACGCATATATCCTTGCGAAATCGACTATCGGCGTCATGGCGCTTTTAATATCAAGCGCATCCCGGTGCTCGCCCTTTGATTCGACAACAAAATTCCGGAAAAAACCGATCGGCGGCTTGAAGTACAATGCGTTTTCCGAAAGATGCCGGAAAAAGCCTGCCCATCCTCCCAGTGATTTTAAAAGATATTTCCTTAACTGTACGGTAAGATTTGAATCACCGTAAGCGCATCTGAAATCGAAAAAAATGCTTGATTTAAGCAAATCTTCCGCTTCAGCAGTGTGTATCCAGGAATTGAAGTATTTTTTCCAGACGGACAAAGGCTGGCACCATTTGGGATTTTTAGCCATGATATCGCCTTTACAAAACTCATAGCCTGCCATGTCCAGCCAAGTACATACTTTCTCTCCGAAATTTAAAAAATATTCCCTTACTCCATCTTCTTTATCTTCCGGAACATCATCAAAAATTATTGCATTATCCTGGTCGGTTTTTAACGTCTGTTCTTTCCTCCCCTCGCTTCCCATTATCATGAATACAAACGGAGCAGGAGGTGGGCCAAGGTCATTAATTGCAAATCCGATGATTTTGTTCAAAATCGTATCCGAAACGGTTGTAATAAACCGGGTGACGTTTTTCGCTTTTGCTCCATTGTTGATAAGCGCTTGTATCAATTTAGGCAAGCGCCTGTGTTTGTGAATAATTTCATCGATACTGTTTGCAGTGACTATTTCCCGCACAACAAAAAAAGGAGATTGACCCTGTGCGGTTAAAAGGTCTCTGTTTGTTACAATGCCTGTAACCTTCCCATCCATATCGGTAACCGCTATGTGTTTTATATTCTGCTGCATCATCGCCATGAAAGCTTCAAATACAAGAGACTGCCCCGATATTTTGCACAAAGGCGAAGACATTATATCTGCGGCAGGAAGTTTTATGTCGTAACCTTTTGCGATTACTTTTTTTCTCAGGTCATTATCGGTAACAACACCGATGAATTCGCCGGCGCTGTCTTTTATAAAGATGGAACTGCAACTCTGTTTGCTCATAATGGATGCTGCATCCTGAATCGACGTATCTTTTCCGCAATAAACAAGCCTGCTGTTTGTAACTGCCGATACAGGCTGGTTGAGAAACTGCAAGGCCTCTTCCTTCGGCTGAATGTTTTTTGCGATTATCTCGGCATATGATTTATCCAGCATCCTCTT
>JAGVOC010000172.1 GCA_020052975.1 Desulfobacterales bacterium | reverse complement strand
GTCTGGCTTTAATGACTTTGATCTGGATGTGAAAAATTTAAACTTTCAGCCGGTGTCGGAAGAAATTCTTGTTAAAAAGCTTCGTGAACAGGAAAACAGTATTGATATTGTAATCGGCAAAGGAAGGATTGTTCCGGATAGCCTTGATAACATAATTGTTAATGAGATTATAAACTACTCTGAAATTGATTATGATGTTCAGTCTGATTTGATTTTTAAATTAGCTGGACAGGTTATTGAGAAATTCAAAACATATCTTAATGAAGAACAGATCATGAATGTTGTCCAGTATCATAAAAATGAGATTGGACAGTATGTTTATGCTCAAATGATTCAACATTTTTATTGTGAAGCGCCAACTTTCGAAAAACCTATTGTGAGGCCCTTTACCAAAATAGAAGACCATAATTTCTCAAAATACACAAAAGACAGCATTCATCATTATACAGAAACCATAACACCGACCAACACAATTCCAGGCAAAGTATTTTCCGGTTTTAAAAAAGCCTGTCACAACCTGTATAAGTTTGATTCAAAAACAGAGAAAGATTTTGCATGTATCTTAGAGCAGGATAAAGCAGTTCTTAAATGGCTGCGCCCGGCCGCCAATCAGTTCCATATTTACTGGAAACACAATTCCAGACAATATCATCCTGACTTTGTAGCGGAAACAGCCGACGCCATCTATATGATTGAAACCAAAAAGGAAGGCGACATTGACACGGCCGAAGTGCAGGAAAAATCCCAGGCCGCCCTTACTTACTGCTCAAACGCAACAGAATATACAGTTCAAAACGGCGGCAAGCCCTGGAAATATGTTCTGATTCCCCATGATGTGGTAAAACTGAACATGGGATTTGATACACTGACAAAGCATTATGAATACAGAAATGATTAAATCGAATGAAAATCTTGCAATAGAATGCGAATGGATTTATTGATAAATTATGGAAAAACAGTATAAATGTTACGGGATTATCCCGGCCCGCTTTGGTTCGACCCGTTTCCCGGGGAAGCCCCTTGCTGATATCTCAGGCAAGCCTATGTTCTGGCACGTCTTTACCCGGGCGAGTGAATGCCCTGAACTTTCACAGGTCGTCCTTGCAACAGATGACGAGCGTATCGAGTCAGCGGCAAAAGCTCTTGATGTCCCGGTGGTTAAAACCCGCAGCGACCACCCGAGCGGAACCGACAGGGTCCTGGATGCCGCCATAATTTTGAATTTACCTGAAGATGCCATAGTCGTTAACATACAGGGTGATGAGCCGCTTCTTGAGCCTGCCATGCTGACGGAACTGGTCGGCCCTTTCGTATCACCTGATATTAAAGTAACCACTCTGGCAAGAAAGATCGGGCAAAACGAAGCCGGAAACATCAATCAGGTAAAGGTAGTTTTTTCCAAAACCGGAAAAGCCCTTTATTTCTCACGTTTGCCGATTCCTTGTTACCGTGATGGTCAGGAAGAGGTGTTTTTCGGACATATTGGCCTTTATGCATTCAGGATGAATGTGCTGAAAAAATTTGTCGCTTTAGGCCCGAGCCGGCTTGAAATTGCAGAAAAGCTTGAACAGCTCCGGTTGCTTGAAAATGACATTCCCATACATGTTGTTCTTACGGAACATGAGAGCATCGGAGTTGATAAGCCGGAAGATGTTTTGAAAATATGCGAAATTCTTGGCAAAAGAAACAAAGAAACCATTTAATAACAAGCTCAAAAGGAATATATTCCACCGATGATAAGCTATATTCTGAAACTTTTCGTAACGGAAATTACAAACATCCTTTCTTATCTTTCTGCGAAGGTCTATTTCGGTAAAGACCCGTCCGGCGTTCCCTACAGATCTTTTATATTTTTCCCATGCCGGCAAAATATTCTCTGCTGCGGCCTTGCCGGTATAGTCTCTTTTAAAAAGGAAAAAAAGCCGGCTCCGAAAATCGACATGGCATATATTGAAGAGAGCATCAGGAAAATTGAAGCCCGCTCCTTTGTTCTTTGCATAAAGAATAATTATTCGATTGACGACAACTACCTTTGCGGTAAAAAGGTCATTGAATCTCTTCTTGAAAACGTCCGGGAATTAAAAAGGGACGAGCAGTTTTTCGGTATATATACCAGTAAAGAACATCAGGAAAAACTTGCATCCCTGTCAAAACACATAAACGGCATAATCGGTTCGGAATCAAAGGTCCTTTCAGAGAAAATGGGGCAACTTGAACCTTCAGCCGTTGATGTAATATCAAATCGGATTGAAAATCTGAAGGATATTTCATGGTGCCTTTCCAGCGAAATCAGGCAAAACATATCAAAGATAAACGAACTTATCGGCGCTTCGGATAACAGCCCTTCTTTTACAACCGTAACCATATACAAGAACATAAATGCTGTTTTAAACAGTATAGACCGCCTTGAGGTAAGAGGTCGGGATTCCGCAGGCATTTCCCTGATGTTTGTCCTGAATGATTCGGAATATGCAAGCTTTGAGAAAATTATAACAAATGAGAACCTTGCCGGTATTTTAAAAGAGCGTTCATGCACTGATATTCTTCTGAATGGCGGGATAACAATCAACCGGATAAAAGAGAAAAATGGCAATCCTATAGTCTCCCTTGCCTTTGTTTATAAGGTTGCGGCAGAAATAGGAAGCCTCGGAGACAATATCACTTTTTTGCGTTCCCAGATAAAAAATGACCGCATACTCCGGATACTTTCCTCTTTTCCGAACCGTTATCATACGGTCTCATCCCACACCAGATGGGCTTCAGTCGGCGCTATTACAGAGGCAAATTGTCACCCTGTCGACGGCCAGACAACGGGAGGTCGTGCCGGGGAAAACGGCATAATCCACGTATGCTTAAACGGAGACATCGATAATTACCTTGAGCTTAAAAAAGAATATGAAAGCAGCGGCAATCTTATCCACAGGGAAATAACAACAGATACGAAGATAATCCCGCTTCAGATTGAAAAATACTTAAACAGGGGCTTTCAGGTCGAGGAAGCTTTTCGCCTTGCTGTAAATGATTTTGAAGGATCCCACGCCATATCTATGCACACCGACCTCGACCCGGGCAGATTTTTTCTTGCACAGAGAGGAAGCGGTCAGGCAGTCTTTATCGGAATAGGAAAAGACCACTATATACCGGCTTCCGAAGTTTACGGATTAATAGAAGAGACACAGTATTACCTGAAACTGGAAGGAGAAAAAATAATTGAAGGTAAAAACGGGAGCACCCAGGGACAGATATTCATATTAAACCAGAAATCGAATGGCGGTATTTCCGGAATAAAAGCAATGTATTATGATAACACCCCTGTTCAGCTTGAAGAAAAAAATATTAAATATACGAATATTACTTCAAGGGATATAGACCGTCAGAATTATCCCCATTATTTTCTCAAAGAGATCTCTGAATCCCCCTCTTCGGTTGAAAAAACCCTTCAAAACCGCTGGAAAATCAGCCATGACAGCAAAAAACCATCAGTTTTTCTTTCAGAAAAGGAATTTCCGGAATCCCTTAAGAACGCCTTCCGGGAGAACAGAATTCGCCGGATTTACTTTATCGGCCAGGGGACAGCAGGAGTTGCCGCACTCGTATGCTCAGATATACTGAACTACTATCTGGACGATCCTTCCATCAATATCAGCTCCCATAAAGCATCTGAACTGAGCGGTTTCAAGATAGGCCTGAACGAAAATCCCTCCGGCATGTCGGATACCCTTGTTGTGGCAATAAGCCAGTCAGGAACAACAACAGATACAAACCGAGCAGTTGAGATGGTTAAAAAAAGAGGGGCTAACACTATTGCCATCGTTAACCGGAGAGATTCGGATATAACCTTTAAGGTTGACGGCGTTATTTATACCAGCAGCGGACGCGATATCGAAATGTCAGTGGCATCAACAAAAGCTTTTTACTGCCAGATTGTTGCAGGGACCATTCTCAGCCTTTTCATTGCCGGATTATTGGGACGCAAAAACGGGGAGTTCATATCCGAAGAGATAAAAAGCCTCCTCGAGTTGCCATCACAAATGAGAAAAGTTCTTTTGCTGCGCGATAAGATCGAAGCATCTGCCAGAAGGCTTGCGGTAACCAAAACGTACTGGGCAGCCGTAGGAAGCGGTCCCAACAAGGCATCGTCTGATGAAATACGAATAAAGCTCAGCGAGCTCTGTTACAAGACAATCTCCTCTGATTTCATTGAAGATAAGAAGCATATAGACCTCTCATCCGAGCCGCTGATCATCATATGCGCTGCCGGAACAAGGGGTAATGTTATCGGCGATATCATAAAAGATACCGCTATATTCAAAGCACACAAGGCCACACCGGTTGTTATAGCCGATGAAGGCGAAGAGAGATTTGGTCCGTATGCTGAAGATGTTTTCTTTGTTCCGGTTGTAGGCCAGCATCTCGCCCCGGTATTAAATACGCTTGCAGGCCATATCTGGGGATACTATGCGGCGTTATCCATCAATGAAGGTTCAAGATTCATGTATAATTTCAGGGAAGAAATTGAAAACGCCATTGATGACCGGCAGAAAAACGGAGTTGATATATACGAATTTATTCTTGAAAAATCTTTCAGGGAAAAAATAGCCCGGTTCTACAACGAATTCAGACTAAAGAAGAACGAGAACCGTTTCCCGTCGATCATGAGCCTTGATGCTTCTTCGAACCTTATTTTGCTTTGCAAGTATCTTTCCGGCAAGCTGCCGGTATCTGATTTTGAACTCGATTTCGGTTTAAAGGGAACCGCCCTTAATATGATAAACACCCTTATTAAATCCCTTGGTGAATCTATAAACCACCTGTCGCGGCCAATAGATGCCATAAAACACCAGGCTAAAACAGTTACTGTTGGAACAAGCCGCATAAGCGAAAAGCTTTATGGAATACTCTTCGATACTCTCAATGTCCATAATCTGAGCCACTCGCAACTTACAAATATGAACATCCTGGTTCTGAAAAATTTGCAGGAGATTGTTTCGGAAATTAAGGGTTCCATTCTTTACAAGATCAGCGGACTGAACCTTCTGGGTGAACTCACGGAAGAGACAGCAATCGAAATAGTTAAAAAAGACGGTACGTTAAAATCAATTCCATCACGCGTTGAAACCGATCATCGTCTTAAAGGAACCAAAAAAATAATCGTCCAGCAGGGCAATGTGTATATAGGGAAAGGAAGGAAAGATGACCGCAGCATAATTATCATCCCAGCAATATCCTCTTCTCCCAGCAACCCCAATATCATTGATAATCTTCTTTTACTCCACATCTATTTCAGGGAAACCGTGCCGCTCCCTGTAAAGATAAAAGCTCTGGGCGGAAAGTATGACCATATAAAGAACATAGTTCAGGAGAACAGTGTGGCGTGGGAAGACAAATACCTCAATCTGGTAAAGATGGAGGAGCTTTTTGGGGTATCCGCCGAGAAGATAGCTGAATTCATTGTATCAAAAGTGACGGCAAAGTAAAAAGTCATTCTGCTGTGTTGCGCTTCACCTTTCGTCATTGCAGCGTACCAAAAAGTACGCTTCATTCCTCAAGATTCGCGCGCCTTGCATAATGAACTTTTTACTTTGCCGTCTGAATTTTTACGAGTTCATAAAAAGCGGTAACACAGTAAAAAGCCGAATTTGCTATTTAAGGCCGTTTCCGCGAAGGTCCGCCGCGGCGGATCACGAACTCAGCTACCGTCTGTCGCAAGTTTCATTTTTAATGCCGCACCAATGAATGACTTAAAAAGAGGATGGGGATTCATAGGCTGCGACTTGAATTCCGGGTGGAATTGACAGCCAAGAAACCACGGGTGGTCTTTTATTTCGACAATTTCAACAAGATCACCGCTTGGAGAAGTCCCGCTGACAATAAGTCCCTTTTCCTCGAGCCTTCCCATAAATTTATTGTTAAATTCATACCTGTGCCTGTGCCGCTCTGAAATATTCCCGGTATTATAAGCATCATTTGCCAGGGTCCCTTCCTTTATAAGGCATGGATATGCGCCAAGGCGCATTGTTCCGCCTTTTTCAGAATTAATGTCCCGGTTTTGAATTTTCTTGGTTTTTTCATCATACCAGGAGAGCATGAGATATATGACAGGAAACGGCGTCTTCTCGTCAAATTCGGAACTGTGGGCGCCTTCCATGTCCGCCACATTGCGGGCATATTCTATAACTGCTATCTGCATCCCGAGGCATATTCCGAAATATGGAATCTTGTTCTCTCTGGCGTATTTTGCAGCGCATATTTTCCCCTCGACTCCTCGTGATCCGAACCCTCCCGGAACCAATATGCCGTCAGCATCAGCAAGAATCTCCCCGCAATTGTTGTTGTTAATATTTTCTGAATCCACAAAAAAAAGGCTTACCCGGCAATCATTCGAAAATCCGCCGTGGTAGAGGGCTTCGTTAAGGCTTTTATATGATTCTATCAGGTTCGTGTATTTACCCACAATCGCAATCTTGACCGAATATTTTGGAGCTTTAATCTTTCTTACAAGATCCTTCCAGGCATCAAGACGAGGAGCCCTTGTCCAGATGTTAAGAAGTTCTATTATTTTATCATCCAGACCCTCATTGTGGAAATTCAAAGGAACTTCATAAATAGACTCGACATCTTTTGCAGTAATAACAGCATCGACTCCCACGTTACAGAAAAGGGCTATCTTCCCTTTTATATCTTTTGACAAGTCCCTGTCTGCCCTGCAAAGAAGTATATCGGGCTGGATACCTATGCTCCTCAATTCCTTAACACTGTGCTGGGTCGGCTTCGTCTTTACCTCTCCGGCAGTTGCAATGTAAGGGACCAGCGTCAGATGAATATAAATAACATTCTCTTTTCCGACATCGGTTTTGAACTGCCTTATTGCTTCTAAAAAAGGGAGGCTTTCAATATCTCCTATTGTGCCGCCTATCTCCACTATAACAACATCTACCCCGTCCGCCACGAGTCTGATGCTTCTTTTGATTTCATCAGTAATATGCGGAATGACCTGAACGGTTCCGCCCAGATAATCCCCTCGCCTCTCCTTTGAAATCACCGAATAGTAGATTTTACCGGTGGTAAAGTTATTGTCCATTCCCATTTTAACTCTGGTGAAGCGTTCATAGTGCCCGAGATCCAGATCCGTTTCAGCACCATCATCAGTTACAAAAACTTCCCCATGTTGAAAAGGATTCATTGTGCCGGGATCGACATTTATATATGGGTCAAGTTTCTGAATGGTTACGGAAAGACCGCGACTCTCTAAAAGTGCTCCTATGGATGCAGAAGCAAGACCTTTCCCAAGAGATGAGAGAACTCCACCCGTAACAAAAATATACTTCGTATCATTTACCATGTCAGCGCCTCGTAAATCTTATAGTTTCTTGTTACGATGTTTGTCGGCTTAGGATCCGGAATTCAGGAGTCAGAATTCAGAATAGAAGGAGAACCTTTGTGTCCCGGATTCTGAATTCTGTCTCCTGACTCCTGACTACTTTCATATAAACTTCTAAAGAATCTCTTCTGAAAAGAGGGCTCCTTCTCCGAGCTCTTCTTCAATCCTTATAAGCTGGTTGTATTTTGCCACACGGTCACTTCTTGACATTGAACCGGTTTTAATCTGGCCACCGTTAATACCAACAACTAGATCGGCAATAAAGGAGTCTTCGGTTTCGCCCGACCTGTGAGATATAACGGTTGTATAACCGGCCTGTTTCGCCATTTCAATCGTATCAAGCGTCTCGGTTACAGTTCCGATCTGGTTGAGTTTTATCAGAATAGAGTTGGCAATTCCTTTATCAATACCCCTGGCAAATATCTCGGGATTGGTCACAAATATGTCATCCCCCACAAGCTGGACGCTTCCTTCAAGGCGTCTGGTCATGGCTTCCCAGCCTTTCCAGTCCTGCTCCGCAAGCCCGTCCTCTATTGAGAGTATCGGATATTTATCTACCAATTGCTCGTAATAATCTATCATCTGCTCAGAATTAAGCTGTTTTCCTTCAGAACTCAAATGATATTTCCCCTTCTTAAAAAACTCGCTTGCAGCCACATCGAGTCCGATGCCTATATCACGGAAAGGCTTATATCCTGCTGATTCAATGGCAAGCATAATGTTTTTAATCGCTTCCTCGTTTGATTCAAGATTCGGAGCAAATCCTCCTTCATCACCCACGCTTGTATTAAGACCTTTACCTTTAAGGATCTTTTTCAAACTGTGAAAAGTCTCTGCTCCCATCTGAACAGCCTGAGCCAAGCTTTTCGCGCCGACAGGAATTATCATAAACTCTTGAATATCGAGATTGTTTGATGCGTGGGCACCGCCATTTATAATGTTCATCATGGGCATCGGAAGATATCTCGCATTAATACCGCCAAGATAACGATAGAGAGGCAGGCCAAACGCGGCAGCAGCAGCCCTTGCGGCAGCCATTGAAACACCAAGAATTGCATTTGCTCCCAATTTCTCCTTGTTGGGAGTCCCGTCAAGTTTGATCATACATTTATCAAGAGCAACCTGATTCGCAGAATCCATCCCCCTGACGGCAGGAGCAATTTTATTAATAATGTTATCAACGGCAGTAAGAACCCCCTTGCCGCCGTATCTCTTTGACTTCTTATCGCGGAGCTCGAGAGCTTCGCGGGTTCCGGTGGAAGCGCCGGAAGGGACAGAAGCTCTTCCCATAGCGCCACAGGCAACTGTTACATCCACCTCTATCGTAGGATTTCCTCTTGAATCGAGAATTTCTCTTGCCTTTACATCAATTATCTCAGTCATGGCACCCTCCAATTATTCTAATATATTATTTATATTTCAGGAATCTATTAAGATATGGCTACTTGACAAATTAACTGAAAATGTTACTCTGATTGTGTTTGTATGTCAAGACACAGACCAAATAATAACAATATTACGATTTACCCTTAACAATAGTTTTTAACAGATTCTTTTCACTATTAATTATGTTGAATTTAAACCTTTACAATGACGCGCATCTTGTAGTTTCAGCTATCAGGGTACTTGAACGCCTAAACTCAGTTCCTCCCTCCATAGATGATGTCTGCAATTTTATATCCTTTTCACTGGAACAGGGAAACTATATTTGCCGGAAATTGAGTGAAACAGGAGTCATTGAAATTGTTGAAGGTGCTTTCGGTATAAGGCTTTTTGTAAAAAATCATCTTGCAATAGAAGAAATTCCGAAAGATGCCAAAGTAAGCAGCATGGAGGAGGAATTAAAAAAATTTCAGGATTCAAGGAAAGAACTAACTCAAAAGGTCGCATCGATTCAGGCACAACAGGCTGAAAAGCAGAAGAATCTTTTCACGGAACTTGAAAACCAGCTTAAAAAACATCTTGATAAAAAGTGACGGCTTCGTAAAAAGTCATTCTGCTGTGTTGCACTTCATCTTTCGTCATTGCAGCGTACCAGTAAGTACGCTTCATTCCTCAAGATTCGTGCGCCT
>JAGVOC010000271.1 GCA_020052975.1 Desulfobacterales bacterium | reverse complement strand
TGCATATTTGTGCCAACACAGACATGATTGTTCCAATGATGTGTGAAACCGGTGTGGCTGGAATAAGCATTGAGGAGAAAGCCGATATGAAAAAAGCCGTTGAGGTGGCGCATGCTAAAAACGTGCGCGTTTTTGGCAATGTGGCGACGGCAACGACCCTGTTCATGGGCACTCAGGAAAAATGTTATGAGGAGTCGATCGCGAGCTTGGAAAACGGAACCGATTTTCTTACACCGGGTTGTGGCATTGCGCCGGGATCCCCCCTTGAAAACGTCAAACAACTTACAAAAGCAAGAGATGATTTTTTTAAATCCAGGGGGTAGTATTCCGATTTTGGATGATCCACTTCCATCGTTTCGCAACCCGATATCCTCAGTTCAAATGTATTTGCAGACAATCCTGAATTGTTCTCTCTCCTATCAAAAACCGGGTTTGACATTCAACAGGATCGATAACGTTTAAATAATTAAACATCAATTGAAAGGAAACTCGTTTTAAAGGGAAGAGATGACCACAGGCAATGAATGTCATAACTGATAAAAAATTGGTTTTTTTTGGCTGCCCCTTGGACTGCGATGAAAAATTCGATTCCATTCATGAAAAACGCAACGGCTTATGGACAATGGGGAAAAGCGACGACCCTTTTGACGAGGTTATGACGTTTATTCGTCCGGAAGTCCAACAGGATTTATGGATGGAGCTTGGTTCTGTGGATATCCCAACCTGGCTTCGCCCAAAACCCCGTGGTGAGGATCTTTTGAAGCTCAACACTGAAAATTTTATCGCATTCATTGATGATGACGGCTGCAGAAGGATAGCAGAAGATGTTGCAGGTATTGTCTCAAAAAAGATACTGCCCGATATTCCCTGTATGATCGGAATAGATCACTCATTGACCGGAGGTGTGTATAAATCTTTAACGGAATTTTATGGCAGGGATAATATATCGCTGATTATCATTGACAGTCATACCGATGCCATTCCCATGTCTGTTCTTTCCGATGCCATTCAATACGATATTGAAACAAATCCCGGTTCTGTTCATGACCCCAGGGATCCTTTTTTATATAACCGTCCGGATTCATACAATGCCAGTTCCTTTATCCATCACATGGCGGCTGAAGGGATAATAAATCTGAAAAATCTCTATCTTTTTGGTGTGAGCGACTACCCGGAAAAAAAGTCGTTCCGCATTAAAGATCCGCGTATTTCCAGATACACAGGCGCCTACGCAGAATTGAAACGCAGAGAATCCAAAATAATGACAAAAAAGGAGTGCACGCAGGCGCCTCAAAGGCTGAAGACGCTGTTGCAGATGATATCAACACCGTATGTGTATATTTCAATTGATATGGACATTGGTGCCATAAATGCTGTTGAAGGCGTCAGGTTCCGCAATTGGAAGGGTTTGACGGAGGATAGGATTTATAAACTTGTGGATGCGTTTAAAATCCTGTTCACCCGGAAAATTCAACTGGCAGGCATGGATATCACGGAAATTGACCAAAGAAGAGCTGGAGAAATTTATCCTGCCGGGAGAGACCAAACATTTAGAATCGCGGCAAATCTGATCAAGAAGATAGGGTTTGGCCTTTGAACCGAAACAGCGAGCGCAATCCCCGTAGCTTGCTGCGGGGAGCTTCAAAAAAAGACCTGCAAAGAAAGCAGCGAACGATAAAGGTTGATGGCTTCGTAAAAAGTCATTCTCACACAAAGATCACGGAGGACACAAAGAAAAACCTGAATATTTTCAATAGGCATTTCTTCGTGTCTTTGCGCCTTCGTGTGAAAAATTAGCTTTTTAGGATATCGTCAAGGTTGATTCTATAGAAAAGTGCGTTTAGTGTTTGCTATATAAATATTATGATGTGAAACAGTTAAGGAGGTTTGAATGTTACCGGAAAAAGTCGAAAATAGATATTTTGATATTGAAGATGCCTCTGCAAAAAGTCCCATAAAAAAACTGAAATATTTTGTGGATGGTGAATTTCGCGTCTCTAAAACCGAAAAGTACATGGATTGCTTCAATCCCTCAACCGGGGCTGTAATTGCGCATGCTCCGCAGTGTACTCAGGCTGAGGTCGAGTCCGCCATAGAGAGTGCAAAAAATGCGTACCCCGCCTGGTCGGAAACCCCTGTGAGCAAGAGAGTGCAGGTGTTGTTCAAGTTTAAGACTCTTGTTGATGAGCACCTTGAGGAACTGACCTATCTTCTGTGCCAGGAGGAGGGCAAAAACTGGACGGAATCCATGGGTGACGTGTTAAAGGTGAATGAGGTGGTTGAGTTTGCCTGCGGTGCGCCCCATCTGATGAAGGGCGAGTCTCTGATGAACGCAAGTAAAGGGTATGATACGGTCCTGTACCATCATCCCATGGGGGTTTTTGCAGGAATCGCGCCCTGGAATTTCCCGGCCATGATTCCCCACGGCTGGATGACTCCAATCTGCGTGGCCACTGGAAACTGCATGGTTCTGAAAGCGGCCAGCTTTGTGCCCCAGTCATCCCTGCGTCTTGCAGAGCTGTGGCGAGAGGCTGGGCTCCCCAATGGAGTACTCAATATTGTAACAGCGGGACGTAATGAAGCCGAAATCCTTCTGAAACATCCGGATATTAAAGGAGTCTCTTTTGTCGGATCCACTTCAGTCGGCAAACACATCTATAAGACTGCAGCTGCCCATGGCAAGCGCGTTCAGGCTTTAACCGAAGCCAAAAACCATGCCCTTGTATTGCGGGATGCCAAGCTTGAAAGAACAGCAAGAGGCATCATCAATGCCTATTGCGGATGCGCAGGAGCCAGGTGCATGGCCTGCCCGGTTGTTGTTGTGGAAAATTGCATCGCTGACGAGCTTATCGGGTATCTCAAAAAGTTCGTCGCAGAGATGACTCTGGGGCCGGCCTATGATCCTGCAACAGGCATGGGTCCAATCATGAATGCCGGTCATAAGAAATTCATCATGGACTGGATTGAAAAAGGCATTGCAGAAGGAGCTGAACTCATTGTTGACGGCCGCAATCCGGTAGTGCCCGGCTACGAGAAAGGATTTTATCTGGCTCCAACGATTTTTGATCATGTTACAGAGGAAATGACTATCGGAAACGAAGAGGTGTTCGGTCCGTTACTCTGCATCAAGAGAGTGGATTCATTTGAGGAAGGTCTAACCTTGATGAATAAAAGCCGGTTTGCCAACGGGTCAGTGATTTATACTCAAAACGGACATTTTGCCCGCGAATTTGCCGCCCGTACGGATGCCGGAATGGTGGGTATCAATGTGGGTATTCCCGTACCTCTGGGAATTTTCGGTTTTACAGGTCACAAGGACTCGTTTTTTGGCGATCTCCATATCATGGGAAAAGATGGATTCTCGTTCTTTACAGAATCCAAATGCGTGACCCATACCTGGTTTCCAGAAACCGATCAGGCAGTTTGCAAAGTTGATACCTGGGATGGGACCATCTCTTCCATGCCGGATAAACATAAGTTAAAATAGCAGGATCATCTCCAAATTAGTTGGTGATTCGATGAGGATTCAAGGGGGCAAGGGTTCTAGGGTCCAAGTGACACGAAGTGAAGCATCAGCGCTAAATACTTAGGATATTCAAACCTCTAAATGCTGTAAAAAATGGGTAACAAACACTTGAACCCTTGAATCCTCGAATCCTTGACCCCTTTTTCCCAACTAAATGGGAGAAAACAACGTTGAACCGAAATAGCGAGCGCAATCCCCGTAGCTTGCTGCGGGGTTAGCGAGCGGATTAAAAATAGACGATATTCACTGCGGTCGAAGATTCCCCGTAGCTTGCTGCGGGGAGCTTCAAATATCCTGAATGAATTGCCGGAGACTTTGATATGCGTCATCTTATCACCGAGATACAAAGCTTAGGAATCAGGGTTCATAAGGATATTCAAGGGCGAAAAGGTGGCGCAGGGCCGGCTGAAGGAAAATCTTTTCTCATAGGCGGCATACCGGTTAATGCACCCATTGCCGGTCATTATGTCTCGCATTCTCCTTTTAACCTGGAGGCTGCGGATAATTCCTATGTTCTTTTAAAGCATGGAAAAGTGGTTTCGTCACTGGAAGTGGTTCCTGATCCGGCGTTCTATAACCAATCCACCCGGGATGGTGTCGGCTTCAGAAATATTGCCCTTCTCCATGGCAGGGATTGTCTGGCTACAACCGTTCTTCAACAATGCGTTCATTGGAAACAATTTAAAAAGTGCGGCTTCTGCTCCACGGAAACATCTCTGAGAAACAAGGAAACCATTGCAAGAAAATCACCAGAGCAGCTTGCCGAAGTTGCCAAAGCTGCCTTGGATATGGATGGCGTATCTCATATGGTTTTAACTTCCGGCACGGGTGATCCGGCTGGAAGTGAAATCACGTATCTTGCCGATTGCGTTCGTGCAGTAAAGTCTGTTGTGGATATGCCGGTTCAGGTCCAATTTGCTCCTCCAGGGAATCTCGATCTTATTGATGCGTTAAAGGATGCGGGTGTTGATGCCGTGGGCATCCATGTGGAAAGCTTTGATTTGAAAGTGCTTGCTCATATCGCTCCTGCCAAAGCAGAAATCGGGATGAATCGCTATGAAAGCGCATGGAAAAAAGCTGTCGAACTGTTTGGGCCAAATAGAGTAAGCAGTTTTCTGATCGCCGGTCTGGGAGAATCTTCTGAATCCATTGCATGGGGAAGTGAATTCCTTGCAGATTTGGGAGTATACCCTTTTGTTGTTCCCCTGCGCCCTCTACCCGGATCAAGCCTTGAGAATGCCGTTCCGCCCGACCCGGAAACAATGAAGCGTATCTACGATGCTGTTGCTGTGATTCTCCAGAAAAAAGGGATTTCAACGAAAGAGACGTTGGCGGGATGTGTTCGATGCGGCGCCTGTTCCGCGCTTAGTGCTTATGAAAAAAAAGAGTCTGGAATCATTTGTCACAGTGCTCGAAATCTCCACGAACGGAATGAGGCCTTCAAAATCAGAAGAGAGGTGTTCGTTAACGAGCAGAAGATGTTCAGCGATTCAGACAGGGATGAAAACGATTCGAAAGGCATCCTCCTGGTGGCAAAAACGGATGGCAAGATCATTGGAACTGTGAGGGTTTTTCCCGGAAAATCCGGAAACGGGCACTGGATCGGAGGCAGGCTGGCAGTGCAAAAAGAGTATCGCACCGGTCGAACCGGATCACTCCTGGTCAAGGAGGCTATGAAACGGGTAAAGAAAAAGGGGTGCACCGTTTTTACGGCGGAAATCCAAGAAAGGAATGTCCGGTTTTTTAAAAAACTCGGCTGGCAGCCTATCGGGCAGGTTACAGAGCATTTTGGATTTCCCCATCAAACCATGCGAGCAGACTTGAGTCTTGTTCCAGGTGATTTATAACAGACGGCTTCGTAAAAAGTCATTCTGCTTAAGTTGCACTTCATCTTTCGTCATTGCAGCGTACCAGTAAGTACGCTTCATTCCTCAAGATTCGTGCGCCT
>JAGVOC010000086.1 GCA_020052975.1 Desulfobacterales bacterium | reverse complement strand
TCCACATTTTGTATAACCACTCTATCTCCTGCCGACAGTGGGAAATCGCTGACAGCTCGCCACAATTCTCCATTGACAAAAATCTGCCCTTCAGATTCTTTCCAGTATTTAATTTCACCTACTTTTCCCAACATACCCGTCACTCCGCAGACGGATCTTCTCTTTCGATCTTTAATGAACCAGATCAGAGGAATGACCACATGTTCTATAAACTCGAACAATAGGAACCCGATTGCCAAAATGATAATTGCACTTTTCACCGTAGATTCCCCTCAGTTAGTTTTCATCCGGCCCGATGAACAGGATCGTACCTTTCTTGAAGCACCTTCCTTCTTGGAGCGCACCTAACCCGAAATGGGCTTCCCATCTCAACTCACCTGTATCGGATTCAATGATTTTGTACTCGCTCAATTTGTAAATATTTTTTTTCATTTCCCTTCTCTCATCCGGATGGGGCAGAGTCCGATATTGTGTTTTCAGCTAACCATGGAAGCCCCTTTTTCAGTTGTCTGTAGAGGGACGGAAAGTTGCTTTCAAGAAAGGCATTAACCTTACCGATAATGTTTTGTTTATTCTCTTCGATTGACAAGGCTCTGCCATCCAGTTGAGCCTGTAATCTTTCAGCCCTCTTATCCGGGTCCGGATGGCTTGAAAGAAAGGAATGCGCTTTGCCCAACCCGGCAATCTTCTTTAGAGCTGATACTGCATCTTGCGGTTCAAACTTTTCCCGCTTGAGGAAGGCTAACCCGTAATCATCAGCATCTTTCTCCTCCAGTTGGGAAAACCGGGCATTCATGAGGGATTCTGCAAAACCTCCGAACAATGACCGGGCTGCACCTCCAGCGGTGTTGTTCTGGGATGCAATACCTTTACGCACAGCACTCGCAGCATAGGCAAGCTGTATTTTCCTTCGGATATGCTTTTTCATAACATGCCCCATTTCATGCCCGATAACAAAACGCAATTCACCATCATTGAGCATGTCCATAAGACCGCCATATATGCGTATAGTCCCGTTTGCCATCGCAAACGCATTTACCTCATGGGATATATAGACCCCATAGTCGAACTTCACGTTACCATCCTGAAGGTTTTGACCAACCAGCTGATTAAGCCGTTTTGCGTATTTGTTTTCAGGTGTCGCAAGGGTATGCTTTTTGTCTGAATACTGAGCTGATTGTGAGGCAATCTCCTGCACATCCTTATCAGAAATGGTCAGTGCCTTTACTGCATCTATACCCGCATCTGTAGCTATTTGCATGTCCGTATTCTCACACCCTGACAGCAAAAGCATACAGAAACAAAATGCTATAACCAAATATTTCTTCATCATATTTAATGGTCCCGTAAAAACTCTATTTTCTCACAAAGTCACTAAGAGCACCAAGAAAAAATCATTTAATATTAATAAGTTAACTTTGTGATCTTTGCGGCTTGGTGTGAGATCCTGGCTTTTTTCGAAGCCGTCATATTTAATTATCCGTTTCACTCCCCAGCGGTTCTTATGGACAACGTCAACCACTGCCTTTATGTTCCCTTTTATCCTTTCTTCTGCAATAGGGGCCTTATGACCATCTATAAAACCGTGTTGTTTTTCTATTGTTCAATCGAATAAATCAGAAAGGAAGCCCCTTTTCTTCTTATAATGGCCCTTATAATGTTCATCTTCATAGTGCTTGCCACGATGTCTGTCATGAGGTTCACAATCACTTTCCCGGGATTGCACTTGAGGGGTCTCTGAAGTTGAACGCTCAATGATCTTGTCTAACTCACCCCGGTCGAGCCAAACCCCCCGGCATTTAGGGCAATAGTCGATTTCAATTCCCTGCCTTTCGGTCATCACAAGTTGAACATTGCATACTGGACAATTCATGCTTTTACCTCCTTATCTATCTAAATTGATTTAACTCTCGTGAGTTTTTTGACGCCTTTGGATCGTTTATTTTGGAATTTTGACATTATCGTCGTCATAGATTCCTTTTTCAGCAGTCGTGTGACAGGCTAAACAGTTGGATAATGAACTGATCGATTTTCGTTTTATCACATCCGGACTGATTTCATTGTGCTTTTCCTGAATATAGTGGATCTCAGTGATCCGGTGTGGTGTTTGATTTCCTATGCTTTTCATGATCTTTGAAGATAGTTTCGTAGAGGAATAATCTGCTGCATTGGTCTTAAGATATTCAACAATTATCTTCTCTGCCTCCGGATCAAGCTCGATGGCCTCCCCAAAATGGTCTGCTAGTTCAGCAAGGATTTTAGCCCATGAACCGGAGGGTAATAATCCAGGTTGATAAGCGAAATGGCAAGCACCGCAATTTTCTGTGTACGTCGGATTATTCACTATTGTCAGATTGCGGTTACCATTATGTTCAGAGTGTTTTCGCTCTCTTTTTTGATACCGGCTCTTTTCTTTATGGTCATCGTGATCAGCAAAAGCGGTATAAAAGACCCCATTTGCCGTCAGTAAAAATGTCAACAAAAACACAATCCATTTATGTATTCTGTTCATATTACAGCCCTCCATATCAACCACGTCCATTCACTATTTTTGGATGCATACAGACACCTCTTAAAAGAACAATATTGACGGCTTCGTAAAAAGTCATTCTGCTGTGTTGCACTTCATCTTTCGTCATTGCAGCGTACCAATAAGTACGCTTCATTCCTCAAGATTCGTGCGCCT
>JAGVOC010000020.1 GCA_020052975.1 Desulfobacterales bacterium | reverse complement strand
GTTTACTGTCTCCTTTCTTTTGGGGCGGTAGTTCAGTTGGTTAGAACGCTGGCCTGTCAAGCCAGAGGTCGCGGGTTCAAGTCCCGTCCGCCCCGCCATTTCTTCTCCGTCTTATACTTCGGGATTGTTTTTAATTTCTCGTATGTTTTTCCGAGGATCCCTTCAAAGGTTCTACAGAGAAAAGTGTTTTCTTGTCCGGATAATGATTTATATTTTTGGTCGCAATCTTATGTCCCCGTATAATTGCAGTTGCATTGATCAGACAATCAATAGAGGTTAAAGTAAGGCCTTGTGTCCGGTATTTTTTATAGAGCGATCCGGCTTTCCTTGTGACATCGATAGTCAATGGTTCTATAATACACGCCTTGATAAAATTCTCGGTATCGAGAGTTTCATTGTCTTTCATTCCTGCATAAAGCTCATACACAGAAAGAATACTTAAATATGCGTTGTCAGTATTCCACAGGAACAACATCAGTTCTTTGGCATACTGAAAGCCCCTCAAATAGTCAATTGCGATATCCGTATCAACGATTACGGTCTGCATATTTGCGCCCTTTGTCTTTCCTGATCTCTTTCACGATATCCACACTCGCTTTCTCCCTCTCTTGCCATTTTCCGAAACTGGCAACAGCTTTTTCAACATTCTTTTTTCTTAAATACTCCCTGAGAGCGTCAGAAACCAGCGAACTGAAATTGTCGGTTATTTCTTTCGCTTCGGCCATGATATCTTCGGGAATTGAAATTGATGTCTTCACAAGCGCCATATTGCCTCCATTGAATATTACTTGATTGTCATATTATAAAATATTACTCATAAGTATTCAAGTATTTTCAGGAATATGACTTCATCAAATTACCTTCAAGTCTTTTGCAGGTTTAATATCCGGAAGTTCCTTCCAGCCTTTTTTAAGATAAGCATTTCTGATAAAATTACTGACCCAGGGGATTATAACTAAACAACTACAGCCACGACTACGCTGTTATCAAGGTGTGTTTGCTTTATAGGGTACAAATAGACATTGATAATGAGGCCTCATCTTTTGCAAATCTATCACGATTCAATGGCTGACCCTAAGCGACTTCGAACAATGACTGTCCTATAATCCATGAACCGTGAGCCGCACCCTATTCAGATTATCCTCTGTGTGACTTTGACTAATTTGCCCTGAGTACTTCCGTTTATACCCAGCAGAAATAAGCAGGAATCTCAGAATCTCAGGGTAATATTGCAATTTGTCAATAAACTCTCTAATATTAGTACGTTAGCAGACATCAAGGGGAGTGAATTTGGCGAGAAAGCAGAAGACGAAAAAGGAAGATGTTGATTCGTATCGGCACGAAGATGAAACACGGAGGAATGCCGTCCCTGTCGGCCTTGTCTCATACGACACCTCAAAGCCAAAACCCAAGAGATACGACTACGATCCCCACCTTGTCCCTCACCCTCAGTTGACCTGGTTGGCGAAGAAGGAATATATCTCCTTCGAATTCCCCACAGTATCCCTTCACATCCACGAGAGAATCCCCGAAGCTAAACTGAATGATTAAATCGTATCTAAAAAAACTAACTGAAACATCAACTCGGGGAGATGCACGGGAAGAAAGCTATTACCCTGTCCTCAAAGACCTGCTTGATGAATATTGTAGATCAAGCAACAAGAAAAAAATTCAAATCACACCTCAACCCAAAAAGACAGAGGCAGGAAATCCCGATTTCAGAGTATGGGACGGAAAACAGCATATCACAGGATACATAGAAGCAAAAGACCCGTCCATTGAGAACCTTGATAAAATAGAGGAAACAGAACAGCTAAAGAGATACCTGCATACTTTCCCGAACCTGATACTTACCAATTTCCTTGAGTTCAGGCTTTACCGTAACGGGCTGTTAATTAATAAAGCCCTTATTGGCAGACCCTATTGGATAAGCAAGGTAAAGACAACCCCACCTGTAGAGAAAGAGCCGGAACTGCTACAGATATTCGAGAAATTCTTTTCCTTTTCCGTTCCGAAAGTCTACGATGCAAAAAACCTTGCAATAGAACTTGCCAAACGTACACGGTTTTTAAAGGATGAGGTTATAACACATGTACTGAAGGAAGAAGAAAAGACAGGCAAAGGACATATCAGGAATTTTTATAAAGCATTCAAAGACTATCTTATCAGCAGTTTAACAGAAGATGAGTTTTCAGACCTGTATGCACAGACAATCACCTATGGCCTCTTTGCAGCCCGTACACGTTCCGAGAATGGTTTTAACAGGAAGCTTGCCTATTACAACATCCCTGAGACCATAGGAATACTGAGAGATGTTTTTCAGTTTATTTCATTAGGTTCATTACCTGAACCTATGGAGTGGATTATCGATGACATTTCGGAAATCCTGTCCGTTGCTGACATCAATAAAATACTTCATCAATATTTCCATGAAGGGAAAGGCAAAGACCCTGTAGTCCACTTTTATGAAACCTTTCTTTCCGAATATGACCCCAAGACAAGAGAGATGAGGGGAGTATATTATACCCCCGAACCTGTAGTGTCCTATATAGTCCGTTCATTGCACGGCATACTGAAAGAGCAATTCAAGAGACCCGATGGATTAGCAAATAATACCGTGACTGTTTTAGACCCTGCAGCTGGAACACTGACATTTTTGGCTGAGTCTGCAAAATTAGCTGTTAATGAATTTGTATCCAAATACGGAGAGGGAGGCAAAGAGAATTTCATCAAAGAACATGTCCTAAAAAACTTTTATGCTTTTGAATTAATGATGGCTCCCTATGCTGTAGGACATTTAAAGATGTCCTTCCTGCTTGAGGAATTAGGATACAGGTTGCAGAAGGATGACAGAGTAAAGCTGTACCTTACCAATACCCTTGAGATGGAAGAACTTGCACAGACAGAATTGCCAGGGATGGTTTCCCTGTCTGAAGAATCACACCTTGCAGGGAGGGTAAAGAAAGAACAGCCGATACTTGTGATATTAGGGAACCCTCCGTATTCGGTAAGTTCCGTCAATAAATCGGACTTCATAGAGCAGGAGATGGAACTGTATAAAGAGGATGTCCGAGAAGAAAGAAATATACAGCCCCTTTCAGATGATTATATAAAGTTCATCCGATTTGCACATTGGAAGATAGAAAGAGACGGCAAAGGGATAATCGGGATGATAACAAACAATTCCTATCTGTCGGGATTGATACACAGAGGGATGAGGAAGAAACTGCTTGAAAGTTTCAATGAAATTTACATCCTGAATCTTCACGGTAATAGCCGTATAGGTGAAAAACATCCTGATGGAAGCAAGGATGAAAATGTCTTTGATATTCAGCAGGGGGTATCTATTGTCTTATTCATTAAAAAGGAGCTGCAGGGAAAAGCCTGTGAAGTTTTTTATCAGGATGTCTACGGATTGAGAGAAAATAAATATGACCTTTTAAGTAAATCCGATTTTCATACACCAAAATGGAAAGCATTAAAACCCGTAGAGCCTTATTATTTCTTTGTAGAGAAAGACTTTTCCTTACAGGCTACCTATGATAGGTTTATATTCATTCCTGATATGTTCATTGAATATTCATTCGGGGTAACAACTCACAGAGATAATTTTGTAGTAAGTTTCACCGCACAAGAAGCAACGCAAAAAATGAGAACCTTTACAGGGAATCTGCCTGATGATTTAGTAGCTCAATCGCTTAGTATTAAGGATACAGCAGATTGGGGAATAAAGGTTGCGAGAGATGTGGTAAAAGAAAAGGAATGGAAAAAAAATCTAAAACCTTATGCTTATCGACCGTTTGATGAAAGGCATATCTGCTTTATGTCAGAGCTAATTGACAGAGATAGACTTGAAATAATGTGTAACATTACAGACAAAGAGAATGTGGGGTTATCTTTGACAAGAAGATTGAGAGACCCTGAGTGGAAGCACATTTATGTATCGCAGTATATAACAGACAAGACAATATTATCATCACGTGATAATGCCTATTTGTTTCCTCTTTACCTCTACGATTCAAAAGAGAAGAAGGGATTATTCCATGCAGAGGGAGAGACAGGAGAGCCGAACATAAAACCTGAAATCTTCAATTCCTTATCAACAGCATACCATCAAGAGGTTTCCCCTGAAGAAATCTTTTATTACATTTATGCTGTCCTTTATTCGGAGACATACAGAACAAAATATGCAGAGTTCCTGAAGATAGATTTTCCGAGAGTGCCATTTACAAAAGACTATAAGCTGTTCAAGAAAATGTCCGATTACGGTAATATGCTTGCTGCTTTGCACTTGCTGAAATCAACTGAACTTGATTCACCGATTGCAAGATTCCAGGGGAAAGGAGATAACAGGGTAGAAAAACCCAAATATGACGACAAAGCTGGACTGGTTTTCATCAACAAGACTCAATACTTTGAAGTGATTCCCCCTGATGTATGGGCTTATCAAATCGGTGGTTATCAGGTATGCGACAAATGGCTGAAGGACAGAAAGGAACGGATACTGTCCCTTGACGAGATACAGACTTATTGCAGGATTGTTACTGCAATAGGGAGAACTATTGAGATACAGAAAGACATCGACAGCTTTTATAAAGAAATAGAAAATACAGCAGTAGGATAATTTCTAATGCGGGAAAACGCATTTGACGGATAATTGCAGAGGTGTGGGGAGAGAAAAGCCCTAAGGGATAGCTATGGATATAGATAAATTACTTAAAGAGCTGAAAGACGAAACCACAGACAAGGATATAAAAAATATTATTGATGCAATGGGCGATCTGAATGTAACAAATGAAGATATATTGAAAATCTTTGAGGAAAAGGGCTTGATTTCCTTTAATCCAATACTTAAGCATGATAAAGAGAATTAATAAAATAAAGAATATTGGTTCGTTTTGGCTATTTAGCTGGGACGATGTAAATCCGTCTACAGTTATCGACTATGATAAAAACGGCAAAATCATCTATATTAATGATTCCTCTGGCTATAAAGTGCCAAAAACCAAAACAATAAACAATGATTTCAAAAAATATAATATTTTTTATGGAGAAAATGGAGCAGGCAAGTCAATCTTGGTATCTATATTTAAAAGCCTGAATTCTATGTCAAATGATTTCAGGAAGCATTGGGATAAAGAAAATGAAGACAGAGAAATTCAAATAGAACTCGAAAATGCAAATATTGCTTTTCAAGAAAATGCAGGATGGGATAATTCAGTCTTAGAGAATAAATTCATTTTTTTTGATAAAGATTTTATCAGCGATAATGTTCATTCTGGAAGGAAAGGACGAAATGTAGAGCATGATAAAAAAACTGGTGAAATAATAGTTTATCTTGGAGATTTTTATAACTATCAAAAATTGCTTGACAGACTACTTTCATTCAAGAATTACATTTCAATAAAGAATGAGGAATTTCTTAAAAGAGAAGAAGAAAAATACTCCACTCTTTTTGATAAGATTCAAGATTTTTCTAAAAGTGATATTGATCAAATCCTGCCAACCTTAACAATCGGTGATCGTGAGCAATTAAAAGAATTTGAAGATATCATCGAAAATAAGAAGAAGGAACTAAATATAATCAATGTTGCCTTTAAAGAACAAAAGGCAATTGAAAATCTTAAGGAGCCTGACTTAATAAATTTTTCAGAAAATCTGTTAGCATTTGATTTCAATAAAGTTCCAGATTTATTAGGATTTACAGTTTCAAGCGCCGCTATTGAGATCATAGATAAGATTAAAAATAAGGCTGACTTTATACAACAAGGATTATTACTGATTGAGAATGAATCTTTATTTACCTGTCCGTTCTGTGAACAAAAAATTAAAAATGGAGCTTACATAGATATAATCAAACAATATCAGCACATTTTTGATCAAGAATTCAGAACAAAACAAGAAGAGATACTAAGAAGATTGGCAGAATATGAAAATTTATTATTCAGCATTTTAGCACCGTCTTTTGTTCCTGAACATAATACACAAAGACTCATTGAAATAAAAAAGTATATCAGTATAGAAGCTGATTTATCTGCTTTTAAGCTAACAGACGATGAGCATAAATTTCTAAGAGAAGAATTAAAAATCGTACAGGAAAAGAAGACACATACACTAACATATTATGAATCTAACAACCTTGCTGATATACGAAGGATGGCGGAAAAAATTATAAGTTTTATTGAAAATTATAATTCTATAGTCATTAACATAAATACTATTGTTATGAATTACAGAAAAGATTTACAGGAAGGGAAAAAACTTAAGGAAAAAGAAAAGTTATCAGAGGAAATAAAACGATTAGAAACACATAAATTTACCATTGAAAAGCAAGATGATTTGCTCAGATATATACAGTGCAAAGAAAATTATAACGACAATAAGAAAGTTGCTGATAATATAAACAGAATATTCCAGACATTAAGAGAAAGGGTGGAAGATTATTTTAAAGAATTTGCTGACAATTATTTTGAAAAGATCAAAAAATATATAGAAGATATTAATCCAGCACTCCTCGTTGAACCTAAATGTTTCCCCAAATACGATTTAAGAACAAGTACGCCTGTAACATGTGGATTTGAAGTGCATTATAGGGGTAAAGACAGACTTAAGGAAATAAGCGAAGGGGAAAGACAAGTTATTGCTTTGAGTTATTTCTTTGCCTTGCTGGAGAATGAGAAGAGAAAAGAAGATAAAATTATCGTTTTTGATGATCCAATTACAAGTTTTGATGCCGGTAAACGCAAGAATATTGCTGAATTGATACATTATAATACCTTACCTTTCTTGCAAACTTTAATATTTACCTGCGATCCTTTATTCAAGCAATATTGTATTAAAGCGGGAAATGCGCAGATAAAAAATAATAAAAAGCAATACTACATTTTAAAATCAGGCTCCTCCTGTATTTTTCATATTCCGAAAAATAGAGCTACTATTTCTTCATCTTTTAGAGAGAATTTTAGAAATATCGGCAATGTTAGCGGAACCGATGAGAATATAGTTATTTATGGACAGAAGCTTAGATTTTGTCTTGAAACAGAAATAAAAGAAAAATACTTGGGGTACGATAAAGACAATCTTGATAATGTTCTCGATATGATACAACAAGCAGATTATGACAAGTTAAAGAATGTCATTGATAAGATTAGAAGTATTTACAGTTACTGCAATACTGGAGGACTTGCGCATTATCCCAGGGATGGTGCCACGAGTTGGAGTGAATTAACGAATTACATAAAAAAATACCTTTCTTTAAACTTATAGATATAGAATATTTAAGGGAAACGTAGAACCGCATTGAGCGGATTATTGCTGATGTCCGGGGTGAGGAATAGTTATGAATGAACGAACAAATATTATCAAAGGAGGCAGGCAATGACTGATGAAAACAAGATTATCAATGCAATTAAATCAAAACAAAAAGTTAAACTAAATTACAAAGGTGAAGGTTACAGAGTAGTTTGCCCTCATGCAATATACATTAGCAGCACTGGAAAGACCCTTACAGATTGTTATCAATTGTCAGGATATTCAACTCATTCTGAAAAAATTCCTGACTGGAGACCATTTGACATAGCAAAAATCACAGAGCTGATAATTTTGGATGAAACCTTTGATATAGCTCCTGGCTATAATCCATTTTCAGATAGATACTCTAATGCGATTATAAAAATTTGACACCAACAAATAAAAGGATGCAAGTATTTAAAATCAACTTTGACAAATATCAGGATTTTGAATCAAGAAATATTAAGCCTTTAATGGGCATTTGTGGCCTTTACTTTATCTTCTTGAGGGAGACCGAGATACCTTATCCCTTTGGGAAGTCGAGGCTGATATACATTGGCATGAGCGAGAAAAAGACAAACAGCATTGGGAAAAGGCTGTCTGATCATTTCGAGGGAGTTTCGGGGAATGAGGGCATCAGCAACTACAAGAAAGCTGAAGGACTTTATTTTACATATCTGAATTTTGAAATGCTAAAGCAGATATGGGAACACCGCATAGAAGATTTGGAGAGTTATTTCATACTCGATTTTCTCGATAAATATGGTATCTATCCGATCTGCAACAACAAGAGTGGTTTTGAAATCAAAAGGCATGATGTGCCGTCAATCTTTCAGATTAACTGGAAATATTTTGAAAAGGGTAATGGATCATGACAGATCAAATTAAGAGCGGACAGGAAATTCTTGATGAATTCTTCTCTCAAATAATAGATATCGAAGGTGTGGATCAGGATGTTGCTAAAACTGTTTTCAGGTTATATCAAGAGGGTAAGCTAACGAATATAAATATATCTAATGAATTAAGCAGGATAAGAGAAAAGAGACCGTGAAAATCAAAGGCATTGAAATAAGTGGATTCAGGGGAATCAGAAAGCATATTGGGATTGAATTTGATTCCTCAAAATCAATTCTTATTTATGGGGATAATGGCAGCGGAAAGAGTTCTATTACTGATGCCTTTGAATGGTTTTATTACGATAAG
>JAGVOC010000059.1 GCA_020052975.1 Desulfobacterales bacterium | reverse complement strand
TGGGCAACACTGCCCAAGAAAGAGGCAGCAGCCTGAACAAGAGCAGCTTATCACTTAAAAAACCTTTTTTGCTGTTCAAACAATCCCGACCACCGCTGTGTTTAGGTGGAATAATAAATAAAAAAAGCTTATAAAGAATATGTATGGAGGTGCAAAATGAAAAAAATTCTTTTGACGCTGGCTTTGGTTTTAGTTGTGGCAGGTGCGGCAAGTGCTAATACCCTAACGGACACGACGTTGTTTTATTCTTACAGCACGCTTGCCCCGGAAGACTTAGTGTCATCTGGAGGGCGCTATGTTAATAAATTAGAATATAGTACTGACTGGGTCACATGGAATCATCAGTTCGTGTTCATTCCACCGGCAGCCATAATCAATTCAGCGAGCCTATCGATCTCATTTACAGATAATGAAGGAGACAAATGGTGGAACCCTCTTACTTGGGAGGTTGGAGTGGGATGGACTGAAGCCGGCCAATGGGATTTTAGTGCAGTGAATACAGGAACCTATATTTATGGCGTGAGCGGTGATTTTCTGGCAGATGGCGTCTTCCAGGTGACGATAGCATCATTGTGGGGCGATTTTTATATCGACAAGTCGGAGTTGACCATCGACTACACTCCTGTTCCCGAACCGGCAACAATGCTGCTTCTTGGGTTTGGTTTGCTCGGTCTCGCTGGAATCAGGAGATTTAAGAAATAGAATAAGGTTTTAAGAACTGAGTACTAATAATAAAAAGGCAGGGTCAAATCGGCTCTGCCTTTTTTGTTGCCGGACTCAATTAATCTCTCACCCCAGTACGATGAATGCATTTACGGGGCAGTCAGGTCTTGGAGCTTCAATTCAATCGGGACAGGTTCTATTATTTATGGTAGCGCCAAGTGGATTTTAATGGCCTTGTCGATAGCGTCTAAATCCGTTTTATCCAGGATGCCAATGCTTTTAATCATCCTGCTTTTGTCGAGGGTGCGAATCTGGTCCGCTTTGATCTTCGAGTCTTTGGGTAAATTTGCATTGCCTCTGGAAAGAAAAACCTCAAAAGGATAAACAGACTGGGTGTTTTTCGAGGTCAGGGGCAAAATCGTCACAGTTCCCGAAAATTCATTGTTTTTGTCATTGGAGACTATCAGGACGGGACGGGTTTTGGCTATTTCCCGTCCCATTACGGGATCAAGGGTTGCAAGATAAATTTCGCCTCTTTTAATATTCATCCCATCCCTCCAGATCGACAGCTTTAAATTCTGCAGCAAGGGCGATGTTCTCTTTTGCCGCTGCACGATACCCTTCTTCAAGCTGCTTTTCCAATTCATCTTGTTTTATTTGTCGGATGTACTCCCGGAGGGATTCCGAGATGAGGCGGCTGCGGGAGCGGGGACCGGCGATTTGATTTACGGATTCTATCAGCTCTCTCGGCAGGGTCACGTTGATTCGCACTGTTTCTGTGTGCATAAAAAGTCTCCTTTCATAGGGCATAATAAAGCATATAGAAATGTGTAATGTCAAGATAAATTAATCAGATCATTCGGATCTTACTTCTCTATCGGGAATTCAGGGGGACACCATACCTGTTTATTCTTTATTGGCCTTCTTGCCGGATTTCTTTAGAGGGTTTGAGGGAGATAGGGGCAAGGGGATAGGGTTTAGGGGTAAGGTTCAAAGGGTCGGGGGTTTAGGTTAAGAGCTATGGGGCCATTCGGCAGAGCGTGCTTGGCAGAGGTTTTTGTGTTTGATGGAGGATAGTTATGTCGAATCGGATCTTCCAATTTCCAGATGATACTTCAGGCGTGCGTCCCGGAAACGGCCTTTTTCAGAACATCCTTGACAAAAGTGTTCAAGGTCTTCCCCTCACTCATGGCATTGCTTACAAGGCGCTTATGGAGCTCGGGATCAAGGCGAAGATTGAAGGAGCCCTTGAAGGGTTTTTCTGCCGGCTTGCCCGACTCTTTACAGAATTCAAGATAATCGTCAACCGCTTCCTCGAAAGCCGCTCGCAGTGAAGCAACGTCCGTTCCCTCATAGCTGACCAAGGCGCGGATGAACTCCAATTTTCCGTAGAAAACCTTATCGTCATCGTTGTAATGTACGGACCCGAAATAGCCATTGTATTCCATCGTGTCTTTCATAAGAGATCCCCCCTCTTCAAAATTTCTTCTACCTGTTCAATCTGGTATCGCTTCAATGCCGGTGAGGGGTGTGGCCGATGCAGGATGATCGGATCTGATGTCCGATGGTCGAAACGAACGCGCGATCCCCCGATTTTCCCTGCCTTGACTCTGGCATATCCGAAGCCCATCAGCAGAGCCGTCATTTCATCCCACGTGAAGTCAACGGGATGTGCAAGAAATCGCTTTATCAGCTTGTCATGTTTGCTCATGAATGCCCCTTTTAATAACAGGATAGCCGAAACACGTAAAAAAAGCAATCAGAAAAACCAAAATTAGTTGCATATTTTTCATGACAATGGCCCTGGATGGTGTGTGAGGAAGAATAACGTTCGTGAAGAGCGTGCATGGCTGTGCAAAAAGCAAGTTAAAATTCTGATTTGCACAACTATCTTTTCCTGACCTTGTAAAGATATGAGGAATGCCTTGGGGGAGGATATAGAGGACAGATGAACATGGCTCGGTCGGCTGACGACAATTTTCTCTCTGGGTGATATGATGCGGATAACCCTGACAGTTTACGTGGTTCTGACATACCCTTATCTGCCAGAACAGGAAAAAAATCCATAAAAAGGTATGGTGTTCCCCGAATTCCCATCGTTGGAGTGAGAGTCAAGGATAAGTAAAAATGCCTTGACAAAGAATTATAATACCAATAATTTGGAGCCGATTTTTGATGACTTCATAAAAAAATCAGCCGCAGCGGCGGAGTGCAGTGAATAGAGGTATGGAGCTTATAAACATGAAGGCAACAAGCAAAACAAAGAAACAGCTTATTGATGAAGTGGCTGCCTTAAAGGAGCAGATTTCAGAACTTGAAGCGACTGAAAGGATCTCCGAGCAGAAACAGCGGGACTTTGGTGAAGAGATAGGCCGATATTTTCCGCAGGTGGAACACATGAATGAGGCAATCTATGTCCTTTTCGACAGAAAGTACGAATTCGTCAATAAGAAATTTGCCGAACTGTTTCAGATCACACCGGAAGATGTTTGCAGTCCCGATTTTGATCCGATGACATTGGTAGCCCCGGAAAGCCGCCGCTTTATAAAAGATAAATACAGAAAAGGAGCCACCGGCGAATTTAAGGTTCAGCAATACGAATATACCGGTATGACAAAGGATGGGTTATTAATTGAGTGTGAGACTTTCGTCCTGTTCATCCCTTATAAATGGGGTGTTGCCGTTCATGGAATGCTCCGCAATATCACCATGCGAAAGCGAATCGACGAGGAACTTCAGAGGAGCCGCAGCGACCTCCAGATTGTTCTGAATTCCATACCGACGAGCATATTTTATACGGACATTAATCACCGGTTTATCCGGGCAAATAAGGCGTTTTGTAAATCCCTCGGTTTTCCAATGGAAAGTATAATAGGAAAAACATTAACTGAACTGTTTCCGAATCTGCCGGAGGAACAGCTGTTCCATTTTTTTGATGTAAATGAGCGGGTCATGAATTCAGGCAATTCGAAACGGGGATTTATTGAGATTTTTCCATCTGTCCGCGGGAGACGATGGATTCAGAATGACCGGGTTCCCTATCGGGATGACGAGGGGAACATAATCGGTGTTATATGCATAGCGATTGACATAAGCGATTTCAGGGAAACGGAAGAAAAACTCTGGTATCTCAGCTTTCACGATGTTCTTACCGGTCTTTATAACCGGACATATTTTGAAGAAGAGCTGTACAGGCTTGAAAACGGCAGGCAATTTCCAATAAGTGTTATGACCATAAAAGTGGATGAACTGCAGGCCGTAAATGACCGTGACGGTATAGCAGCGGGAAATGAACTCCTGCGGCGGACTGCCAAGGTTCTCAAAATATTCCGCACAGAAGACGTTGTCGCCAGGATCAGCGGTGACAGATTTGCAGCTCTCCTGCCCGTATCCGACAAATTAACCGGAGAAAATGTCCTCGGGCGGCTCAGGGAAACACTTGAGGCACAAAACAAACAGTATCGCGGAGAGCCTTTAAATCTATCCTTTGGTGTTGCCACAGGAGAAAAAGGCTGTTCACTGCTTGATGTTCTTAAACAGGCGGAAACTTCCATGAGTTAGAAAAGAACGTCTTAAGTGGTCTCCGCCAAATATTCCAAGGATCACTCCCAGCGTATTCATTGATATATCCGCCACAGAGAAGGTGCGCCCCGGAACATATAATTGTCCTGTTTCCAGCAATATTCCGAGAAGTATCATTGAAAGAGAAGCCTTCAGGGCAAACTTTCTTTCAGAATAGCCGACAAGGGGCAGAATGGATAACCAGCAGTATGCAATAAGGTGATAAAACTTGTCTGCCTGCCAGAAATCAACAGGAAATTCGACCCGTGGTACAAGTGAGCAGAAGATGACAACACCGGCAGAACCTGCCCATATTACAGAAATGAATGTCGGCCATATTAGTCTCAGGATCTTTTCCCAATGGTCAGGGTACAGGGTTTAGGGTATAGGGTCAAGGGCTAAGGGTTTAGGGTCGAGGGTATAGAGTTTAGCAGGCATTGCTCGTTACTTTCCATAGTAAATAGTGACAAGTGACGAGTGACGAGTAACGGGTAAAAGCATGTTCTGCCCGTCACTATTTACCAGTCACCATCCCCTGAACCCTTGACCCTTACCCCTATACCCTACTTTATCATTTTCAGTGTGGCTGCCGCTTCCTCAGCTCCTTCGAATTTAGGGTCGATCTTCAGTGCCTGATTGAGTTCATTTTTAGCCAGATCAGGATTTCCGTTTTTATAGTAGGCCATACCTAAGTGGTACTTTATGACAGGTTGACCCGGAACCTTTGCACTTGCCTCTTTAAGGTATGTAATGGCTCTGGTTGGAACATTCTTCTTGTAATATATCCATCCCAGCGTATCAGAAATATGGGGATCATCCGGAGCCTGTTCTTTTGCTTTCTGGGCTAAATTAAGCGCCTCATCAATGTTCCCTCCCCTTTCTGCGTACAGAAATGCAAGATTATTTGCTGCAGGCGTAAAACCTGGATTTATTTTCAGAGCCTTTTGATAATGATCTTTTGCCTCATCATATTTCTTCTCACTCTCGTAAATCATTCCAAGAGCCATATGGGCATTCAGAGAATCAGGAGATTTTTCGACTGTTTTGATATATGTGTTTTTTGCCTTATCGACCAGCTTCTGACGCATATAAAAGCCGGCAATAGACATCTGCATGGCTATTGAATCCGGTTTCAGCTCAATTGCCTTTTCGAAGTTCTTTTCGGCATTTGTGATATCTTTGTTAACTTCATAAAGGCTCCCGAGCAGGTTGTAGAAGAAAGGATTATCAGGAGATATTTTGATTTGATTCTCAACCCTGTCAAAAGCCTTTTTGTAATCCTTGTTATTCATATGGACTGCGACAATAAGCTGCAGGGGCTCCGTGTAATTCGGCTGCAGGGAGAGCGCCTTTTCAAAATTTGACACCGCCTCATCTTCCTTCTTCTGAATGAGCAGTATCCTGCCCTTCTGGGTGTAGGCTGCCGGGTTATTGGGAGCAATTTTCAGCAGCGCATCAAAGCTGTTTGAAGCTTCCGGAACATTTCTGTTCATTAGATAAGCATTCCCCATGACCATATAAGCCTGTATATTTTTAGGATGGTCATTCAGTACTGCTTTTGCTTCATCCACAGCCTGTCCGGATGCGCCCTCTCTCATGTAGATTTCAGCAAGCAGCAGCCGGGGTTCGGGCCATTTGGGGCTCTGTTTTATTGCTTCGGTAAGCGCTGTTTTTGCCTGCTGTATGTCCTTGCTTCCATAATGGGCCATGGCCAGAAGGTAATGCGCCATCGGATTTTTCGGGTTATCCTTCAAGTAAGCCTGGAAAAGGTTTTGAGCTTCGTTAAACTGGTTCTTGATTAAAAATAATCTTCCTTTCAAGAGAAGCCCTTCATAGCTTTTAGGATTAATCTTGATAATCTTTTCGGTTTCCTTAAGCCCTTCGTCATACCTCTTATCAGTTATATAAAAATCCGCCAGCCGTGCCAATGTCTGGATATTTTTTGGATCATTAACAACAGCCTCTTTAAAGACAACTTCAGCCTTATCTTTTTTGCCCCATGCAAGGTAGAAGTTTCCAAGGTGCATGCGGATAAGAATGTCTTTCGGCGATAATTCTTTGCTTTTTAAAAACTGCTTTTCCGCTTCTTCAGGTTTGTTTGTGGCTGCATAGAAATTTCCCAGAGTCATATGTGTGTTCGCTTCTTTTGGCGCAATTTCAACAGCTCCGAGATATTCACGCTCTGCCAAATCTGTTTTGCCGGAACGCAAATAAAACTCAGCCAGTGCGAAGTGTGTCCTGAGATTTTTTTCGTCGGATTTGACGGCAGCCTTAAACATTTCCTCTGCCTGGGGGAAATCTTTTTTCAAAATAAAGAGGTTAGCCAGAAGGGAGTATGCCTCCAGTTTTTTGTCTCCTTCAGCGGCTTTCTTTGCTTCAAGAATGGCCTCGTCAATATTCCGTGTGGAAGCATGGATACCGCTCATCAGGAGGTGTGCCGAAGAATTGTTCGGATCTTTTGAAAGTACAATCTCCGCCTCTTCTTTTGCTTTTTCACGGCTCCCTCCCATGAGATACAGATTGCCTAACTGATTGTGGGCTTCTATCATGCCCGGATCGAGCTCTATAGTCCGTGATAGCTCAGAATAGGCATTCTTGAATAATCCGGTCTTCAGATATGCCAGCGCAAGTTTATAATGGGCTTTTGTATGTTTAGGGTCAATCTTAACAACATTCTTGTACTCCAGTATGGCTTCACTCAGTTTGTTTTCAGAGAAATACTGTTCAGCTTTCTTGAAGTGCCTCTCTTTTTTTGCCTCTTTCGAGCATCCCGAGATGAATAAAAAAAGAGAACAGATCAGAACGAGGGAAGCGATAAACCACCAATGCTTTCTGTATAGTTGCATTTTTCCGGCTCCTCATATAGGGTCAAGGGTATAGGGTATAGGGTTTAGGGTCAAGGGTCAAGGGTATAGTACGCATTGCCCGTTTCCTTATTTTGTAGATTTGAAGGGATAGGTTGTATCCTTTCTGATAACCAATCAAGTCTTTGTAACTCTTTAGCATCACCCTATCCCCTAAACCCTTGCCCCTAAACCCTAATTTGATCCGAGTTTATTAATATGCAGCAAAATTATATTGCATCATAGTTGTATTCTTTGGATATTTCAAGAAATTTATCAGGAGTCAGAACTGAAAGAGAAAGAAGCTGTAAACCAGAGATCACAGCTTCATGGGTTTTCAGAGCCTGCAGAGCCTGGTGATGATTTCGTCCTGGGCTTCTTTTGAAAGATCCGTAAAGTATGCGCAGTAGCCCGCAACCCTGACGGCAAGCCACCTGTATTCGGCTGGATTTGCCTGTGCATTTTTCAGCATTTCGGAAGTCAGGGCGTTAAACTGAACCTGCATCCCGCCTTTTTTGAAATAACCGTTTATGAGAAGATAAAAGAGCTCATCGCCGCGCTTATCGTTTATAATAACCGGGTCAAGCCCCATCTGGAGATTTACGCCGTTTGCAGCCTGCGCGAAATCAACGGAAGATACCGAATTTAAAAAAGCGGTCGGGCCTCTGTCGGACGACTCGGCGGCCGGCGAGATGCCGTTTGAAAGCGGCATTCCGGAAAGCCTTCCCGAGGGGAGGCCTGATACATATTTCCCGAAGGCAATATGCGCTGTTACGCTGTAGAAACCGGGTATATAATGTCCGCCCCGGGGATTTTTGTGTTTTGTCACCTCGTCTGAATAAATATTTGCCGCAAGCCGCGCGTACTTATTTGCAGATTCATCATCCCGCCCGTAACGCGGAGCCTTGTTCAGTATCAGCTGCCTTAAATCTTCCCTGCCGTTAAAATTATTCCTCACTATTCCGGCAAGCTCGGAAAGACTTATTCTCTTTTCCTTAAAAATGAGCCAGTCAATGGCGGAAAGCGAATCCGCGACATCCGCGACACCGACTCCCTGAACGCCGGTGAAATTGTATCTGGCTCCGCCTCCTGTCACGTCCGTTCCTGTTTCAAGCGATCCTTCTATAAATGATGAGAGAAGAGGCGCCGGATAATAATCCCTGTGCGTTTCTCCAAGAAGGTTGGTCCCTTCAACCATCTTTTCCACTATATAAGCTGTCTGGCTTCTGACGGCCTTAACGACATCCTCCATGCTTTTAAAATCTTCAACAGAACCTGTCATTGGCCCGATCTGCTGATTCATGAGCAGGGATTTTCCATTGTTTAAAGCAAGCTCAAGGCACAGGGGAAGGTTGACAAGGGCTGCATCGGTTGAGCCCATAGTCTGCCCCTGCGGGTTGGGTTCCACGCAGCCGAGGGGGGCATAATCGCGGGCATCCTTAAGAGAACAGCCTGCTTTTACCAGTGAAGGGACAATTATCTCGTCATTGTAAATGGAAGGATGCGGAGAGCCGGAAGAAACTGTATCATACACATCCTTCCAGAATTCTTTCGGGGTTCCGGAATTAAATCTCGCAAAAAGATTCGGAAGCGGTGTGGCGAGATCCCTGACTGATCCGAGGATCAGATGGGAAAGCTCATTTGTCGCATCACGGCCCTCTTCATCGATACCGCCAACGCAAACGCCCTGACTAGTCAGCAGTCCGCTGAAATATTCATTGAACTTTCCGGGATAAAAGGGAAGAAACTCGCAGATCTTGAGCCAGAAGCATTGCAACATTTCACGCGCACTCTCCGGCGTGATCTCTCCTGATTCAATTCCTTTCCTGTATAAAGGATAAAGATACTGGTCCATTCTTCCGAAGGAAATGGCATTGTCGTAGTTCTCCTGGTACAATGCGAGATGTGTAAGCCAGATGGATTGCAGGGCCTGTTGGAAACTGCCGGGAGGATTCAGGGGAACGGTCCCGCAATTTTCCGCAACCGACAAAAGCTCTTTCTTCCTTTCCGCATCTTTCCCGGCGTCTGCAAGCCTTTTTGCCTCTGTCGCATACCTTTCCGCGAACCTGACGAGCCCTGAAAGAACAATAAGCGCAGCCGAATAGAAATCCTTTTTCTGTATGTCCGTTTCATCGGCGAGTTTTGAATTGATATCTTTTATGATTCCGGAGACTCCTTTTTCAATAAGGAGGCCGTAATGAGGTGTGATGTGTGAAATGCCGGCAAATTCGGTCAGGACGTAGACCCCGTAAAGGGAAAAGAGCCTGAAAGGCTCGAAGTTTTTCATGCCGATAATAACTTTTTCAGGATCAACCTTTACACGACTGAACACGAACCCCCTGAATGAGCCCGGAAGATTCATGAACACCCGGTTAAGAAGATTTCCTATGCTGAGCATGAGCCTGCCGCTGAATTTTTTTGACATGATCCTGCTTATGGCTAATGCTCCGACAGTTTTTTCCACCCAGAACGGAAAGATGCTTTTCTCGAACTCATCAATATCCTTCGTGTCAATATGAAAAGCATTCGTTTTTCTTTTACCGAGCATCCTGATTTCCGGCAGAATGGCAAGACTTGAAAATTCGGGATAGAGCATTGCGGAATTTCTTTTGGTCATGATGGCGCCCGCTATCAGTTCTCCGGGATAAATTATGACGGGCATGCGCTTTAAAATGTATGCCACAGCCTTTGCTCTCGTAACAACAGGAGGATCTTTCGACAGGCTGTGATCCCTGTAAAACTCGGTGAGCAGTCTTGCCCGCTCGATGCATATGCTCCTCGGGGAATTCTGAATTTCCGCCTTTAAAGATATTATTTTCTGTGATAGATTGTTCATGGTTTCCGGCTTCTGGATCTTGGATCGTGCTTCGTTGATCGTAAATAACGATTTCTGGTGACTGATTACAGGTCACCGGTTTTTCCTTGCCCCTTGACCCTATCCCCTACACACCCTATCTTTCCGCCTCACTAATGCCTAATGCCTAAAACATCACTTCAAGCCCGGCACGGATGAAAATCTCCGCCTTTTTCTTCAGATCTTCTTCTCCGAGAGAATTTATTCCAAGAGGTGTCAGCGTGTCATGCAATTTCTTTAATTTGCTCTCCCACATGCGGTGATACGGAATAAGGTGAACCGAAGACTCGCCGATGTCAACCAGAAAATGCGCAACAGTTTCAAGTTCTTCATCGCTGTCGTTCATGCCCGGCACAATCGGCATACGTATCCGGCGGGGAATTCCTGCCGCAATTATCTTGCCGAGGTTATCATGTATCAAAGCATTATCTCTTCCGGTCAGTTTCTCATGAAGCTCTTTTGTGACGGCTTTTATGTCAAAGAGAACAAGGTCAATCATATTAAGTGTCTGTTCCGCTTTTTCCCAGTCGAAATAACCGCATGTTTCAACTGCAACATGAATTTTCTTTTCTTTTAAAACGGGCAGAAGCTCCGTAAGAAATCCCGTTTTAAGCATCGGTTCGCCGCCGCTTAAGGTGACGCCGCCTTCAGGGCCATAGTAATCAATGTCTTTGAGAAGCTCAGTTACAAGTTCTATGACGGAATATTGCCTTGCCGCAGGCTCAAGCGCCTTCGACGGACATACAAGGGCGCAGGCAAACTGACTTTTGCATGATTCGCGGTTAATATGAGGATGGTCATTTATTATTATTGCTCCGTTCGGGCAGGCACTTTGGCACTCCCCGCACAAAATGCATCTTTCTTCCGAAAAGACCAGCTCGTTTTCAAACTTGACGGCTTCAGGATTCTGGCACCACAGGCAGCGCATGGCGCATCCCTTGAAAAAAACAGTTGTTCTTATCCCCGGACCGTCATGGATGGAAAATCTCTGGATATCGCAGACAAGCGCGATAGTCCCCGGTTCCTGGTTCGATTCACGATTAACTATCCACGATCCTTGTTTCATGCCTTGCGCCTGTCCAACTCTTATGAATAAAAATGCTCTTTTCGTCCATGATTTTTACAGTTTCCATCAAATTCGTACAGTCCCTGGGTCTTTATTCGTTATTAAGCCCGTCATTTTCCCCGTTCTCCCTGCATACAGGCGCAGGATATGCCTGCGGAATTGTTTCGCCTGCTTCCGGTTTACCAAGAAGATGCTTCGGCATGAAGGCGAAGTTTGCTATCATCGTCGGAATTACGGCGCTTGCAATAACTGCCGTGACGAGAAAGGAATATTGTTCCCGGCTCACGATTCCGTGCGAGTACCCGTACAGGGCTGAAATAGTCCCGAAGGTAAGGCCGGTCGACATCAGAAGCGTATAATACCATTTTTCATTCCTGTCCTTCCGGAACATGCCGATTATGGGATATAGGCCGAAGATCTTGGAGAAAACTTTTCCTGCAAGAAGGACAAGAAGCACCAAAGGTGCGGACATAAGGGCGGGCAGGGATACGAGGGAGCCTGCCCTTAAGAAATAGAAGGGTGTCAAAAACCCTATGGTAAGGGTGCGAAGGCGCCTGATGAAGAATGCATCCCTGGTTGCGGAGCCTGCGAGAATCATTCCGACGATGTAAGCGGGGAGAACCGCTTCGCTCCCGGACCACAAAGCAAGAGCTCCGAGCCCGAAAAGCACAAAAAGTATCCACTTGGTTCTTATTGCGGCGGTTTTGTGCGCGTAAAGGTCGGTAATGCGTGACGTGATAAACGGGAGCGCAAAGAAAGATACCGTGCAGACTCCTACGAAAATAAATGTCTTATAATTAAACGGCGCAAAGAGAAGGCCGAGCATTATGACGGTGCCGAGGTCATTTACAAAACACGACCCGAGTATTCCTTTCCCGAATTCCGTCTTATTGAATCCCGATTCGAGCATAACGGCATAAACGACAGCCATCGAGGTTGTCGAGAGAGCAACCCCGGCGAGCAGGCTTTGCTGTGTGCCCCAGCCAAGCAGGTATTTTGCCAGGGCTGCGCAGCCCAGAAAGGGCGCAAAAAAACCCAAAAGGCCGACAACCGTTACCTCTTTTATTTTTGTCCGCATGACGGATGGCTCAAGCTCGGCCCCGGCAAGGAATGTCAGGAGGACTGCGCCGGATGCGGCGATAAATTTCAGCCATTCGAGATTGGAGCCGAGAGCATCAGGGCCGAAGAAGCGTGCAACAACCGCTGCTGCGACAACGCCAACACAGATTTCAACAAGAGCCATCGAAATCCGGAGATGACTTGCAAGGATTGTGGATAAAACTGCGAGGGCAAGCCAGATTGTTGCAGTTGTGAAAGCGCTTTCCATGGAGTCCTCTTCATAAATGTTTTAAATGACGGCTTCGTAAAAAGTCATTCTGCTGTGTTGCACTTCATCTTTCGTCATTGCAGCGTACCAATAAGTACGCTTCATTCCTCAAGATTCGTGCGCCT
>JAGVOC010000074.1 GCA_020052975.1 Desulfobacterales bacterium | reverse complement strand
TAAGGTCAAAGTGACAATCCGCTTCAGAGGGCGGGAACTGAACCGTCAGGAACTGGGGGCGGACCTGCTGAACAAGCTGTCACTGGATCTGAAGGATATCGCAAAAGTCGAAATACCGCCAAAGATGGAAGGCCGCCAGATGATAATGGTTCTCATGGCCTTGTAAGTCACCCCAACAGGTTTTCCCATATACCAATTAGAATCCTTGCCACGAGACATCAAAGGAGACCGTCTAACAGAAACCTGATTAAGGCCTGAATAATGGCGGTGTCCTTACTTTAAAAACCCCGTCTATTTTATGCACATAATAGTCGTTGCCAGGGCATATTTTCCTCAGCTTCAACGCAAAGGCAAGCCGCCCGGCCACAAAGCTTTGCCAGCCCAAATCAGCGTTATCCCGGGTCGGCTTGAGTAATTCGTTATGGGTTTCATTTGTATACATCTCGTCTATGTCCAACTTTAACAACTATAATATGCAATTCCCTGTCGGAAACTGAATAGACTATCCTGTAAACTCCGTGACGAATTCTATATCTGTTTTCTCCGGTAAGCTTTTCACATCCCTGGGGCCGTGGGTTGGTTGCTAATCCCTGAATCTTTTGAATTATCCGTAGGCGATATTTTCGTGGAATGTTCTCAATTTCTTTAGCTGCGGACGGTTTAATAAGGATGTTATATTTTGCCACGCCTCTTCAGATCTTTGAGCACTTCCTCAAAAGACAGGTTGGGCTCATGTGCTCTTTCTGAAAATGCAGCGATGTCTTCCGCATCTTCCGCGAAGACGATCCGGATCGCTTCATTGACAATATCAGAGACGGAACTATCGGTTTCAGCGGCTTTAAGACGAAGTGCCCTATGTATCTGAGGGTCAAAATAAATTGTAGATTTCTTAGCTATTGTTTTCATGGTTCTAATATACCATTATGACGGCAAAGCGTCAAGACGCTAAATTATTAATTAGTAGTTTTACACATAATGCGGAGTGAAGCGGACTTCCGCTCCAACGATTTGTTATCTACGGTGATTTCATTTTTTGTTCAACACTTTTACCCATTTGGATCGCTTGAGTCCCAATTCCCGAAATGTTTGAAGTGGCCGTCTGAATTGCTTCTTTGGCGTATTCCAAGAGTGCTACCCCTGCGGTACCTTGGAGGCTTGCTTCCTTGCCCACCCATTGCAAATAATCTTCGTATTCACTGAGTTCGTTTATGTTTGAGATATACCCAGCCTCTTTGATAATCGCTTTTGGTGGATTCTCTTTGCTGAATTCAAGTTTCTTTCGTTTGACAGGCTTGAAACTCTTTGACCTCTCATATTGCAATCGGAGATTACGTATGTTTCCCACTTCGCGGTCAACTTCTAACTTTAAGATCTGTGCCTGACGGATTTTTTCTTGGGCTATTTGGACGTTTTTATCAGCAATGGTTTTTACTTCCTCGAAAATGATTTTGATAGCATCCTGGAAGTCGGGTTTGCTTCTTTTTTCTTTTTCCACAAAGGTTTCCCAAACTTTAAGGATTTGGGCCTCCGGTTCTTTATCCCAGATCATCCGTGCGATCTCCTTCAGCTTCTCTTGCTGTAATGAGCTAAAATTTCCGGCAGAAAGAAACTGGGCCTGAAGTGGGGGTAATAAGGTCATCAATACCACAATTGATCCCGATAAAAGGGCATAGAGAAACAATTTCTTCATTTTTCTGCGTCTCCTTTCAATGTGATAACGCTTTGGCTGACCAGTGGCGGCAATCACTTTTGCAAAAAACCATCGCGCTTAATCGCCATCTGGTCGAGCCAATTGTTATGTTTTGTTTACTTTTTCCGTTAATGTTTTCTTTAGAGTATTAAAAAGAATTGTATATATTGCCTCTGCGTCCCTAAAGTCTCTTTCGTCAATTTCGGACCATGGCCTCTCTCGAAAATGGCGGCCAGGATGCACGTGGTTACGCAATAATCTGATCAAGTGAGCTAAACCAGCCGAGTCAAAGCGTATAGTCTCTGTCTTAAATTGGGGTAACCATCCGGCTCTATAGCAAACTTCAATGAGGGTCTCAAAATGCCAAGCGATGGGCTCTTTCACGTGGAGAGAGCTTGGCCTAATCCTTCTTGGCAATCTGCCCGCTACTCGGCTAGCCTTCGTCAAAGACTTCAGGCATCGCAAGATAAGAAGACCTTCAATTGCAGCACCTAAAGCTGTAACAGCGGCAGAATAAGCGGCGACAGACGCAGCGCGTCGTGCGTCCTTTTCGTATCTAATAACAATGTCAGTAATTACAACCACTTGATCATCGCGGTGAAACACAGCACGTCTCCCCCGCTCGCGTAGCTGATCAAAGTCAGTCGAATTATTTACTTTTAGATCTGCCAGATCATCTAGGCCAAATTCTCGGAGTCTGTCCAGGAACTTGGAATCGTCAGCAGCCTCCCACTGTTTATTAAGCTTGATGTACTCTTTTGGCCCTTGGCCAATTGGCCAATCCTCATCTTCCTTTAATGCATGCTGCTTTCTTATTTCCTCTAATTTTATGCTTATTGGCATAAGCTCATGATAAATGCGTTCGCCATGGTATTGTTCAACAGGGAGCAGGGCATAGAAGGTATACTCCTGAGTCGATAGTCGTCGTGCTACATATAGAGCTTTTGCTGCAATAACAGCTTGCTTTACCTCGTCAGCATCTTGCCACAATCGCCTATTCATGAATTTTTTTGAATCAAAGTATGAGCGCACTTGATCTAAAAGATGCTCGCCAAGCGCTCGCTCCTCCAATTTGGCAAGAGCCTTCTGAAGTGCTTTTCTATTAAAGCGTCCGCGACCCCGACGAACGAGCGGTTTCAGAAGATCCTTTTTTAACTTGTAGTCTAGCTCATTCATCTTTCAGTTTTAAAACATAACGATATTATTAACTGGTTTCTTGTTATCATATGGCAAGCGCTCTTCTAAAGCAAGAATTTGACATTTTTTCGAGGAAATGACTATAATTTCTAACTCGTTATCCATGCAAAATTGGTTGATAACGAGTTAACTTGTTATCAACATAATGAAAGACATACCGTCCGACATATTGACGCGGTACAGTGATATACTGAAGAAACGCTCGGTCTCTGCTGGCTCTCATCCATACTATCTCAAGTGGCTGCGTTACTACCTTGATTACTGCTCAAAGTACGATCTTCCCGACACATCATCGAGAAGTCTTTCACAGTTCCTTCAAAAACTCAGGGACAAGAAACAGACCGAGGAGCAACAAAAACAGGCGGGTCATGCCGTTTCTCTCTACCTTGATATGGAGAAGGCGAATGCAAAGGTCCCGTCTGCCGGCGAAGTGCCAGCAATTGTTCAGCCCCCTCCCCTCAATCCACTCCCACGGGTAGAGGGGAAGGCATTTAATGAGCCAAAGCCGACCGCGAACGATGGAAAAAAGCCTTCATCTGTGCCTACGGAGGACATGCGGCAGCCGGTCACATTTAAACAGTATTCGGCGACTAGCGCGGCGAAAACGCAGTGGCAGAAAGCAATCGTTGAAATGGCTGCGGTTATTAAGACGAAGCATTACTCTGCTAAGACCCTGAAGGCGTATGGCCATTGGGTCTGGAAATTTCAGAGCTACAGAAAGGATATAGACCCGATGTTGCTCGGAACAGAAGACGTCAAGGCGTTCCTGACCTGGCTCGCGGTTTCGTGCAAGGTCTCCGCTTCCTCTCAGAACCAGGCGTTCAATGCACTGCTGTTCTTTTTTCGGCATGTTCTCAAGAAAGACTTCAGCCGGATCAGTGACGTTGTCCGGGCCAAACGTAGACCTTATATTCCGGTGGTGCTCTCTCGTGATGAGGTGGCTGTTGTCATCGGGCATTTGTACCCACCCTATACCCTCGTCGTGAAGACATTATATGGTTGTGGTCTCAGACTCTTCGAGTGTATTAAGCTGAGGGTGCATAATTTTAACTTTGACGCAGGAGTCCTGACCATTCACGACGGGAAAGGGCAGAAGGACCGGACAGTGCCACTACCCCAGTCCATAATGCCGGAACTCCTGGCCCAGATTGAACGGTTGAAAGAGCTTCATACCCGGGATCTGGCGGCTGGCTACTCAGGGGTGTTTCTTGACCATCTGCTCGAAAAGAAATACAAGAACGCCGCCAGGGAGCTTATCTGGCAGTGGTTTTTTCCACAAAAAACACTGACGCTTGTCGAAGGAACCAATGAAAAGAGGCGATACCACATTCACGAGTCCCATGTCCAAAAGGTCATCAGGGCAGCAGTCTTCAAGGCGAAGCTTACGAAGCGTGTCTCGTCTCATACTTTCCGCCATTATGCCGAGTTCCAAATTATGCCGAGTAATGACTATCAACTTGGCGGATCTCTGACTATCTGATTTATTTTACTCGGCATAATTATAGACTC
>JAGVOC010000327.1 GCA_020052975.1 Desulfobacterales bacterium | reverse complement strand
TTTGACAATTTAACAAGTTATGATATTCGGATAAGAACTGTTCCGATCTTTTGATGTAATTCCTACGATATTTTTAAAAGGAGGCTTTGCAAATGAAGACGGCAATTAAGGCTTTTTTGGCGTTATTCTTTTTGATTCTTACCGTATCCGGCGCTTTGGCCGCCGAAACAACGAAAAAACCCGAAATAAAGACCGTAGAGAATTCCATCGGCATGACATTTGTTTATATCAAACCCGGCACATTCATGATGGGGTCGCCTTCAAATGAGCCGGGAAGGGACAATGGTGAAACACAGCACCAGGTGACCCTGACCCGTGGCTTTTATATGCAGACAACCGAGGTGACGCAGGGGCAGTGGCGGACTGTCATGGGAAACAATCCTTCGGCCTTCAATAATTGCGGTAATGAGTGCCCGGTTGAGTTGGTTTCCTGGAATGAGGCACAGGAATTTATCCGGCGGTTAAATCAGAAAGAGGGCGTCAGCAGCTACCGCCTTCCCACAGAGGCGGAATGGGAATATGCGGCAAGGGCGGGAACCGTGACGCCTTTTAATACTGGAAACTGCCTTTCGGCGGATCAGGCTAATTATAATGGAGATTATCCTCTTTCAGGCTGTTCAAACGGAGAATACAGAAAAAAAACAGTTAGAACAGGCTCCTTTTCTCCGAACGCATGGGGTCTTTACGACATGCACGGTAATGTCTTTGAGTGGTGTCAGGACTGGTATGGAGATTATCCATTGGTGAGCGTTACCGACCCTCCTGGATCTTCAACTCGCGGGTTCCGGGTGTTTCGGGGAGGCGGCTGGCGCGATGACGCAGGGCCCTGCCGCTCAGCGTATCGCAGCAGAAGCACACCGGACGTCGGGAACGTCCGCTTAGGGTTCCGACTTTCCAAGACACCTTAAATTTTGAGATTTTTACCTTTTTACCTTTTGGAGGCGGCCTCGCTGTTGATTCAGAAGAGAAATATCTTGAAATTCTCGGAAAAAAATTGCTTTGCTTAAAGCTTTCTGCCTACGAAGCAAGATTACGTGCAAGGAAAGGAGTACGGTGTTTACTGCCTGCCAATGACGGTATTCATAGGCGCCGACAGCAAAGGAAAAGATATAGTCAGAGGTGAACTGACAGGAAAGGTGCTGAAGGAATAGGCGACAAAATTCTTAAAAGGAGACTTTGCGAATGAAGAAGGCAATTAAAGCTCTTTTTGTGTTACTCTTCATGTTACTCTTCATAATTCTTACTGTATCCGGCACATTGGCCGCTGAAAAAAAGAACAAGCCTGAAATAAAGACAGTTGACAATTACATAGCCGTCTTTGATTTTGAAGTTACAACTGGAGACAAGGGCCTTTCCCGTCCGCTTGCAGACAGTGTCATTCACGAGTTTTCTCAGTCCGACAAGTATGAAGTCATAGACCGAGGCAACATGAACAAGATACTCGGAGAGCAGAAATTTCAGATGTCGGGCTGCGTGGCACAGGAGTGCAAGGTAGAGGCGGCGCAGATACTTGGCGTGGGAAAGATAGCAAACGGTTCCGTGGGTCTTGTTGGGAAGACCTATTATCTTACGCTCCAGTTGATAGACGTTAAGACCGGGAAGGTAGAGCTTTCTGCGGAGGATAAATGCAAGTGCGAACTTGACGAACTACTCGACTCAACCAAGAGGCTTGCGAAAAAGCTCCTCGGTGAAAAGATTGAGCAGCCTGTAGCATTAGTGCCCGCTATGGTACCTATGACCATACCCAAGCCAGCAGAACCGGAGCAGCAAATCGCCAATTCCATAGGCATGACATTTGTTTATATCAAGCCCGGAATATTCATGATGGGATCGCCAGCCGATGAACCTGGAAGATTTAAAGATGAGACACAGCACCAGGTGACCCTGACCCGTGGCTTTTATATGCAAACAACCGAGGTAACACAGGGGCAGTGGCAGTCTGTAGCGGGAAACAACCCATCTTATTTCAAGAAATGCGGTGATGACTGCCCAGTTGAGCGGATTTCGTGGAACGATGTGCAGGAATTTATCCAGCGGTTGAATCAGAAAGAGGGCGGTACCAGATATCGACTTCCCACTGAGGCGGAATGGGAATATGCGGCAAGGGCTGGAACGACGACGCCTTTTAATACTGGAAACTGTCTTTCGACGGATCAGGCTAATTATGAAGGACTTGCTCCTCTTGCAGGCTGTTCAAAAGGAGAATACAGACAAACAACGGTTAGAACAGGATCCTTTTCTCCGAACGCGTGGGGGCTTTATGACATGCACGGGAATGTCGAGGAGTTGTGTCAGGACTGGTACGATTGGAAGTCTTATCCATCTGGCAGTGTTATCGACCCTGCCGGACCTTTGTTGGGCTCGCTCCGGGTGTATCGGGGCGGCAGTTGGCAAGGCCGAGCCAGACGCGGCTATGACGGGTACTGCCGTTCAGCGGATCGCGAAGGCATCGCCCCGAGCGACAGGAGCTGGAGCAGCCTTGGTTTTCGCCTTGTCATGACACCTTAAATATTTACTTTTTGGAAAGATTAAAGAGAGTTTTTAAAGACGGCAAGCCGATTGCCTTCGGCAGGAAAGGCGGCGGCGACGCCGGCGAAAATAAAAATGTCAAATATTGCGGGCGACTTATGACATGGGCAAGGCTAAATGACACTGATGAAGAAAATTGATACCATTACGCTTCTCCTGAAGCTGGGGTTGGTATGGCTTGCGGCGGTTCCCGTTCTCTTTCTGTTACTCTTTGCTCCGCCACAGGAGACAATTCGGCAGCTCGCCAAATACGGAGCCGACTTGCCGGCACTCTCGGAGCCGCTCATTCATTACATTACGCTTGGCCGTGTGTTCGCCCTTGGCATTCTTGCTTCACTGTTTGCCGTTGCGTTCCACGTTCGCAAACATGAAGCCAGGGAACAGGCTCTCTCACAGCTTGCCGTGCTCAACGTGTGGCACATACTGTTATTTATCATCTTCTTTGTGACCATACTTCCCTGTATCAAGCTGATGTTAACTCTGTAATCATCACTTTCAATAATCATCCATCACCAAACAATTATAGATGTTTCCTGAAAAGTTCCTGCAACCGGGCTTTGGGCACCTTGGATATTTTCCAGCGTGTTTTATTCAAGAAGTCCCATGATGGTTATTTGTTTTAACAGCCTGCCAAGTGTGTCCTTAATAATCATCACTAATCAAACGTCTTGCCGCAGACCTGACAGAGGTAGTTCAGTTTGGCACCAGGATAAATAAAGAGATAGTCAACCGTCTCTTTTATTACATATGGAGCCTTGCAGTCAGGGCATGTTTAGATTCGGCTCGGTCTTATACGCCTCGATGACCTTCAGGCGCACTTGACGACCCACCGTTGACAGGGCCCTCCGGGTGCGCTGCAGGGTAGCGGAGGACTGCTCGGCATCCCCCCGGTTCAGACTCTCTGCCAGGGCCGTCAGCAGGTTGCCAAGTTCGATCTGCAACTCCTCGGAGAGTTCCGCAACGGGCAAGGCTTCGAGTTCAGATCGGAGCATCGGCATCTCCTTTATCTGCCCTTGATCAAGAAGTCCCGCCACGATCTCCCCGGTTTGCTGGAGCACCTCGGGATCATGTGTTTTCGGAGCGAGTACCGCGGCGACTGTGGCCAGGGTACCGCGGAGCCTCTCACCAGCCCACCGCAGGGTCTCCCCTTGCTCCGTATTCGGTCGCACGGCCATCTCGGTCCAGGGATCCGCTGGGGGTGGCACAACCTGCAACCCAAACTCATCCATCCGCTCCTTGAGGTAGCCCATGCCGCCGGCGCGGTAAGCAGTCACCTGCTCGGAGAGTGTTAAATTCTTTTTGTCCTCCATCAAGGCGTTCCAGCACTGCCTGATGATCTTAATCAGAGGGAAATACAACTTCCCCATTCTAAGCATGTCCTCGGCCAGATTGAGGCCGTCCTCGCTGCCCAGCGCCAGGTACTCCATGGCCCACATAATACATGTTTTGCGGGGTGTCTTTGTTCTTTCAGTCATATTCCACCTCCATCACGGCTGGATATTGCTGACACCAGTTAGTATCGATGTTGGCGCAGACTTGCAGCTAAACTTTCTGCGCGTTTTGGACAATTTCTTCCGTAACCATCGTTTCTAAGACCTTATAAGTTTTATAGATGTAATTTCAGGAGTAGCAGCGATTCGCAAAGGAAATACCAGAGTGCCGATGCCGCGATTGACATAGGTATATCCATAGTGTTCTTTGACCAATCCGGCCAGATAACGTTTGGGATTCCTTATCGGAATAAAGTGATGGGACAGATAGGGAATGGCGACCTGGCCGCCATGGGTGTGTCCACACAGCAACAGATCAATCTTGTCTTCTTGCCTGATGTCGGTACGAATGTCCGGACTGTGGGAAAGAACGATTTTGAAGTCGTCCCGAGGCACATCGCGGAGCGCGCGGTGGATATCACTGGAAAACCAGACGTCGTCCGTCCCGGCGATGTGGATCGCTTCCCCGTTTTTGGTGAATGATTGTGACTGGTTTCGCAGGACGCGAATACCGATGCTCTCCAGTTCACCAACCAACCGTTGTTCGGTTTCCTTGCCGTCCCATTGGTCATGGTTGCCAAGCACTGCCAGTTTGGGACCTTCCTTCAGTCGGCTCAATACCTCAATGACCATTGAAATGTAATTGCCGCCGGCATTGGGCAGCCAGCGTTTCCAAAAATCGTTGACCGCTCCGGTGATGATGTCTCCAGTGATTACAAAAAGATCCTTGGGGAGGGCATTGATCCGATCAACAACATGGTTGAGATAGTTGCGGCCAACCCAAAAGCTGGCATGCAGGTCTGAAATTTGAACGATCGTCAGCCCATCAAAAGCCTCTGGGAAGTTGGAAAAAACAAGATCGTGCTTTTCCACTGTCAGGTTGTTGCGTCCGGCAAATCCGAATCCTAAAAAAGAGAGCGCTGAAAGCCGAAAGGCGTATTTAAGGAAGCGCCTGCGAGTAAGTGTTTTCTCGATCATATGCAATTTAGAGCTGGATACCATTGGGTGCCGTCTTAATCCATTAAACGAATCTGTTTAAATAAAAGAATGAAATGATAAGAATTTGTTTTTCATGTCTTGACGTGGCGTATTAATCGGATTGTATGTCAAGTTTAAGCAGGCACATTGCTGATTCGTTATCGGTGTGAGACCATGCCCCCACTCTATCATTCCTACCATTCGTGTTTACAATTCCTGCAGTGCCAGAAACAAACACCAAGCTCACAGCCACCTAAATAATATTTGCCTTCTTTAGCTTCCTTTCTTGCCTCTGGTGTTGGATAACCATAGAGAATATGGGATGCCTCATCAGAGTTACACTTGGGACAAATCACTTTCTCTCTTTCTTTTTCTTGATTCAATCTATTTCGCCCCCTTCATTTTTTACAGTCATGATTCCTTTTTATTTCACGATGACAATATTTATATCCCCAAGATTTACTACCGGATTATCAGCGCCAAGCCTCATGCCTGCGGAATAGGTATTTACATTAAGCTTATCCTTCGGGAGGTCATAAGGGATTGTCTCCTTGTCTGTCATTATCGCAAGTGTATAATTTCCTTTGCCGAGCTTATCGAATGCAAATTTACCCGAACTGTCAAGCTCCCTTGCATCGATCAACCGATTGGGAAATGATCCGTCCACTATCTTCGCGAAACCCTCTGTATACCTTAAAAGCGCGATTTTCGTATTTGCAGGAGGTTTTCCATTCACCTTTATCAAACCCGTTATCTTCCCGTCAGTGAGAGACCTGTCATTGAGAAACGTGATTTTTGAAACATCTTCTCCTTTTGCCTTTGCCTTTTCGACCCATGCTTTTGCTTCATCAACCAGGCCGAAATGCATAAATGCCTCAGCTATCATCAGCATCACTCTGCTGCCTATATACCATTTGCCTTCATCACTAAAAGATTTGAGGCAGTTAAGGTTACCCTGAGTAACAGGAAGATATCTGAGTTCAGAGATCAGTATAAGACGGAAAAAATTAATCTCTTCGGAATTTTTGAACAGCTGCTCAACTGCATTTTTTACATCCCATAATCCAAAATATCCCCTTATAAGCGCATCACGAGCGACATAATTATACACAGAGCCATTTTTATGTTCTGCTATATAATCTTCAACTTTTTTAAGGTTTTCATAGGAGAGTTCTATTGCGTAAGTCCCAAAGAAACTACTTCCTTTTGTCTGCATCGGCCATTCCTGAAGAACCGCCCTGTCAGGCAAAAACAAAACTATGGCTTTGCTCAAAGAAGCCTTTTCAGGCACCCCGACCGCCTCTGCGAGGCTTTTCTTTCCAAGATCATATTTGGTTACCGCGTTATTGTATGTAATCAGGATTACCGGAATTAGAATCGCGAGTAATATAGCAGGGAATATCAGCCTTGTGAGCCTCTGAGCCGCTGTTTTGTACGTTGGGGAGAGAGAGATCGCAAAACCTGATAGTATTCCGAGGGAGACACTTGACGTGAACATAAGTTCATAGGCCAGAAGTTTGAATACCGGATAAGAAACTTCGCTGGACTCACCGAGCACCTCTAAGACGAGCCAACTATATTTGTAAAACGACCATTTAAATAGATAATAAAGTCCAAAAGCTGCAATACCTGTAATGCCTCCAAGGATGAAGCTCAAGAACGGCTTTGCTTTTTTCCCCTGAACACCCATCTTCCATGATGAAAAATCGCCCGCCCATCCGGTCTCTCCTGCGATAAACCATAAAAGTCCCATGCCGAAGAAAAAGAACACGAAGGCGGTAGTGTTATCTAATGGCTGGGGAGCCGAATACATAGAAGAATAGAAACTAGTTGGAGGTATTAACAGGAATAGAAAACACACCAGGGAGCAAAGCAGGACAGCAGATAACTTTAATTTTGCGGTTTTTCCCTTGTATTTGTTTTTGAAGTTCGGATTCAAATTTGCTAAAAGCAGGATGCAGGCAGTTACAATAAAAAGGATTACTATTCCATAAATGACTTCGAGATTATTTTCAATCCAGTCGAATCGAAGTGACATGAGTTCATAGTCTGCTTTTTCCGCTTGAGTCATAATCAGGTACTCAATTGGTGCCAATATAGCTACATGGATGGCAACAGCCCATATGCTGAAAGCAATTCCCAGAATAATCATTGATGCTATGAAAGTTATCTCTTTTTTCATGTAACCTCCTGTTTACGGACAGATTAATGAGAAGAATTTGCTTTTCACGTCTTGGTGTATAGCATTAATCTTAATCGGCTTGAACGTCAAGACCTTGTGCTGATTCATGATCTTCTGGGTGATGGTGCCGATGTTGTGCTGGGTCTTGTCGCCATAGCGGGCCACGGGAGCTCAACTGACTTCCGGTTCTCCCTAATCCTCGAGCATTTCCTCCAAGGTTTCACGTACTATTTTATGCAGCCGCGGATTTTTAATCCTGGTTTTGATGATCATCCACAGCTCGTCTTGAGTTTTATTGCTTAACTTCGCGGACAGGAGTGACGCGAAGTGAACGGCGTTATTTAGGTGCAGCTCATTATCAGAGCGGGCGTGCTCCAATAGAGATGTCTCAAGGGTGGTCAAATCCAGGGCGTTCACCGCCACGAGAGAGAGAAACTGATGAAAGCCATGGAAGGATATATTGAACACTACCTGCTTGAGGAACTGCTTTTTAAACTGTAAATCCATGTGTGGCAGGATTTGATCAAGAGCAACATCGAGACAATCACCGGTTTCTTGATCCTGTGGAAGCCCTCCAATGGGAGTGAACCCATAGATCAGAAAGGCTATCGTCGCGTCTTGAACTTCTGGTGTGGAACGAATGCGCTCCTTAATCTCCATGACGCCGAGACCCTCGGTCTGTTTTTTAAATGCCCTCAGAATCATTATAGCTTCCTTGGGCGTAGTGTTAGGGGAAGAAGTTGTATGTTGGCTTCGCAAGCTTTCCCAGGAGGTATTGTCTGTCAGTGCGGTCATTTTTTCTTAGAACCATCCCTTCAAAAATTTAGCAGCCGATTAACCATTGCCAATATCTCCTCAATGAATCAACATGTATTTTTCCATCGGAGCCATCAATAACCCACAATATCACCGCGTACTTTCTTTTAGATCGATTATCACCTTTCTTGGTTTCTCATTGGTTCCGGTGTATTGTGCAATCTCAAGTGTGGCTTTGGCCTGTCCGGGCGTTAAGTCGCTGGAATAGCGTCCTATCTCAAAGACCGGAAGTTCTTTAGAAGACCCCAGGGCTGCAGCCCCTACTGTTATTGATCCAACCACTCTTGGATTAGGCGGCGGGTCTAGTTCCAAGGAGATATTCCAGCCTATAGGGATGTTGCGGATTGATTTGATGATGGCATTCTGAAAACAGATCTCTGCAGACGTTATCCTTTCATTTTTACCTAACTCTATCTCTGGAATGTTATAGACAAAAGCCGGATCTTCCATAATGTGCGATCTTGACCACATCAATATCATGCCTGCAATGATCAGCGTCAGCACGGTGATTATTATGTTCTTTATCATCATCGCTCGTAGTGGCAATCTTTCTTGTTCAATGGTTTGCTGATTAAAATCTAATCACTTCAAAAGAATTTTCTTCTGTATCATATATGCCGAAACCAGGTTTTTTATAATCCCTTGGGGCACCGACTGATCCTGGATTCAATATGTATCTATAATCTGCTTTTAAAATAATTTTTCCACCTTCTGGAAAAAATATCTCTTCTCCTTTGTCGGATAATAAACAAGGAATGTGTGTATGACCCACAATCAATATTCTTTGATTTGAATCTTCAAAGACTCTTTTTGCATCTTCTGCATTCCTGATGTAACTTCCAAGATGCCAGTAGCCTTTCCCAAACTCGGCATTTAGCGGATTATCGTGGATTAACAAAGAACCATCTTCTAATTCGATTGATTTTTCCAATTTACTCAAATACTTTCTGGTTTTTTCATTAAGAGGTTTATCAGAGTATTTTAATTCAGATTCATCGTGATCTCCTTTAACTCCAAAGATTCCATTTTGTATCAACAGAGAAACAACTTCATCAGGAAATTCATGACCATAAACAACATCTCCTAAATGGAATGTTTTATCAACACGGTTGTTACTAAGTAACTTTATAGCGCTTTCTAATGAATTGAGATTTGAATGTATATCCGAAATTAATCCATATCTTGTCATTTTCTGTTGTCTCTGAAATCGACTATGTTTGTTATTCCTGTAAACCAGCAATCATCCGAGGTTCTTGCCTTTTCACTTTATTTTGAGAAGTCAAAATCTGTGTAAGATAAATTGTAATTTCCGTTCAAATAAAACAAAATTTATCTTTTACCTGTTTTTGCAGGAATGAACGTATCACGGGAAAATGCAGTTGCATCAGCACCTGCATCATCCTGCCATCCGCTGACTTCAAATACCTTTACAGACTGTGATTTGCCTTTAACTTTTATGTCATCCAGGAAACGGGTTTTAAACCTGCCTGGAGTCAGGCTTGCGAATGTAAATTCTGAAATCATCAAAAAGGTGCCGTAATTCTTGTTGGCCCCTTCCAACCGGGAAGCAAGGTTAACCGCATCGCCGATTACCGTATAATCAAAAACCTGTTGCGATCCCATGTTTCCGATAATCACTGAACCGGTATTGATTCCAACTCGGCAGCTTAGTTCCGGCAGACCCTGCCTCTTCCAAACCTGTTGGAGCTCACACAGGCGGCGCTGCATTCTGAGGCCCGCCGTTACAGCCCGATCCGCATGATCGGGCATCGGCAAAGGCGCGCCGAATTCGGCCATAATCGCATCGCCCTGGTACTTGTCTATTATTCCGCCGCAGTCCAGAATGATTGCGGTCATCTCCGTCATATATTCGTTAAGCAGACGGACGAGGCTTTGAGGATCCGATTTTTCGGCAATAACGGTAAAATTGACTATATCGGAAAAAAGAATTGTAAGCGTTTGCTCCTCTCCACCCAGTTTCAGCCGTTCGGGCTCTTCGAGCAGCCTGTCAACCACCTCCGCCGGTAGAAATTTGGCAAAAGCGCCTTTAATGAAAGCCCTCTCTCTCACGGCAACGGTCTTCAAAACTATGATCAGACCGAAGAAAATAAAAAAAACGCTGAACATGACTGTTATTACAGGAAAAAGTATAAACCTGGTCATCTCAAGCCAGGCTAATGCGGGAAAGCCGATCAGTGATGCTGCTCCTGTAAAATAAAGAGGCCATGTTGACCTTGGAAGGGCGGCAAGAAAAAGTAAAAATCCGGCAAAGCAGACAAGAAACGTAATCTGCCGGATAGTCCATTTGGAATAAAAAGTGTCTGTCAGCATTCCATTCAGAAGCGATGCGTGTATTCCGGCCAAAGGCGCATCGCTCTCAAGAGGCGTTTGTCCCAGGTCAGAGGCGCCCACGGCAATATCTGTAATCAGAACAAAGTTGCCTTCAAAAAAATCCGTTAAATTTCCGCGAAGATTTTCATCGCCATATAGTTCCAGCAGTTTGTGGGCTTCCATACTGCTGAATCCCTTTTCCCATACCTGTGCAAAGGGGATAAAGGCTCTTCCTCTTTCATCAATGGGGATTCTGACCTCCTTTTCAAGCAGGCTCCCCCTGACAGGAGGAATAATAATATGTTCTCCCCATTTCACAATAATCGACGCAAAAGGAACGCGGGCATAGTCGAGGAATACGGTAAGAGAAAGAGCGGGAAAGTATTTATCATCGACCTTGATAAGCATCAATGTGTGGCGAAAGACGCCGTCCGGATCGCTATATGCGCTTATATGCCCGGAATTGCAGGCAGATGCCGCGAGGCTGTCTTCCTGCATGAGTGCGCGGGTGGCATAAAAAGGACGGGCGTTTCCTTTTTCGATGGGTTTTTGCAGGTATCTTTCTTTAAAAAGCTTGTATGCTTCGCCTTCCTCCCATCGGAATTTCTGAGGGTTGTCGGCAAAAGCCAGTCCAACGGGAAGATACGCAGCGCCATAATTTTTTAAGGAGCGGGCAAACGCGGCATCAGATTCAGGATTAGTCGGTCTTGCGAAAATAATATCGTAAATCACGGCACCAGCGCCAATTTGCGCAAGAGTGTCGCTGACCCGTGCCAGGTCTCGGCGGTCCAGAATATTTTTGCCGAAGCTTTTATATGTACGGTCGGAAATTGTGAGATAAACGATCCGGGGAGAAAGCTCAGGCCCCAGCCCCTTTTCTACAGCCTGCCGGTAAAAGAAATCTAGAGCCTGATAATCCCATCGAGTCCAGTCCTTAAAGGCAAGTGTCCAGGCAAGCAGAACAATCACCAGAAGTACCGCGCTCAGTCCGGCAATTTGCTTTATGTGTTTATTTCTTTTTAACCGCAAATTCATACTTTTTGACCAGCACGCCTTTTCCGGAAAAGATCTGCAGTCCGCCTGCAAAAGGATCGGAATTACCTGCGCTGCCAGCGTCGCGCACGTTTCCGGCCAGGGCAAAAGGCTTTTCCGTATTACCGGAAAGCTCGATCTTACTCTGCTGAACAAGCCCATTTTCTATCTTCACCCATTGTGCGTGAGGAAGACTCCGGTTTTTAACAATGCCTGCCATCTGAGAAAGTGCCACGGGGCTGCATATGATTGTAAACGTTTCCTGCAAGCTTTTGCCGTCCACCTGGTAATAATCCAGCAGTGATGGCATTACGAGGGTTGAACTTTTAATCTTCTGTTCAACCATGTTCAGGAGTGTGGCTTCAGCAAGATCTGAATGGACAACATAGACATAGGCATTTGCCTCAGGATGAACGTATATACGCAGCAAATCACCTGTTCCGAGTGTGTCTCTTGATTTTGCCTTTTCAACCGCTCCGCCGGAACTGATCTGAATACCGATCTTGGCTCGCACAGGATTGTCCCCGGCAGATGCCGTAAAAGCACAAAATCCAAAAACAGCCATAATAAATATGGACAAAATTGTCCGGAGTCTCATCTTTGCCTCCTTTTAAAGTTCCAGTGTATCATATAAGTATCATTTGAATGATGCCATCGTAGAAGTTAGTTCGTGTCCATCCGGAAACATAATTTGTACACATACAAGTTTCCAACCCGGAAATCGGCAGTTTTGAGCAAGCTCAAGGAAATTAAGGGATTGCGCGGAGACATACGTGATGTATGTCGCACAAGAAATCCCGCCGATTAACACAGAGATCGCTCAAAAGGGCCATTTCCGGATTAGAAACTTCAGGGCTCACCCATATAGACAAATGCTCCCCAGTAAAAAGGGTCTGTGTTGCCGTAGCGCTTTCGTACCGTTTCCATTTGCTCTAATGCCGCCATGCGCAAAGCCTGAACACGGCTGTACTTGCCTGATTCCAGATTCCTGTAAAAAGCCGTCATTAATTCCTGTGTCTCCCTGTCAGGAACAGACCACATGCTCATAACCAGTCCCTTGGCTCCCGCCTGCGTAATAGCCCTGCGCAAACCATACACTCCTTCTCCTGCTTTTACATCACCAAGGCCGGTCTGACAGGCGGAAAGAACTACAAGTTCGGTTCCGGCAAGGCGCAGCCCCAACACCTTTTCAGCAGTGAGCAGCCCGTCGCTCGCATCAGGATTCTCTGTCTGAAGACTCAGATTGGCGCCTGCCAGAGCAAGACCGGAACGCCTTAAGGGATCGTCGAATTTACCGATCGGCAGAGGTTTGACCTTTGTAATTCCCCGGTCCTTTGAATCAGCAAAAGCGGTAATATTCTGGTCAGCAAGAAAAAATCCATGAGTTGCAATATGTAAAATACGCGGCGAGTGCCTTGTAACCAGTACTTCAGACAGGGCCTGCTTTCCTGCGAAGATTTCGGCTTTTTCCGGACCAAGGATCCCGGCTATAGCCTCAATCTCTTTGCGTGTCCCCGGAAGTGGTTCAAAATGCATCCCGCGCATTTCACCCGACCGTCTCGCCATAAGTATTTGAGTTTCATTTTGTCTGTTCAATCCGAGGCGAGTCAGGGCGCTTTCTTTCTCCTCCCCGCTCATGTCAAAGTCCGGGTCTCCCATCAACAGGCATCTGCCTGCTTTTTCCTTTATTTTGCCGAAGCCCGCGATATCCCTTCCTGCGGCAAGATAATTGAATGTGTAATCCTCTATCAGGTAGCGCCCTTGTGAATCCTGCAGCGCTTCAAAGGGAATCAGGTTTAAATTGCCGTCCGGAGAAATAAAGACTTCCTTTACCGGACCGAGTTCTTTTTTGATCGGCTCAAAAACAAGGCTGTAAAGCTTGCGGGTATATGCACTGATCTCTGCTCTTCGTGACTCCTCCGAACCGGCCATGGAATGTTTAAAACCGGCAATTGCCTCGTCAATTATGCCAGCCTCACCAAGGTTTACCAGTCTTACCTCGTTGTTGCCCTTACCTGCATGAACAACAAAAGCAAGATAATGCTCCGGCCCCCACATGGATTCTTTGCCTTTTGCTTTGAAATTAATTTTTGAGATTCTGGCAAACTCCAGCAAAGCGGTGTTTTGAGGAAGAGCCCGGGCAACCGTTCGGGCATCCGCTCGCTCTACTGTTTTTTGCTTTGCAAATGCCTGGCTCAAACGGGAAAGTCTTGCTTCCAAATCATCTTTTTCTTTTTCCAGTTCGGCAATTTTCCGGCGTAAGTTTTCAGGGCTTATATTTCGCGGTGTGCTGAAAACCAGACGCGATAACTGGGAACGTACACGGGAAAGAGATTGAAATACCTGAGCCGCTTCAGGGTCATCAGAATAGACCAATGCATCCTGGTATCTGCGCTGAGCCTCCAGAATCACCCCTTTTCGCTTCAGCCAGACATCCAGAACATCGGAAATGATATTAGGATCACTTGACAGATGAAAAGCAGCCAGGCTGATTGTTGCTTCCAGAGCACCTTCCCTTGTAGATAAAAACTGAATTTTCTGCTCTTCTGAAGTAAACCCCATGACCTGGTCTATTATCTTGCCTTCGATATTTTGCGCCCTGATATGAAATTCATGAGCACGGAGGAAGTTATCCTTTGCCGCATAAAGTCCGGCAAGGCTGTTAAGGCTTGTTGCTGTACGCGGATGCTCAGGGCCAAGAACTTTTTCGTTGACAGCAAGCGCACGTTTATTAAGAGGCTCAGCCTTCCTGTAATCGCCAAGAGATTCATAAAGCCCGGCAAGGTTGTTAAGGCCTGTTGCTGTATCCGGATGCTCAGGGCCAAGAACTTTTTCGTTGACAGCAAGCGCACGTTTTAAAAGAGGCTCGGCTTTGATGTAATCACCAAGAGAATAATAAAGCCAGGCAAGGCTGTTCAGGCTTGTTGCCGTATTCGGATGCTCAGGACCAAGAGCTTTTTCTTTGATAGCAAGCGCTCGTTTTAAAAGAGGCTCAGCCTTTCTGTAATCGCCAAGAGATTCATAAAGCCCGGCAAGGTTGTTAAGGCTTGCGGCTGTATTCGGATGCTCAGGACCAAGAGCTTTTTCGTTGATAGCAAGCGCACGTTTATAAAGAGGCTCGGCTTTGCTGTAATTGCCAAGAGATTTATAAAGCCCGGCAAGGTTGTTAAGGCTTTTTGCTGTATCCGGATGCTCAGGGCCAAGAGCTTTTTCGTTGATAGCAAGCGCACGTTTATAAAGAGGCTCGGCTTTGCTGTAATTGCCAAGAGAATAATAAAGCACGGATAGGGTATTAAGGCTTCGTGCTGTATCCGGATGCTCAGGGCCAAGAGCTTTCTCCCGGATAGCAAGCGCTCGTTTTAAAAGAGGCTCGGCTTTGCTGTAATTGCCAAGAGATTCATAAAGCATAGCAAGGCTGTTAAGGCTTGTTGCTGTATGCGGATGCTCAGGGCCAAGAACTTTTTCAAAGATAGCAAGCGCACGTTTATAAAGAGGCTCAGCCTTCCTGTAATCGCCAAGAGAATAATAAAGCCCGGCTAAGTTGTTAAGGCTTCGTGCCGTATCCGGATGTTCAGGGCCAAGAACTTTTTCTGTGACAGCAATCGCACGTTTTAAAAGAGGCTCGGCTTTGCTGTAATCGCCAAGAGAATAATAAAGCCCGGCTAAGTTGTTAAGGCTTGTTGCCGTATCCGGATGTTCAGGGCCAAGAACTTTTTCCCAGATAGCAAGTGTACGTTTATAAAGAGGCTCGGCTTTGCTGTAATTGCCAAGAGAATAATAAAGCCCGGCTAAGTTGTTAAGGCTTCGTGCTGTATCGGGATGCTCAGGGCCAAGAGCTTTTTCTCTGATAGCAAGCGCACGTTTATAAAGAGGCTCAGCCTTGCTGTAATTGCCAAGAGATTCATAAAGTAAAGCAAGGTTGTTAATGCATCCTGCTGTATCGGGATGCTCAGGGCCAAGAGCTTTTTCTCTGATAGCAAGCGCACGTTTATAAAGAGGCTCGGCTTTGCTGTAATTGCCAAGAGATTCATAAAGTCCGGCAAGATTGATGAGGCTTGTTGCGGTATTCGGGTGATTAGGACCCAAGCCTTTTTCCTGAATTTCCAGAATCTGCTGTGCCAGCGGAAGAGCCTCGGTATAGCGGCCTTGTTTGTAAAGCTGAACAACTTTTTGATTAATGGTATTGGCTTTTTCAAGTTCATTTTCCTGAGAATATAAAGCCCCGGGAAATGCAGTTAAAACCGGTAGGGCAATCAGAAACAAGGAATAAATCAAACGTCTGAAAAGCATAAAGCTGCCTCATCTGTTTGGATGAATTTGTTGCATCCCCATCAACTTCCTGAATAATATGGCATTTCCATAACACTATCGAACAAGAAAGTCAATTATCGGAAATAACACGACATTGCAAAGCATGCTAAACTGGGACGCCCGGAGTCTTCATCATGTTACGGGAAAGAGGAATCAACCGGAATAAGCTATTTAAAGACGAATGTAAACGGAACTTCGTTTCATATAAACCATTGAAAACCCATTGACAAACCACACGCAATGTGTTCTTTAGGTCCACATTGCGACAGACCTATCAAGATATTCGAGCGTCTTATCCGGATCAATCTAAACCTTGTTATAAATGATGAATCAGACAGATTTACAGATTAATAAAATAGCACAAGGATTTGTCAAACTCCGAGATGGAATCGCTTGGTTTGATGCTTTTGACGTGAAATGCAAAAAGGAAATTCTTCAATCCTTAAGTTATTTTCTGTCCCAGGCTCATCCTACTCGCAACGAAGTTGATGACGGTATAAAATTGTCTGGATTAAAACCTTCCTATACTCCTTGTGTGTTATTGGCAAAAAAGCCTTTTAACGATGCCATGAAAATAATTAGAAGTTTGCCCGAAAACGAGTGGGAAAAATCATTTATCCTGTAGATTGCTATCCTGAGCATTGCAGATAAACGACGTAGAGAAACTGATTGTTTAAATGGCTGTACACATGAATGGCACAATATAGAAAATTTATAACAACGGCATTAATGGCGTTAGGGATGATTGATTATGGATATCTTTTCATTTAAATGGCTGATAGGAGACAGAATTTCATCAGCAAAATATGATGAAAGCTCTAAAAGTTGGACCGTGTCTTTTAAAAGCGGCGTAAGTCTAAATATTGAGTGCTTGTGGCGTCTAATTGAAAAAGGTGATATCTGCTCCACGAGTGAAGATCACGGGCATCTGTTTGGTCGTGGAAAGCCTTTTGATGGTGTGGCGGCCCTCAAGGAAATGGGACAGTACAAAATAGACTCGGTTGAAATAGTATCCGGCACTGGCGATCTCATTATTAAGTTTAATAAACTATTTGTTTGGCAAATACTGGCCACATCTTCTGGCTATGAGAGCTGGAACATTAATCACCCCAACTTTGGTTCAGTATTTACACAAGGCGGGCAACTGCATAAATATGAAAAGTCCTAAAAAGTCACTGGAGAATCGAGGAGGCCAATGCATTTGCACTTGATGTCGTTCGTGATTTTCCTTGCGTGTCTGTGTGTGAGCCCAGTGCTGGCGGGCGACTCCTTTCCGCCGCCTTGCCTGATGAGGCCCGATCAGCTCGAAATGCGCCTCCCAAGTCGCGGGTTGACTTGGTTGCAGGGCGGAAACCTCAGGGGCACGTGCGATGATGTTCCGGCAAAGAAGTGGATTCGGAACCATTCCGGATCCTTCGATCTGTTCGTGTACGCTGACGGCCCTTCCGGCAGCGGTCGCTTCTGGAATATCACGGTTGGCGTTGCGGGGAGGCAGCACTTGAAGCCAACTCTTGGCGTATGCCTCGTTACGAGCACCGTGGGCTGGCGGACACTGCAACGGTATAAGAAAGCCCCGTTGCCCTGGCTCGATGATCTCGACAATGATGGAAGGGCCGAACTCATAATCTGGAGCAGTTTCCCGCTTCGGAAAGACTCATCCTTGGCTGAGTACGGCCTGATCGCCTGGGTGTATCGACTGACCTCGGAGGACTCGCTCGCCATCGACTGGGGTCTGAGCCGGCGAATGGCACGAGAGGTAGCGGAAGCTTACCGCTCACCGCTCGACTCCACGGATCCTTACCTTGGATCGCTCCGGGCCGAAGCTGCTGAAGCTCTTGAACGATTTGCGGATGAACGATGCAACATGCCGGAAAACGATGCTCGCTGACAGTCGGTTGAAGCGGTTGGCGTTTCACGCCGCAGCTGAACCGGCGGTTTGGCGATCTTGAAATATCTTAATATGAGTATTTTATTGAAGCCTTACTCTACAAATTGGCAACCTCGACGAAAATATTTGATTTCAAACAAAAAATAAATGATGTTGGTTTCTCAATGATTATGATAATGAATGACCGTGCTGGATTTTTATTTTTCAGCGGATCGCGAAGACGCGCCAACTGAAATGCAACATTAGGCATGACCGAAAAACAAAACTATGCATTTTATCCGAAACAACTTAGCGGTTTGTGGTTTTCTCGGAATCGGGGATCGCGTGAGTTTTGAGGCGCACGGGTTCAACGCCCAGTTGCAATGTGCCAAAGCGTTTGACCCATGGCTGCCGGAATGCCTGGACGTCAAAGCTCTGCCATTTGATGATTGTGCCCCAATTCCAGAAGCCCTATTCCAAGAGGCACAGGCTTGGCTAAACAAGCATTGGAAATCGAATTCTAAGATTCTGATCTCTTGTGCAGGCGGCCAGAGCCGTAGCGTCACCATGGCCATTGCGCTGCTTAGTCTGAAGGCAGGGATGACTTTTCTCAGCGCAACAGCAGAAGTCATAGAAAAAATCCCTGGTGCATATCCTCATCCAATCGTCCTCTTTTCGGCATCCTGCCTGTGCGGTGAGCCACTGACCTTGACAGAGCTGCGTCACGTATATGCATCTGTTAAAGATCAGCCACCGTGTCCGTGGTCCGAGGAGCTTCTCAAGCAGGCCGTTAAGCATCTGTGCGTTTAATGAACTGACAAGAGGGAGGCCACAAGCAAAGTACTGAGAGCGGTGGTTACCGCATAAACCAGACTGTGATTATGAAGAAAAAAGTCTGACTGATTCGTCTTTCTGTGGTTATTTTCATGTAGAGTATCCGACGGATGCAGCAGTGTTACGCATGAACTATTTACGCTGGAATATCTTTCAACAGCAATAACTTTTTTTTATGATTAGATGTTTTTGCCTCCTTACCTGTCCGTTTATAATAAACAATATTGATTTTTTCCATGAATTCAAATTGTTTTTGCAAAAAGGAAAACAGAGGCAAACCTTTAACAGTTATTATAAACTGGAAATTAATACCATATCCTGAACTAACCGGAGCGTGTCAAATCACAACATAGAGTAACCTTAAGTTCAGACATTTTTAAGAACTTTCTGATAACTTTGGAGACAGGGAAGGAAACTATAAATGCGAAAAAGGCGCGCTTTGTTCACTGCGGTCTTGGTCAATCTTACGTTTTTGGCGACGGATGTATTATCCTGTTCGGTATGCGTCACAGCTCTCGCCGATTACTTTCTGCCTCCGATTTATCTCTGGGTACTGATAGCGACAACATGGTTTGTGTTAAATGCTGTTGTCAGTTCGGTTACAGGGATAACCCTGAAGTGGTATCCGAAGAACATTGTATTGGTTCTTTCTATAATCATAGTCATAACCCTTTTGTTGTTGGCGGGTACTTTTTTCGGATTTGGAGTGATGCTCGTATTGTTTGCGCCTGCAATTGCAGCCTTTGTGCAATCTTTCAACCCACGATTACGCGGTGATTTTCCCGGTGGTACCCGGGCAATATACTGGATTGGAGTATCGCATTTGATTGGGGTTGCGTGTGCTGCGGTGCTGATGATGCATACCCATTTTACACGAACATCTGAAAAATTCATCGTCGCTTGGGAATTCACCTATATAGCAAAGCAAAAGTTTCAAGAACTGGAAGCACTGGGGCCGCAATCATTAGCGGCGTTCCGCTACATAAAGGAGCATGGGACTGGGACAATCGCTGCTAAGGCTGCAGAAAGGATCAAAGAGATTGAAGGTTCACAAAATGATGTTCAGCAGTCGGACCAGGTACCAGGGCTGAATGAAAAAATTGAGAATGCCACTTCGCAGGCAGACGGGAAAATCTTATTGCCTTAGAAAATCACCAATTCCATCGGCATGACATTTGTTTTTATTAAGCCCGGCAAATTCATGATGGGCTCACCTTCAGATGAACAGGGAAGGGGCAATGATGAAACACAGCACCAGGTGCATTGACCAGAGGGTTTTACATGCAGACAACCGAGGTGACGCAGGGACAGTGGCAGGCTGTAATGAGAAGCAACCCTTCTGATTTCAAGAATTGCGGCTCTGACTGCCCGGTTGAGCAGGTTTCATGGAACGATGCACAGGAATTTATCAGGAGGTTGAATCAGAAAGAGGGCGGCACCAGATATCGATTTCCCACGGAGGCGGAATGGGAATATGCGGCAAGGGCGGGAACTGCGACGCCTTTTAATACAGGAGATTGCCTTTCAACCGATCAGGCTAATTACAATGGAGATTACCCTCTTTCAGGTTGTTCAAAAGTAGAATTCAGAAAAACAACAGTCAGAACAGGATCCTTTTCTCCGAACGCATGGGGCCTTTACGACATGCACGGGAATGTATGGGAGTGGTGTCAGGACTGGTACGGGAATTATCCAGCCGGCAGTGTTACCGACCCTGCCGGCCATTCTTCGGGTTCGTTTCTGGTTAATCGTGGCGGCAGCTGGCTCGACCGCGCCGGGCACTGCCGTTCAGCTGTTCGCAACTACGGCACACGGGACGGCAAGGACAACGACTTAGGGTTTCGCCTTTCCAGTACACCTTAAGTTCTGGTTTTTTAACTTTTTACTTTTTGGAAAAATTAAAGAGAGTTCCTTAAGACGGCAAGCCGATCGGCTCCTTCAGGAAAGGTGGCGGCGATGCCTGCGAAAATATAAATGCAAAATATTGCGGAAGACTTTCGGCATTGGCAAGGCTAAACAAATAACTTCCTATTATCATCAATCCGGCAGAGTCAGGAAATATTCACGATTTCTTCTGGCAATGATCATCTTGAGCCACATCTATTCTATGGTCAAGCTCATCTTGACACACAAATTCTGGAGTTGACGTATGACGACTCCTATTCCCAACTTCCATTTGCGGATGCCTGGGTCCAATAAATTGTGAATTTAAGGCATACGGGACAGATATAGTTAAAATCTGTGAAAATGACGCGGATTTTCAGGATTTTTCAGGATGCATCAATTCCTTCGCCTCAATCGACCTCGTTCCCAATAACCACCAACCTACTCGCCACAACATAAAGTACCTGTTAAAACTTGACATACAAATCGATTTCTGAGACACATCAAGGCACGAAAAGGAAATTCTTATCCCTGATTAATTTTTCTGATCATTGGTCGTTCTGGCAGGAGCAATATCCTGCGGTCATGGTGACCGATACGGCATACCTTCGCAATAAAAATTATCATCAGCAAACGGATTTACCAGACACTCTGAATTATCAATATATGGCCCAAGTCATTGTTGGCTTGAAAGAGGCTGTTAGCGAATTCTTAAATGACGCAAAGCCTGAAGGGAGGAAATAAGATGAAAAGTGTCAGATACAAGATATTGCTTTTGTTAGCGTTTTTCTTTTTATCTGCAAAAACCGCTTTTGCTGATGTCGGCACGCCATTGATGTGGGCAGGCATACTTCATTTATTTATCGGAAATTCATTCATTGGGATTGCAGAGGGTTTGCTTATTGCCAAGATATTTAAAGTTAGAAAAAGAAGAAGCATTGAGATCATGATCTTGGCTAATTATATTTCCCTGGTTGTTGGTTATTTTATCGTTGAGGTATCAGGACGTTTTTTGAGTAATTTCTTGACTATTTATTGGTTACATTTATTCTTATTGTTTTCTTTTGTTGTTGTTTTTGCTCTAACTGTGTTTATCGAATGGCCATTTTGTTATTGGATATTAAAAGTGGATAGCGTCGCAAAGAAACAATCCTTTAAAGCCTCTCTATATGCGCAGATTCTTTCCTATGCATTATTAATTCCATTTTATTTGTTGGCTAGCGGCACGTCTTTACTGTGGAATGTTAAGATCGAAAAGAATCTCTCGTTTGCTCAAACCAATCCTTGGGTTTATTTTATTTCCGAAAACGGGAAGTCGGTTAGACGTTTGCATATCGCGGGAGGAGAATCAGAAAAAGTTGTTGATGTTAAGGCCGACAGCGAATCTGCAAGGTTGTTCCCTAAAAAAGCAGAAGGAGAGAAATGGGATCTTTGGTTAAAAGATAGCAAAGAAGGTAAAAAAGATTATCAGATCAAGATTCTTGATAATTTTAGCGTGAATGTGGTGCAATCGACTCGATGGGATGGGGCTGTTATTGAAGATGAACATCAGGAGGATAGTTGGTTAAATTTTGGCGTCGTTGATTATCGTAAGCCGGAGAATCGTAATTGGAAAGTCCGTACAGGATTTTGGGCAATTGAGGGATTACGCGCGGAGAATGAAAAGGAAAACAAGAAGTTTTACATTGCCCTTGAGACGCCATTTCTTAAATGGTATATGCGTAATTTGACGATACTGTCTAAGGATCAGGTTGTTTTTCAGATGGGCAGTCAGATTGTTCTATTGGATCTTGAGACTCATAAGCTTGGCTTGATCACGAAGGGGCGCGGGCCTCTTGTTTCTTTTGGTGATTAAGCGATGCAAGTTTTAGAAGTTGTTTGCCGGAATATTTCTTGAGCAAGGACTGATTTTCAGAATTGATTAGTTCTTTGAATAGCGGATCAGGCACGTTGTTCGCGATTTTCATCAGCTGTGAGATACGGGCACGCGATACTTCAAAATGCGCTCCAGCGTCTGTGTACGATGCGTTCGGATTAGTTGTCAGGTAGGATTTAACATAAAGGGCAAAACGAGCAATATTTTTTGCTTTTTATATGGCCTTTCATCCCCTTCTGGAACCTCGATAATCACTACCTGATCGAGTTTAAGAATGTTGCCGAGCTGGATATGCGGTTCACAGTTTCTTGCCAGGCTGTGGATTTCAGCTTTCATTGCATTGGTAAGTTTCTCGCCGGTGATTTTACCGTTATCATCAACACCCAGAAGGATATATCCCCCTTTTGAGTTTGCCATTGCGACAATGTCCCGGTCGATTTTTGAAGAATACCTTTCCTTGAATTCAAGGCTTAAGCCTTCTCCTTCGGCGATTAATAATTGAAGCTGCTCTTTATTCATTACTTTAATGCTTCCTGTTTAATGGTTTCAGAAGGCTAACTTTTTCATGTTCGGAATAGTTGCATACCAAAAACAACAGCAAATAACAACTCAAAGACAGTCTTGAACTAACCTGATCTTTAGTGTCAAAAATT
>JAGVOC010000183.1 GCA_020052975.1 Desulfobacterales bacterium | reverse complement strand
GATAAAATTGATGAAGAGGCAATAAAAGAGTGGGATGAAGAAGAAGGGCAAAAAAAAGCCCTGATAGATGAGATTAACTTTTGTAATTCTAAAATGGTTAAGCCTGACAACAGTTATAAAATGGAGCCTGGCTATAGTATTATCAAACGCTGATAATTATGAGAGTGTGAAAGGAATAGGTAAAAAACTTTTCAGGTAGCCGTGCCGTCATTATCTGCCAGTTCCCAGGGTGTCTATCTTTTCGATACCGTTTTGCTGTAAATGAGCGTCCATATCCGAGCAGGCTGTCCAGAATTCCATGCTGTGAATACAAGAGGTTGGACGATGTGGACGGTCTGAACGGTCTTTTTCGTAAATTATATATTTTCCTCATCTTCATCCTTCTTCATTTCGCGCTCTTCATCAGCAATCTGTTCTGACAAAGCACAAAAAATGGCAATCTCTTCCCAGCCAAGACCGCCACACTCTTTTAATTCAGTCGCTTCAATTTCTATCTCTACGGGTTCCTCGTCGGCTGGTGCCTCGTCCGTGAAGTCATCTCCGCCATCATAATCATCTTCAAAATCGTCCATTGAAATTCTCCTTTCCTATATAGATAGGGCGTTCAGAGCCCATAGAAGCTCGTGAACGCCTTTCCTTGTTTATTCAGTATGGATTGTATCCATTTAGTCAGAACAGCTCTTATTCAGCATTACAGTGCGTCTATGCCACCTTCTGATAAGGGCTTTCTTCTCCGTTAATGTTGTTGTGAATAATCAGGTTGAGTACCTTCTCCGTATCGGCAAGCACTTTGACACAAGCGGTGTGAACGCTCATGTTAAGTTGTTCCGCATATTTTTGAATATACCGATAACTGTTTCCAGTGGTGTCCTCTATGGATTTTCCGACCATCAGCGCCAGGGCAGAAGCAGAGAGTTCCGCAACAATCTCTTGTAGCGGGTCCTGACCGTTTCGGAGATTTCCCTTTACGATGTGATGCCCCGCGTGTGCTAATTCGTGGAAAAAGACACACTCCTGGCTTGTAGCCAGTGCTATTTCCTTTCTACCTGGCGCGTAGAAGCCGAAATATTTGTAATTGCCAGGAACCGCCTTTATGGATATGCCCCATTCGTAGGCTCTATCCATCAGTGGAAATGTTGGCGCCTGGATGTTTTCGTATTCCAACGGCTCGCCTTCCGTATCTTCTACTCTGAACACAGGGGCAACTCCAAATCCCAATAGTCGGTGCTGGTTCTCGCCAAGGTCGTCCTCGACACTTCTGATAAACGGGACTAAAATGTAGATGGCTTTCGTGCCCTTCTTCACATATCGGTTAACATAGTTCCATTGCCGTATTCCCCGCGCATCTGTAGAGCCGTTGATGAATGTTATTATGCGATTAGTCAGGCTCCAATTTGAACACGGCAAGTTAGCGGTTGGAAATATCGAATACGCTATTGCCTCTGGTATATCCCCGCTTTCAAAACGTTCTATAATCTTGTTTAAGGCTTCTTTTACTTTTGGCTTCATAACTTTCTCTCCTTTCTTTTTTTTAATAGCCACAGAGGCTACAAGTGATTTTCAAATGCTTCCCATTGCGTATGGTTATGTCGTTTCCCAAATTTGTTCTTCCTGTGAAGTGATGCCCGCAATCGAGCTTAAATTTCTTACCTGTCAAAGCCTCCACAAGTATCTCCTTTAACGCGTCAGTTTCCTGATACAGTTCTTTCTTTTCCTTTGTCATAGGGTCTTCCTTCAATTTTATGGATGGTTGAAAACAAGAGAGCCCCGCCGAAAAATCAGCAGGGCTCTCAATGTAAATAATTTAATTGCTTTTCTAATTCAGGCTATAGCGTCATATGCCATAGCCGTATAAACAAATATAGGATGTTCATTTCGTCGTAATTATGGTAGTAGGAGGAAACACAAAATTTGAACGGTTGAACTTACTTAACTACGATATAAAATGAAGTTCTATAAAATCGTCATATTACTTCTTCTGTTGATTTTCATCCCTGTTCTATCCTGGGCTTGGAACGGTAGGGTTGTTGGAGTTGCCGATGGGGACAGCCATCAATAGAATAATTGATTTTAAATAAATATTGGAGTAAAGAACAGGCAATCCGAAGTACAGTTTTTTTGTAGAACTGGATATTAAATATTACTCATATTAATTGTTAGGCCTTCAAACATGCGCGACAAATGGTATTCCGACAACCGAGACTTGGTTAAATGGTCGGTATTGTTGCACCTCTCGGCGAAGTGCAAAGCTGATCGGATAATTCAAATCGCCTACTACAATCGAAGTGATTTCGGTAAAATTATAATCGACGATGAGCAGTATCCGATCCCTCCTGAAGTTATTTCGCATTTTCGGCGCATCGGAAACGTCGCCGGGCTTACAACACGCCATCGGATCACGGTTTTCGATACCGCATTTGAAAAACGCGACAGAGGTTTTTATCTTGATGCTGTTAAAAGCCTTATTGCCTCATTCAGCGAAGAGCGTTGTATTGTTTTCCTCGACCCCGATACTGGACTTGAGCCGAACGGCAAGGCATCTCCAAAGCACGTTCTGAACTGCGAACTTCATGCGATTTGGGAGACGCTTCCGAAAGAGTGGTTAATGGTTCTCTACCAACATCAAACAAAGAAGAACGGAGAGCCTTGGATTGAGCCAAAGCGAGCCCAGGTCGCAAAGGCTATCGACATTCCGTTAGCTTCGGTAAAGATTGCTTCTGGGCCAGAGGTAGCAAATGACGTCGTCTTCTTTTTCGCCACCAAGGCCTAATGAGGCGGTCGAGATAAATACTCCGAACGCTATTTCTCCTACACTTCACAAGTTTAACAATAATCATCGCAAACATATCACCCACAATTCGCAGATGCTTGGTTTATCGTGGAAATATTCAAGGCGCGCTGAAATCTTCACATTGCTGTTAAAGCTCCTAAATAAGCAGAATAACTGTAGAGAAAGAGAAGAGGAACGGCTTCAACAGATAGGATAGGATAATCGGATACAAGCGCTTTTAACACTGTTTTTAACTGTTTTATTTGTGCGGTTCTTGTGTTTTATATGCGTTTTCTTTAATGCTGAAAAACAGAATATCGGGTTATGGAGTGGAATGGTGTTTTCGGGATACTGGCATTGTTTATCCTACTGTATTTATGATACTATAATACTACTACTGAACTCTATGACACCTTCTGTGGTTTAAGTGTAATACGGTGTCCTGGGAGCCTGACACACGCACTTTTATTCTAACTGCCTAATTCCCAGGCGCCTCCATATTTTTTTCGCCATCAAGATGTCTTTCCTCACTTCCGCCTTCTTTAATTCCATCAGCGCGGTACGATCAGGTTGAAAAGTTTGTCAGCCTGTTCCGGATCGAGACGTCGCAGTTTCTGGACGGCGTTCATAGCGGCTGACCGATCACCGATGAGAAAGTAAGTTCCACCAAGGGCAGACCAAGCCCTGGCATGCTCCGGATCAATGCGCAAGACCTGCCGGTAGGCTTCGATGGCGTCATTGTAGCGGTTTAATTTGGTGTAAGCGTTCCCGAGGCCAAGCCAGGGTTCGGCATATTCCGGATCGATGCGCAGGGCTTGCCGGTAGGCTTCGATGGCGTCGTCATAGCGATTGAGTTCGCCATAAGCACCCCCGATGTAGCTCCAGGCATATGCATTCTCCGGATTGATGCGCAGGGTCTGGCGGAATGCTTCGATGGCGTCGTCATAGCGGTTGAGGTTGCCGTAAGTGGTTCCGAGGTTGCCCCAGGCTTTGTCATCCTCTGGATTGAAGCGCAGGGCCTGACGAAAGGCCACGACGGCTGCTGATGGATTTCCGGAAAAGACGTACATGGCCCCGATGATGTTCCTGACGTAGGCATGCTCTGGATCAATGCGCAAGATCTGCCGGTAGGCTTCGATAGCGTCGTCATAGCGATTGAGTTCGCCGTAAGCACGCCCGAGGTTGTTCCAGGCTTCGGCATTTTCCGGTTCGCTTTTCGTCCACTTCTGGCACCAATCAATCATTCCCTGCCAGTCTTTCAACTTTTCAAGGGCAATAGCGCCTTTCCACCATTCGGTTTGGCTGCGACCCTCGGCGATCGGTTTGCGACCCGGCTTAATCTCGTCTATCCACTCCACAGGCATGGCGAAGTTCAGGCTCTGCCCGTCTTTCAGGTAAAGGGTCGTCAGACCTACCAGACGGCCTTCCCCATCGAATAGACCTCCGCCACTCGAACCCTGGGAGATGGCCGCCGTGGTCTGAATAAATGGTGGCGGTCCACCCCGGAGCTGTGCGACAATGCCGTCGGAAATGGAAAGTTCCAGACCCTGCGGCGCTCCCACAGCATAAACCGGGACCCCAACCTTCAGGCTTGTCGCTTTGCCGAGTTGCGCAGGTTTCCCTGTAATACCCTTGGCATTGAGGATGCAGATGTCTTTGTCCTGGTCTTCCGCATATAGAGTTGCGTCAACAATCTGTTTTCCCCGGCACACCTTGTAGGAAGCGCCCCCTTTCACAACATGGTAGTTAGTGGCAATCTTGCCGGCGGAAATAAGTACCCCGCTCCCCTGGCCCTCCAGCTTGCCTTTGCTGTCAAAGGCCTTCACCACAACAATGGCATCCTTTACCTTGTCAAAAACCTGGTCGGGCGTAAGAGCATGAACCTGTGCGGGTAGGATTGTAAGGAAAAATACAGCGACGATCAACTTCGAAACGGATAGGATATTAATCATTATTGTCCCTTTCAATTTTCCGTTTGTCTTTTCGGGATTAATGTGTCCCGCATCGCCTTTATTAAGAGGTCATATTTTATTCGCAAATTTTAATAAGGCAGCAACATTATGTTTAAACGTTTCTTTGTATGTTTTGGTGGTATCTATCGTAGCTTCTTTTCCATTGACAATAGATGTGCTTATGCCGGGCATATAGTTATGGTAACATTGTATGTCTTGATCTCTTCCATATGCATTTCGAAAACGGGACCAAGTGTGATTGAAAAAGGGTTTTTTATGCCACGGGAGGGAATATTTAAAATCCTCAACAGCAATCTGCATTTTTGGGAATGCGGAACGCAAAATAGTATCAATTTCATAAATATTTTTAGGCCAATCAGAAGCAAGAGGGTAGAGGCCAGACAATATATTAAGAACTTCGGAATTGAATTTAGCCGAGGCGGTGGCACGGCGGGCAATTTTGTCGCGGGTATTGGTAAGCCAGTGCTTGATAAGAAAGCCGGTCAATGCTCCAGCAATGCCGAGAAGCAACAAGTCACGAGCAGTCATAGTCAATCCGAAAAGGTTCATAAAAACTAATAATTATAAATTTAGTTTCGTTAACATGTTATGAACCAGTATACCGTCTTTCCCTGCCATTGTAAATCGTCATTTTCTTTAAAAGCACTGGGTCGCCCAAGATTGATAAAAAACAAGGTAGGTGAAGGATACCAGGAAGACCGATAATTTATAGAATAGGGATAACGGGATACTGGTATTATAATATTCTGTTATTATTGTTATTATTATACTATCAGCGGTTTTTAGTGCTTTTTTATTGCCTTTCAGAGTAGAATATAATAGAAAAATAAAAGGTGCCTGTTTAGCGCAAGTTCTGACAGGTATCAATTATGAGAGTGTTCGGATAAATTTGGTGGGATTAATAAAATTTTAGACGGCTTTTTAGACGGCTTTTAATTGCCCCAGACGGCTTTTGACGGATGTAAATAACTGAAAAATCAGGCATAATACGCTCCGGTTCGCCCTGTCACGCCGGAAGTCGCGAGTTCAAGTCTCGTCGTCCCCGCCATATAATATCAAGGGTTCAGGAAAGTTGTCCTGACCCTTTTTTTTATTTATAACCGGCTTCGTAAAAAGCCATTCTGCTGTGTTGCGCTTCTTCTTTCGTCATTGCAGCGTACTTATAATGTACGCTTCATTCCTCAAGATTCGCGCGCCTTGCATAATGAGCTTTTTACTTTGCCTATGAAAACGGATTTGAGGTTTTAAGGTCTTAATGTCGAACCATACCAAAGGAATAATAATGATCAGCATAACGGCCGTCCTCTGGGGGATATTGGCCATTGTGCTCAAATATGCGCTTCAGCGGTTCAGCGGCAATACCATCATCTGG
>JAGVOC010000100.1 GCA_020052975.1 Desulfobacterales bacterium | reverse complement strand
TCTGGCAGAAGAGATGCTCAGGAAATTGAATTACAGCGTAACAAGCGTTCCCAGCGGTGAAGAGGCAGTGGCATACTTAAAGGCGCATAAGGTGGATCTTATGGTTCTGGATATGATTATGGATCCCGGCATTGGCGGACTGGACACCTACAGGCGCGTACTTGAGATCCGTCCGCAACAGAAGGCGATTATAGTGAGCGGCTTTTCGGAGTCGGATCGGGTGAAAGCCACCCAGACGCTTGGTGCAGGCACCTATGTGAAAAAACCCTATATCATAGAGAAGCTGGGACTGGCCGTAAGGAAAGAACTTGATCGATCAGTGTGAACGCGGGAGGATTAAATTTCACCTGTACAAATGGTAATCTTCAATGTTTTTCTCTCATCCATTTGCCAAAAAAAAGTCAAAAGCATGGGAAGGACTGGTTTGGAGGAGGATTGCGCTCGCTGTTTCGATTCAATCAGCAACATCCAGAAAGGAGGAAATTCAAATGTATAAGAAGGTTTTAGTCCCGCTTGACGGTTCAGAATTGGCCGGGTGCGTGCTTGACCATGTCAGGGCCTTGGTCAAAGAGGGTTCCGCAGGGGAGGTCACGCTGTTCAATGTCGTCAAGGTGGATACCAGCTACGTCGAATTGTACGGGAAGAATTTCGATATCAACGCGATGAGGGAAGCGCTCTTTGCCTCAGCGGGGAAGTATCTTGCCAAAATCGAATCCCAGCTTAATTCCGAAGGCATCAAGGTAAAAACAGAGTCCTTGGAGGCGAACAGTCCTGCCATTAAAATCACGGAGTATGCCGAGAAAAATGGCATGGAGCTGATTGTCATGGGGACACACGGTTATACCGGACTGAAAAAACTGATATTGGGGAGTGTGGCTTCAGGGGTTCTCAATTCGTCTCCCGTTCCCGTGCTTTTGATCAGACCGGAATCCTGCCGCCTTTAGTAATGGCCTCTGTGGTGAACCCTCAAGCCCGGTCCGGTGGTTCACCAGTAATGGGGAACGGCGATTAGTGTAAATCTTTAGTTTGGGCTGAAAACCAAGACTATTCCTAAAGGCTTTTGATGCCGATGTCCGGTAACATCGAATTGACAATGCTATATTTGTTTGTTAATTTTTATATGCGTGTTTCCGCTTATTTAAGATGAATATTCCCATACTTCCCAAGATCATGGCCATTTTGGTCCCTACAAGGCTTTTTGCTAGGCTCAATATAGCAAGTAAAATGCTTCTGGGATACATGACGCTCGTGGCGCTCACGGTCATCGTCGTTGTGTATGCCCTCGTCAATCTTCAGCGGATCAACAACCTGACCCAGAGTATCGTCAACGTGGATATCAAAGTGGAGGAGGCGTCGGACAGGATGCTTGATGCCCTGCTCGCCCAGGAAACCTATGAGAAGCGGTATCTGATCCTCAAAAGCGAAGATATGCGGGGACTTTTTGAAAAGCGCGGGAATGATTTCCGCACATGGCTTGCCGTTCTCGAAGAACTCCCCAGCAGGCCGGAACTCCCCATCAAGACCATTTACGGACTGCACAAAAAATATTCCGACCTCTTCTCCCAGGAGCTCGAGCTGATACGCGCAAAGAACGTGAAAACTGCATATGTTGTCTCAAACCATGAGATGAAAGACGTTCTGGAGAAGCTCATCGAAACGCTCAAGACGCTGTCCATCAGCGCCGGGAAATCGCAGGATGATAAAATGAAGCAGATCAGTTTGATCGGCGGCGCCACATTCCTGACGACTGCCGGCCTCTGTCTGTTCAGCATCATCGTCGGTGCGCTGGCGGGACTGGTGGTGACGCATCATATTGCGTCCTCCATCTACAAGTTGAAAGAAGCGACCGAGCGCATTGCCGAGGGGAACTTCGACTACGATCCGAAGATCAGAACGGAAGATGAGATAGGGAACCTGTCCAAGGCCTTTCTCTCCATGGGGAAGCGGCTTCGTGAGCTTGAGGAGATGTATCTCGATGCCAGCCCCCTCACCCGCCTGCCGGGCGGCATCGCCATCGAGAACGTGCTTAAAAAACGGATCGAATCAAACCAGACGATCGCCTTCTGCGTTTTTGACCTTGACAATTTCAAGACATTCAATGACCACTATGGATACGCGAAGGGCAGCGAGGTCATCAAGGAGACGGCAAAAATCATTGAGGCCGCGGTGAAAGCAAAAGGAACATCCGATGATTTTATCGGCCATATAGGCGGCGACGACTTCGTGGTTATCACGATACCTGACAAGATGCGCGAGATCGCCGGCGAGATTATAAGCCGGTTCGACCGGCGTATACCCGAGTTCTACGACCCCTTAGAACGGCAGCAAGGATACATCCTCGGGAAGACAAGACAGGGCATCGAGATGCGGTTTCCCATTATGTCCATCTCCATAGCCATCGTGACGAACGATCACCGGAAATTCACCAGCACCTTTCGGGTTTCGGAGATCGCTGCGGAGCTGAAGGACTATGCCAAAACGATCCCTAAGAGTAGTTTAGTTGTTGACAAGAGGAGTAATGCATGAGGAAGTTCGTTATTCTGCCTGTTATCGTAATATGGCTGTTGGGCTGTGCCAAAACAAGCGTTCCTTACGGAGGACCGGCAAAGGATTTTCAGAAGGCCGCTGTTTCGGTGAAAGAGAAACGATACAACGAGGCTGTAGCGGCTTACAAGATAATTGCGGCGGCTTCACCCCGCTCGGCTCTCGACGCTGATGCTCTGTATGAGATCGCCCTCGTCCATTTGTTCCATGATAATCCGCGGCAGGACTATGCGCAGGCAATCCGCTCATTTGAGGAATTCCTCAAATTCCATCCTGATAACAAAAGAGCGCCCGAAGCTCAAAACTGGATTTATATCCTCAGGACGATTCAGGAACTGAAGAAAAATAATGAGCAGCTTAACAGGACGATTCAGGAGCTGAAGAAAAATAATGAACAGCTTAATATGAGCATTGAGGAGTTAAAGAAGTTGGATGTCAGGCAGGAGGAACGGCGTGAAACAAAGTGATGCGGATTATCACTTTTGCCTGGGCAATAATATATATATTCACTCGTTGTCCTATTCTCGCCTTCAGCATCGATATAAAACGTTTCGTCGTAAGTATCCTGAGGTCTCTCTTTTATTACCCCTTTCTTGACCAAGGCATCTAAATCCGTGGGGCTTTTATGGTACTTTTACGTGCCACGGGTCGGACCATAATAAGTTCTTGATTATTCGGATTTAACATCTCAAAAATAGGTGTTTTTAGCACCCATATCGTCTTTTTCGGCCCCGAAAAGAGCATTTTATAGTGAATTATGTAGCAGATGATTTAATTGGCGCGCCCGGCAAGATTCGAACTTGCGGCCAACGGATTCGTAGTCCGGTACTCTATCCAGCTGAGCTACGGGCGCAAAATGATTTGATTTGAAATTTGCCACGTTCATAGGATATAGCTGAAATAAAGTCAACGGAAAATATTGGATAATGAGCTGGGGATCGGGGAGCAGGAACGAATATCGGACACCGAAGTACGAACTCAAAATCAGGAACCAGTGACCATGAACCAGAAACCGGAGGCGCACGAGAAATACATGAAGCTTGCCCTGGACGAGGCAAAAAAGGCTGGACAAAATGGCGAAGTTCCTATAGGTGCTATACTCGTTTCTGAAGATAACAAGATACTTGCGGCGGCTTGTAACAGTATTGTTTCACTTTGTGATCCGTCCGCCCATGCAGAAATACTTGCTCTTCGGGAAGCCGGAAATAAATTAAAAAATTACAGGCTGTTAAACACGACTCTCTATGTTACAATGGAACCGTGCCTTATGTGCATGGGCGCCATAGTGCATGCAAGATTAAAAAGACTTGTATTTGGAACATTCGATCCTAAATGGGGGGCAGCCGGTTCTCTTTATAACTTTGCTGAAGATGAAAGACTGAATCACAAAACTGAAATTATACCCGGCATATGCCTTGAGGAGTGCAAAAACCTTATTCAGCACTTTTTTAAAGAAAAACGAAAAAACATACTCTTATGAATAATGAAAAGGATCAAGGATTCCGGGGTTCAAGGGTTCAAGCGTTTAAAAAATAGAAACCAGAAACCTGAAATAATATAAGAACAAGAGATGAATGAACGTTTTTTAGTGTTGGTTTTTGTTTTGAGTTAACGAAGCACTATCAGGCTGAAAAAAGGAGCAAAATCCGTGGCCAATATAGTTATAGTTGGAACCCAATGGGGAGATGAAGGAAAAGGCAAAATCGTAGATCTCCTTGCCGAATTTGCCGATATTGTAGTCCGGTTTCAGGGAGGAAACAATGCCGGTCACACAATGGTCGTTAACGGCGAAAAATTCATAAGCCACCTCGTACCATCCGGCATTTTACAACAGAAACTATGCATAATCGGAAACGGTGTTGTTGTTGACCCTCAAGTATTGCTTGAAGAAATCGATTATCTTAAAAGCAAGGGGATTTCAGTCGGGCCGGATAATCTTATGGTATGTGAAAAAGCACACGTAATTATGCCATATCACAGAAAAATCGACGTATCCATGGAAAACAGGAAAGGAGCTTGCAAAATCGGAACAACCGGACGCGGAATCGGCCCATGTTACGATGATAAGGTCTCCCGGAGGGGGATAAGGTTCATCGAATTTATTGATCCCGATCTTCTCAAAGAAAAACTCTCCTTTGTACTTGACGAAAAGAATTTCATACTTGAAAAATACCTGTCTTGTGAAGCGATGGATTCAGAGAGTATATTAAATGAATACAGCGCCTACGCTGAAAGGCTTGCTCCTTTTATAAAAAACATATCCGTAATAATTAATAACGCAATTAAGGATGGAAAACAGGTGCTTTTCGAAGGCGCACAGGGAACACATCTCGATATAGATCACGGAACTTACCCCTATGTTACATCATCAAACACGGTTTCCGGAAATGCGTGCTGCGGTTCAGGAGTGGGACCCAAGGCAATTACCGGCATAATCGGAATAGTCAAGGCATACACCACAAGAGTCGGAGAAGGACCTTTCCCGACTGAACTTTTTGATGAAACAGGCGACTATATCCAGAAAAAAGGCGCTGAATTTGGAGCAACTACTGGAAGAAAACGAAGATGTGGATGGCTTGACACGGTTCTTCTGAGAAATGCAGCAAGGCTAAACAGTCTTACAGGCCTTGCCATAACAAAGCTTGATGTTTTAGGCGGCGTTGAAACTCTCAAAATCTGCACTGGTTATGAATATAACGGCAAAATACTCCAAGACGTGCCTGCAGGCATTAAGGTACTGGCAGCATGTAAGCCGGTATATGAAGAGATGCCGGGATGGAAGGAAGATATATCCGGAATCAGGAGCCTGAAAGACCTTCCAGATACTACAAGGAGTTATTTAAAAAAGATACAAAAACTTACTGATATACCAATAGATATTATATCAGTCGGACCCGGAAGAGATGAAACAATAGTGCTGAAGAATCCGTTCAAATGAGGGTTCAGGGGTTCAAGGATTCGAGGGTTCAAGGGTTCAAGCGGCTCGCAACTAAATCAACCAGAAACCGTGAACCAGGAACCAGGAACTGCATTGCATCAAAGTTTATTGACAATAAAATAATTGTGGAATAAATAGGGCAATCCGAAAAGTCGGGACGTGGCTCAGCCTGGTAGAGCACAGCGTTCGGGACGCTGGGGTCGCTGGTTCAAATCCAGTCGTCCCGACCAAGTAAATTCAAATAGTTAAGCGATGATGTAAAAAAGCGGAATAGGAAATACGGTACTATAACAGATCTCTTTCATCCCCTGGAGCGACGCGTCCAGGATCACAAACAACGGCTCGCCCGGGTCGAATTGGCAAAATCATTAAAGCGTATCCGCGAGAATGCTCCCTTTGGAGGAATAAACGATACTACCAAGTGAGAGATAATGTGATTTATGTAATTTTACAAGCTATCACCATTCTCATGGCAAAGACCTTACGTCAAATTAATCCTTATGAACCTCCTGAAAAATAAAAAAAACACACAGCAGATCAATTAATCCGATCTGCTATACGGATGGGTTATTCCCATTATTTTATTGTTTGTGGAATTGATTTAGGATATTTATCAACTTATGATTATTACCCATCAAAGAGAAAAGCTCATTAATGCCATTATTTATTTTGCAAAAAATACAAAATTTTGCGGAAAAACTAAGCTGTTAAAGCTATTGTATTATTTAGATTTTTGGCATTTTAGAGAGACAGGCGATTCTGTTACAGGCTTGAATTATTCAGCATGGGGTTTTGGCCCGGTGCCGAAAAAGCTATATGATGAATTATCTGAAAATATGCAACCAGACTTGGCAGCGGCTGTAAAAATTGTAACAAAAGATCAATTTCAACAGATCGTTCCCCAAAAAAACTTTGACTTAAGATATTTCAGTAAAAGAGAAAAAAAATTACTGGATAAAGCAGTTGAAATATTTAAAACCGTTAAAGCTGAAGACATAGTTGAATCTACTCATATATTAAACTCGCCCTGGTCTAAAACCTTAAAAGAAAAAGGGGAATTTCAATCTATTGACTACTTTTTAGCAATTGATGGCGATCCTGAAAGTATATCATACGATGAAGCTTTAAACAGAGTTCGTGAACGGGAAGAAATGTATCTCAATTTTGGAAAGTTATGACCATTCAAGGTGCCATTTTTCATAATCCCAAATTTAAATTTTATGATGGCGAAATCGGTAATAAGCTTTTAGTTCTTTTAAATACGCCCTCTCAAAACGAATCCTGCTTATTTGTTAAAACAACCACCAAAAAAAAGATAAGCCCTCAATTGTGGGGTGTTTTAAACATCGTCATGAAGGAATGTTCTTTATACCGAAAGCAACGACCTCTTTTCCAGATAATACATGGATTTTATTGTTTAAGCCTTATGAAATTAACCAATGCGATATTACTCAAAAAAATGGGTGGAATGAAGTTGGTAGTCTTAATGAAAAGATATTGAAACAAATTATAGATTGTTTGTTTAAACACCATGAAGATGATATTTCAGAGCTTCACGAATCCTGGTTAAGGCCGCCATATACAGCTTCCATTCAAAAGCTCAAGGAAAAATTTAATAATAGATAAAAAACTAAATCGAATGGCATACGTCCCTAAAGCTCCTGTTATGCTTTGTCCGATTTTTGAACGTTAACATTCGCCCAACTCCAATTTATTTCTTCTCTTTGAAAATCTGGCAGATTTGATTTAACTAAATTTTTCAACTCTATCTCAATATTATTAAGATTTTCTTTCAAACGATCGATATCAATGGAAGCAAGCATGAAGCCAAACTGCGACTGTTTAAGCTTAAATTGCTTCGGCGAACTCAGCTTCAATGTAATTTGGTAGCGACCTGTTTTCCACCAAAAGGCTTTTTTACGTGCTTCAAGAACCGAAAACAATTCCTTGCTTGAGAGTGTTTGAGAAACATAATCTTCTGGGTTACTCCGCTTCAAGAAGTTAAAATGTGCAATTAAATTTGAAGTCACAGGCCGATCAGTTTCATGGTAGCGTGGCTCCTGGAAACGAACAAACTTTTCAATGAGTGATTCAGTTCCAATTTTTAAAGCAATGGGTGTTTGGTCTCGTTCTATAACTTGACGATTTCCTGATGCATCGGTGATTTCACTTAAGGTCTCTTTTAGACCTGCCCATCGCAAAGTATACGTATCTCCGGCTTCGTGTCGAAGGTGTAACTCAAAACCGTCTATGATTAGGTCTTTATTCTCGGCTGAAAAAGCCATTCTCATATTGAAAATTGGTCCGTAGGATGTAAAACCAATTTCTGCATAATTATCAGGCACAATAGTAACTATCGGCTGCACAAATCTTCTGTAAATCCAAGTTGCGATCTGTGGCAACCATGCTGCGGCTCCAATATATGCTGCTATTTCTGTTGGTGTCATTATATTTTACTCCCCTATTAGTGAGCATAAAGTTTAAATTAATCCGCATAAGACGCAGAATTTCGGTTTTCGGCCCGCATGACGATACGACTAAACGGTTGGCAAAGGAGTGCAGCGGATTTACCAATCCGCCTTCAGCCGATGGTTAGCCCTAACCTGACGGTGCGTAGAAGTAAATCGGCACGAGCGCCAGGAGACCTTTGTCTTCATCCGTGAGCTTCGGATAGAATTCTTGCCACAGCGCGATAAACCGGTCTAGGTCGATGAGCTCCACATGGACGTGGGATCCACGAGCAGTACTCTTTGCGTCAGGAGTAAACCCACCTGATGATACGAACATTCCAACATCCCCATCTTTCTGGAGCAAGCCCATCAGTTGACGCACCTCCTGAACGGAAGCTGCCGCACCACGATGTTTTATCTGAACTTTAATGCGCGGTGATACGGTTCCAAGAGGATCCCGATACGCAATCACGTCAATGCCACCATCTTTTCCTTGGGGCGCCACAAAGGGTGTGTAATAGCCCATCCCGCGAAGGAGTGCAGCAACCAACTCCTGGAATTCATAGGGGTTTTTTTGGTCGATCTCCTTATTTAGGCCTTCGATCGCCAACTGCTCGATCTCATGGATTGTAGCTTCCTGACTCTGCTGGCCCTCTTCACTTACATCTTGATCTTCGGCATCCTCTGGAGGTCGGTTTTCGTCCTTCCATTTCCGGTATGCAGCAACTGCCGCTTTGAGCAAACCCGTGTCCCCGAGCTTTAGGGCGGTTTCACCTTCTGGAGTCAGGTACCAGACACCCTTCTTTTTGACAAGGTATCCAGCCTTGATGCAGTCAATGCTGAAAAAATGCAGGATGGACTGCCAGCGTACGTAACCAGATTTTTCATACGTCGCTCTGGCCCACTCGTCAAGTGGGACCCGCTTCTCGACTTCTGCAACGACGTCGCGGCCTGGTGCCTGACCACCTTTCTCCTTCAGAATTTGAAGAGCGGCATAAATGACCTTAGCGGCTAACTCACGCGACCTTGATAATTTCTCTTTCACCATGCTATTTCCTTTCATGGGCTAACAATGTTAAGATTGATCCGCATAAGACGACGCGGAATTTCAGTTTTCGGCCCGTATAATGTAGAAGTAACCGGCGTTGCGCAGCGTCCGTGTTGACTGCCGGGTTAGAAAGCTATTTTGCACGTAGGTATAAAACCTTCTGATTTGAACCTGATGCTTGCCGTTCTTCTGTCACGAAGAGATCTGCCTTTGCTTTGACGAGATCAGAGAGCTTTTTGTAGCCGTATAGCCTGGAGTCAAAGTCGGGTTGTAGCTTGGTAAGGTAGCTCCCGAAGGTGCCAAGTTGTGCCCATCCAGTGTCGTCAGTTGACTGCTCAAGTGCAGTTAGGACAAATTTTTTAGGGAATTTAAGTTTTGGCTCTGTTGTTTCGGCAGGTATCTGAGTTGGCGCGGACTTTTGCTCACTCTCAACTTTTGGCGGCAGACCAACAGGCGCGGCTTCGGTGTCTGGACGAAGGACTTCAGTAAACACAAACTTGTGGCAGGCATTGCGGAACGCCGTAGGTGTTTTCTTTTCACCAAATCCAAGAACCGTGAGTCCCTCCTCACGCAATCGCATCGCAAGACCTGTGAAGTCACTGTCGCTTGTGATCAGGCAGAAACCATCAAATTTTCGGGTGTATAGCAAGTCCATTGCATCTATAATCATCGTGCTGTCTGTGGCGTTCTTTCCGGTTGTGTACGAAAACTGATGAACCGGCTTGATAGCGTATCGCTGCAACACTTTCTTCCATGAGGCACTCGTCGGAGCAGTGAAATCGCCATATATGCGCTTCACAGTGGCTTCTCCAAATCGTGCGATCTCTGCAAGAAGACCTTCAATAACAGCAGCTTGAGCATTGTCAGCGTCAATTAAAACTGCCAAACGAAGCGTTGGTTCTTCCGATTCAATTTTTGCGACTAGTCGTGAGGCTACCATTATGACTCCAGTTTTTTAACAATTTTTAGGTTGATCCGCATAAGCCGCGGATTTTCGGTTTTCAGCCCATATAAAGATCGACGTAAGCGGTATCGCCTGTTGTGTTTCCCGAAGAGCCGATGAACTTCCCGGCGTCCGCTTGACGACATGTTAGGAGTTGGTTTCAATCTTCCCGACATACCGACACGTTGGAAATTTTGTGCAACCGTAGAACTGAGATCCTGCGTAAGCACCAGACTTTGCCGTGCGAACTACCAGTGCGCTACCGCACTTAGGGCAAGTAATACTGCTCGAAAGGCGCTCCTTCAGCGACCCGATATGCTGACGGTGGGTAGCCCGACTCTTTGGCAACATACCGCTTTTGATTGCGGTAACAATTTCCTGGACTTCATGATCGGAGAATAAAACCGCTATATGGCTCTCGATGTATCCGGAGTACCCTCGATCCATCACGTTCGGAGGCATTGGGGTTTTGAACTCGCACTCACCCCAGAACATCACGACGGAGAAAAACCTGTCGATCTTAATACCGAGAAAGTCTGATAGAGCCTTGATATGCCGGTAGTTCTGTCGGAGCGGATTCTGGAACTTGTACTTCTTGCCGAATAGGCTTTGCGTCCATTGGGGGCTTTTCTCGTCACCGAATATCCACCCATCTATGTTCTTCGTTTCGACCACGAAAACCCCATATCGAGAAACGATCACGTGGTCGATCTGGGTCGTGCCATTTGATGTCGGGATGGTGACGTTGTTGACATCAATGTAGATGTCACCATCCAAGAACATCTTCTTGGCGAGAGTGCCCTGCACTTCTCCAAACCAGCCTTTGATCAACGACCTCATCGACATCGAGAGAAAACTCCTAACATTGAAAATAAACAAAAAGTTTTTTGTATATTTTCATGTTATCAATAAAGCATGGAAAACACTATTGAATTTTCCACCTTTATGATATTGTTGCCGCTAAAATCAAGAATAAATTTACACCTGATCCCAAATTAAGGAACGAGCATGCCGGTACACCAGTTAAAAGGCGGGCGCCGGATCGTTAATGAATAAAAGAAAATTGCTTTTCGTAGAAGTCTCTGGCGACAGCCTGTTTTTCAGCTACATAGGGAAAAATCTCGTTGTAATTCTCAAAAAGGAGATTAACTATTCTGGTATCCAAAAGGCTGCGATCAGAAAACTGTTTTATAATTTGAATAATATTTTCTTTTGACATCCCTTTTCTATATGGCCGGTCCTCAGCCAGCGCGGTAAACATATCCGCAACCATCATTATTCGTGCTCCGGTACTCAGCTCTGAGGCAACGCAATGAAAGGGATATCCGGAACCGTCAAGTCTTTCATGGTGATACGCACCCCATTCCGCAATGTGTTTAAGTCCCCCGATACTATTAATCAAAGAATAAGTATAATAAGTATGCGATTTCATAACGGACATCTCTTCTTTTGTAAGGGTTCCGGGTTTATCCAGAATGCTGTTGGGAATTGCCAACTTCCCTATATCGTGCAGATTGCCTGCAACTTCCATAAGCCCTATTTCTGTGTCAGTAAGTCCAAAAATTCTTGCCAACATGCATGCAGATGCAGCAACACCTGAAGAATGAGTTGAAGTAAAACGGGACCGGAAATCAATTATATTTCGAAAAAGCTCGGCTATTATAAAAATATCCGGATAGTCTATTTCTATTTTTCTGAAAGGACCTTCATTAAGCAAAAGAGAATACAATCGGGGGGAAACAAGATCCAGCCAAAATTCTTCGCTATGAGATACCGAGATGAAAAGATCAACAACTTGAGGATGCAATGAAGATCCGGACAAAGATTTTATTTTTGAGATAATATCTTCATATTGATGAAGAATGTATTGATCACGTTTTATTGCGCGTTCGAGATAATCCGCAAGAAATAACAACTGCGACTCAAAAACAACTGGAATTTCAATTGACTCTCCCCAGTGCTTCCACCCTTTGTGGTGAAATCTGATGATTTTTGCCGAGTCCTTTAGCCAAGGTATATTATTGAGCAAAAGTTCGCCACGAATGCAATGTTCTTCGACATTATCGACTTCAGAATTCCGAAGAAAGATTTTTTCTTCCAATGAAAAGGCGCCGATATCATGAAGCAGCGCTGCTATAAAAATTTTTTCCAGTCTCTCGTTTGAAAGTCTTGCGGCTTTCCCCATTTCCCACACAACAAAGGCTGTTCTTTGTTGATGCTGTATCAATGAAGGGCTGGCCAAATCCATGGCATCGGAAAGTGAAAGAACCAGATTCCCTAAATTAACGGTAATGTTTCGCTGCATATCGTTCTCCTGAAAAGATTTTTCCAGCTACAATGTTTAGATTAATCCGCATAAGATGCTGATTTTCAGTTTTCAGTCCGTATAAACCGAGGCCGCTGCGGCAATTATTTCAGCGATATATCTATAAAAATTAGAATGTTGCGTCTTTTGGAATAATTTATCAAGGCGTATTATGCGAATCAGCATAAAAACCTCTGCGATGACCTTAAGGTCCTATGCTGAGAGAGAAAGGGAGAGAAAGCAGAAACGATTAAAGAAAACAGCCGATAATGCATTCTATTCTCCAGTCGTTTGTAATAAACGGAAAACACTATTGAATTTTACACCTTTTATGATATTGTTTGCTGCGGAAATCAAGAATAATTTTTACCTGATCCCAATTAGTTTCCATCCGGAAATGGCTCTTTTGTGCGATCTCTGTGTCAATCTGCGGGATTTCTTGTGCGACATACTATGTGTATGTCTCCGCGCAATCCCTTGATTTCCTTGAGCTTGCCCAAAATTGCCTATTTCCGAATTGGAAACTCACATGTGTCCAAAATTGGTTTCCGGATGGACACCAATTAGGGGACAAGCATTTCGGTACACCAGTTAGAAGACGGGCGCTGGATCGTTCACGTCCGGGAGCGGAGGTAACTTCCCTGAAATGGTCGAACGTGAATTGGACTCCGGTCTCAAGTACCGTAACATGCCAATATTTTAAGACTTCAGGAAATTGCTTGAGGAATGGAATGAAATTGACAAACAAAGCGCTCCCGGAGTAAGTACGGAAAATATGAGCATAATCAACTATAGAAACAGGCCGGTAATATCATTGAAACAGTCATGGGGCAGAGGCATGCTTTTGTGTCAACTTTAAACTTGATTCCGGCGGCTCGTATGAGCCTATCTCCCGGTCTGGCTTTTAACAGGACGTTATGCTAAGGGTCTCTTTACAGCGTTTATATCCTCTATGAACAATATAATAATGCGTCCTTTTTTAAACAGGTTCAGAAGAATGAGCCCGGCTTTTTTTCTTCTGATCAGTTTCATGACCGCAATGCTGGCCGGTGCATTCCTGCTCATGCTCCCTTTTTCAACAATTTCGGGGGATATCGCCTTTATCGATGCCCTCTTCACTTCAACCTCTGCCGTCTGTGTTACAGGTCTTGCTCTTTTTGATACAGGCGCTTATTTTACGTTTTTCGGGCAGATAGTTATACTCGTTCTTATCCAGTTAGGCGGTCTCGGCATAATGACCGTTTCGGTCGTATTGTTCCAGTTCCTGGGAAAAGTCATATCATTTAAGCATAGAATGGCAATGCAGGAGACGTTCGCCCATACCCCCAGGAAAGATATATACCGGCTTATAAAATCGATATTAGTTTTCACCCTTCTTGCTGAAGGAACCGGGGCTATATTCCTTTTTTTCCACTGGAAAAACGAATTCTCTGCAATAAAGGCTGTTTACATGGCTGTATTTCATTCCATTTCAGCCTTCTGCAATGCCGGTTTTGCCCTTTTTACAAACAATATGATGAATTACACAGGCTCCTATCTTTTGAATTTCACGATTTGCGGACTCATTGTGCTCGGCGGAATAGGTTTCCCGGTTGTTTTTGAAATCTACAGCCATGCTGTTAAAAAGAGAGGTAAAAGAGTAAAGATATCCGTTCAGACAAAATCCGTTCTCGTAACCACTATTATTCTTATTGCATCCGGCACTCTCCTTTTCCTTTTACTGGAGCCGAACAACTCTCTTAAGGGATTATCCCTTACTGAAAACATTCTTGCCTCACTATTTCAGTCAATTTCAAGCCGCACCGCAGGATTTAACTCTGTCGATCTGTCATTACTGAGCGATGGCGCCGCTTTCCTTCTCATTCTTCTCATGTTTATCGGCGCATCCCCGGGCTCATGCGGAGGAGGAATAAAAACAACGACTTTCTTCGTCCTTTTTTCACTTGTAAAGAACCGGATCAGGGGTAATACAACGGTCAATGTTTTCAAGAAAAGCCTTGGAAAAGAAAGCCTTTCAAAGAGTGTATCGATATTTCTGCTTTCGATATCCCTTGTTATGGTTGTTTTTTTCCTGCTTCTCCTGTCTGACCATTTCGGGCATAAGGGAATTCAGAACGCGGGGCGTTTTGTTTCTTACCTTTTTGAAGTAGTATCGGCTTTCGGAACGGTCGGTCTGTCGATGGGTGCAACCACCGCAATGAACAGCCTTGGAAAATTCCTTTTAATAATAACCATGCTGATCGGCAGAGTCGGCGTACTTACGTTTTCATATGTAATAACCACAGCCGAAGCGCCAAGAGGTATTGAGTACGCCGAAGAGAATCTCATGGTAGGGTAAGGAGATAAGAATGAAAAGATTTGCCGTAATAGGCCTTGGAAAATTCGGTTTTCACGTTGCAAAAGCGCTTTTTGAAGCCGGAAATGAGGTAGTTGCCGTTGACCAGGATAAAAATAAGATCCAGGAAATAGATCCATACTGTACAGAAGCCGTTGTAATGGATGCAACAGACAAGGAGAGGCTCAATGCCCTTGGCCTTGAAGACATGGATAGCGTTATCATAAGCGCGGGAACTAAAATCAGCAACAGCATTCTTATTTGCCTCCACTTGCAGGAGATGGGGATAAGAAAGATACTCGCGAAAGCTACGGATGATGATCACGCCAAAATTCTGAAAAAAGTCGGCGCAACGGAGATAATCCGGCCTGAAATGGCAATGGCTGTGAGGGTTGCACGGAGTCTGTCAACCCCCAACATCCTTGATTTCATCCCGCTTGCGGAAGACTACAATCTGCTGCAGGTCGATCCGCCACGGGCCTTTATTGGTAAAACATTAAAAGAGCTCAACCTGAGGGCAAAGTACAATGTTTATGTAATTGCAATAAAAGAGCTTGTCCCCGAAAACTTCGTTCTGGTGCCTCCGGCAGGATTTTTGATTAAAGACAGCGATGTGCTGATCATTCTCGGAAAAGAACAGGATATATCTAAGATTAAGGAACTTCAATCAGGAAGCTGAATAAGGAGGGTATAGGGTTCAGGGGCCAGGGTTCAGGGGCCAGGGTTTAGGGGCAAAGAAACAGGGGCAAGGGGTCAGGGTGAAATTGAGTAGAATTCGGCGGCGTTTTTCCCGAGAATTTTTTCAAGTGAGCCGCATGGAAGGTCCATCTTCAGCAACCTCTTAATTTCCCGGTCCCATGCATAAGGGATATTCGGAAAATCAGTGCCAAATATGATCCTGTCTGTACGCATTGTGCTGAGTTCAGGAAAGCTCCCCATAGGCAAATAATCGGCAAGAGTCATTGTGGTGTCAAGCCAGAGATTGTCATTCTCTTCCGTCATTCTTTTATATTCCTCGAATTCATCCGCACCGAGATGCGGAACGCAGACTTTAAGCGACGGATAAGCCTTAATAACCCTTTCAAGCCTGTCGAAACTGCAAAGAAGATATGGGTCGCACGGATATTCCGGACTCTTTGGCTCCCTGCCTACATGCATAATAAGCGGCTTGTCGTATCTTACGCATGTCTCGTAAACTTCCTGCATTCCCCTGCCCTCCATGTCGAAGCATTGAACATGGGAATGAAGCTTAACACCCGAAAGACCGAGGCCGAATGCCTCGCTTAGAATATCTCCCGCTCCTGCCTCTCCCGGAAAGACCGTGGCAAGCCCGGTGACCGCCGGACATAACCGGCAGACTTCTGCCATGTACCTGTTCAGCTTTCCCGCAATACCCGGCCTGTGGGCATAATGAAGGGCAACGATATGGGTTACTCCCCTTGAAAGAAGAAATTTTATGATATCAGGAGTTTTGAGCTTGTAACGTATGGGCCAGCCGTATTTTTCAAACCACTCCCATACCGAATCAAAAAGCATGTCAGGGAAAAGATGAACATGGGCATCCACGATAAATGGAAAACCTTCCGGAACACTCTCTCCTTCAAGATCGTTTATTAATGGAAGCGGGGTGTCAAGAAGTCCGGGGCTGATTTTATTTTTGTTACTCAATTTATCTCTCCATAAATATTGAGACGGCTTCGTAAAAAGCCAAAATCTCACGCAAAGCCACGAAGATCACAAAGTTAACTTATTAATATTAAAATGATATTTTCTTGGTGTTCTTAGTGCCTTTGTGAGAAAATAGAATTTTCCGGTACACCACTATATGATATAAAAAAACGGCGCAATGATAAATATCAGTATAGTGGATTTTTCACTCGAATCCCCGAACCCTTGAACCCTCGAATCCTCATTTTATAAAGAAAGCGCTCTTATTCTGCTAAGAAGAGGCGGATGTGAATAGTTGAGAAAAACATAAAAAGAGTGGGGAACGAGGTTCGACAGGTTTTCAACGGAAAGTTTCTTTAATGCGGTTGATAACGAAAGGAAATCCCCGGTAGTTTCAACTGCAAACTTGTCCGCTTCATATTCATTTTTTCTTGAAAACATCTGGGTTAAAATGCCGGTAAAAAAATCCAGGGGGGTGTACAGCAGTCCGAAAAAAACAAGCCCTGCATAGACAGATTTATCCTGCATGTAAAAAGCGTCAAAAAGTCCCTGATATGAAATGGATAATGATAAAAGAAAAAACATCAGACCCGTTTTTATGATACCGATTATAACTCCCTGCAAAATATGCTTTTTCCGGTAATGTCCCATTTCATGCGCAAGAACCGCGATAAGTTCGGAAACAGTCTGTTTTTCTATCAACGTATCGAAAAGGACTATTCTTTTGCTCTTCCCGAAACCCGTAAAAAAAGCATTTGCTTTTCCTGAACGCTTTGATCCGTCCATAACATAAATATTTTTCAGCGGAAACCCGATTGACCGGGCATATTCCATTATTGCATCCTTTAATATCCCTTCTTCGAGAGGCTCAAACTTGTTAAAAAGAGGCATAATCCACACAGGTGCGGCAAACTGCAGGATAAGAATAAACAGGGTTGATAAAACCCAGCAGTAAAACCATCCCCCTGCCCCTGCATGTTCAAAGAAATAAAGTATCGCCGCAAGAAGAGGCCCTCCTATCAGGATTGCAAGAAATAATCCTTTTAAAATATCTGAAATAAAAGTGACTGCTGTTGTCTTATTGAAATCGAAGCGCTCTTCTATCACAAAAGTATCGTATATGGAAAAGGGTAGAGAAATTATGGCTTTTAGAAGGAGAAGAGTCCCGATATAGATAAGTCCGGAGAAAACAGCGCCCGTATCAAGAGACTTCACCCAAATATCAAGATAAATAAAACCCTTACCGAACCAGAATATCAGCAGAATAATGATATCAAAGGAGGAAGATATCCATCCGAAACGAGTGTTTGTTTTGAGGTATTCCTGTGCCTTGATGTATTTTTTCGCATCGTACATATCGCGGAATTCATAAGGAAGTTCAGATGTCAAGTTTTTCAGATTCAAAAAATCCGCAACGGTATGAAGAATAAAATCAGCAAGAACAGTAATAAGTATGATCGCGGCTATATAATTCAATCTGAATCTCCGGGTTTAAATGTGTTGTTTTGCAGGCCTTCAACAAAATCACCAACAGCTTTGTGCACCATGTGTGACCCTTCACCTGAAACAATGACATGGCGGTTAATATTGAAAACCACATAGGATTTGTTTTGTGAGCCAAGCAGCTCATATACTTTTCTTGAACCCTTCGGGTTTACAACAGGATCACCGTGAGCCTGTATTACAAGGGCGGGAACTTTAATAGAAGAATCATGGGTTCGATTGATTCCATGAACCGCTCAAGCTCTCTTATGCCTGAAATAGGGTTTCTTGAATAATTTATATGAGGATTTTCAGGATTGTTTTCTACAAACTCTTTTTTTGCCCCCTCACGGTGGAACCTGTCCATCAAACGGTTCCACACATCGATGGCAGGTACAAGCCTTGAAGAAATATCCTTTAGTTTCAAAGGAGGACATACGGCAAAAATTCCGCTTAAGTCGCTTATTCTTGTTGCAAGTTCGAGTGCAAGACCGGCTCCATTTGAAAAACCACCCGCCACAACCCAGTTACATATAGTCGTCAATATAGCATACCCGTCATCAACCGATTTTATCCATTCCTGATATTTTCTTCCGGCAAGATCTTCAGGAGAGGTTCCGTGACCCTTGACACGGGGAGCATAAACCCATATGCCCCTTTTCCCCAGATATTCCGCAAGTTCTTTGACTTCATACGGGGCAGCCATGTAACCGTGAACCAGCAGTACGCCAAGCTCTTTTTTCTTCCCTTTAACCAGCAGGGGCCTTCCGATCTCTTTATTTTTGGATTCCCCTTCAATATAAAATGCGTCATAATCCTGAATGAATTCTTTCTCGGCTTTTTCTAACAGGAACTTTGTAACCCTGTGTTTTATCCAGAACCTTGATTGCAAAGAAATAAGACGGATACGCCGCTGCAGGCTTGTTAACGGTTCCACTTCGTTAGCCATAACTGCAATAGGATTTTCTATACGAACCCGGTGAAAATCAAAGGGAAGAGCCAGTTTATGTGTGTCTTTCGTAATCGTCTTATCCTTCCGGGTAACAATCCCCTTTTTTTCGGCAATTGATATGAAGTCCTTATACTTGCCGTAACGGTCATCCGTAAGAAGGTGCACCTGGTCATCCATTAGGCTCCTGTGGAAAAAACAGCCCGTATCCTTTAAGTCAAAGGTTGAAACGAGAAAAACCCTCCTTATTAAATCATCTTCATTTATTTTTTTAAAAGGCATCATCATAAGAAGTGAGGCAAAAAGATGATCGTGATTAACTGTAGTCATGCTGTAAATAGAAGACATGTATCTTTGCATTATGTTCAGAGCAGCAATTTTCATCAGGCGCTTTGAAGGTATCGGATCATCAAAATTTATCGGTTTTTTACTTGAAATGTCTTTATTTATCAAATAATTATTAGTATATTCTCTTATATCAATTGATTCTCCGAACCTGATGTCGATATCTACCCCGGATAAAAGCATAGTGCCTTCGGTCATTATCTCTTCCATAACGCGTTCAGGTATATCACTAACAAGTTTTTCTGCCAGCCTGCTCAGGCTGTTTTCATAAGCTCTGACAGGATAATAAGTAATGTTTACGGGGACAATAAATGTGCTTTTTGAAAGGACAGGTTCTATTGATGCTATCTTAAACAGACCGGCAATACGCCTCGCTTCATCAGGCATGATCTCAACCATCTTCCTTAAGCGTTGCCTGTAAAATTCGGTTCTTAACGCAAGAGTGGCTGCCCCTGTGTGTGGCGGGTGTTTTCCTCCCGCGTATGAAATCATGAACCTGCCTTTTTCAACAAGCTTCTTGTTTTTTACCATTTGGCCTTCAGGATAAATTATCCAGGACGCCTCACCTGTAAGAAGGCTTTTTACTATAAGGCGGTCACGATGCGGATCTTTTGTTGAAACTGCTCCGACCTTTTCAAGAAAATCGCCAAAAGCGCCTTTAAAAAAAATATAGTCAGCAAGAGACCATACCGGGACGTTTTTTGTCAGGTTATGAATATGATATGGGAGTAACAGGGTCTCGATTCGGGTGAAGTGATTTATCACAAAGATAATAGAGCCATCGGGTATATTCTCTTTTCCGTGGATAAATATCTTTGCTTTCGACAGGTTGGAAAGGGTTTTAATTGCAAACCCCGCCAGTTTATAAGCAAATGGGTTCATCGATTATCCCTTTTTCGTCATTCCAGCGGAAGCGGGGCACGAAGTGAAGCACCAGCGCTATCCAGTCTTTTCAAATAGTTCTGGACTCCCGTTTTCACGGGAGTGACGGGATTTAATACTTTTTTTTCAGTTCATCATTTCAGTCCATCATTGTTGACATTTAATATGAATACAGATTAATATTAATCATAAAAAAAATAAAGAATTTTTCTGGAGGGTTTATTGTGTATTCAAAAATACTTATTCTTCGCTTTCCCCAATCCGAAGTCCAAAAACCGATAGTCTGCAATCTTGCCAGGAACTATGATCTGATTTTTAATATATTAAACGCAACCGTTCTGCCCCGTAAAGAAGGGGTTATGGTCCTTGAGCTTTCAGGCTCAAGAAAAAATTTCAATGATGGCGTACAATATCTCAAAGACCAGGGGGTAGTAGTTCAAAAAGCCTCCCAGGAAGTAAAACGGGATAATGACAAATGCACTCATTGCGGCGCCTGTACAGCCGTATGCCCGACAGGCGCGCTTTCAATTCAACGGCCTGAAATGATTGTTAATTTTGATCAGAGCAGATGCAGCATCTGCGAATTGTGCGTTCCAGCCTGCCCTCCCCGTGCAATGAAAATACGTCCAATAAGCAATTCTTTTTCTGAATGAAGAAAAAAACTGCCATTGCAATAAGCGGTGGGATTGACTCACTTATGTCCGCATACCTTTTAAAGGAAAAAGGGCATGATGTATTCGGAATACACTTTATTACCGGATATGAAAGCCTTCCTTCTGACACTTCGTCTGTAAATAGTCCGGACTCTAATGAAAAGACTATTTCTGCAATCAGAGGACATGCGATCGGAAAGATATCAAAAATTGCCCGGCAACTTGACATAAATATTGAGGTTTTGGATTGCAGCAGGGAGTTTAAGGTAAATGTAGTCGATTATTTTACTCGAACCTACCTGGCCGGAAAAACTCCAAATCCATGCCTTGTGTGCAATCCCTTGATTAAGTTTGGAACGGTTCTTGGCCTTGCACGGAAAATGGGCGCTTCATTGCTTGCAACAGGGCACTATGCCGGAAATAGAATTGACAATACAGGTTTATATCACCTGATTAAAGGGGTGGATAAAGAAAAGGACCAGTCATATTTTCTTGCTTTTCTCAGCCAGGAACAACTTTCATGTGCAATATTTCCTCTTTCTGAACTAACCAAAAAAGAGGTGATAAAACTCGCGGAAGAAAAAGGACTTAATCCCCTGACAAATAAAGAAAGTCAGGACATATGCTTTGTTACGGACAGAAGCTATGTTGAATTCCTCAGGCGTGAAACAGGTTTCAAGTCAGGGTCAGGAGTAATCGTGAACAGAAACGGTGAAATAATAGGAAGCCACAAGGGGATTCACAACTTTACAATCGGACAACGACGGGGCATTAACTGCCCTGCGTCAGAACCTTATTATATTCTTGGCATAGACGCGGGAAAAAACGCTGTTGTTGCCGGATCAAAAGAAGAGCTTCTTACCGGTGAGTGCCATGTGATAAACATTAATTGGGTGACAGAGAAACAATTATCTCCGGTAAAAGTTAACACCCGGATCAGGTACCGCAGTAAAGAAGTTTCATCTACGCTGTTTCCTGAAGCCGACAATACCGCAACAATAAGATTTGATACCCCACAATTGGCTGTAACTCCCGGACAGGGTGCGGTTTTTTATCTTGAAAATGAAGTCCTGGGAGGAGGTTTCATAGATAATGCCTAAATTCACTACCGCAACCCTTGGATGCAAGGTAAACCAGTGTGAATCGGAATCAATTGTACAATGCCTTGCCTTATCAGGATGGACACACGCCCAAACCGGCAGTTGTGCTGATCTGTGTATTATCAACACATGCACAGTTACTCACAAAGCCTCCATGCAGTCAAGGCAGGCTATACGGCATGCCATACGCTCGAACCCGGGCGCTCAAATCATAGTAACAGGTTGTTCTGCCGAAACAGAACCGGATGAATTATTAAAGATTAAAGGAATACACCGGATAATCGGGCAAAATGAAAAACACAGGATTTTTGAAATAATAAAGAAGGAAATAAATTATAATACCCCCTGTTCATTTGTCTGCGAAGGGAGTATCTCCGAAAATGGATTCATGCCGGCTCCAGCTTTTCATTCCGGAAGCAGGACCAGGGCCTTTCTGAAGGTACAGGATGGCTGCGACGCCTTTTGTTCATATTGCATTGTGCCGTATGCGAGAGGCAGAAGCCGAAGCATGCCGGTTGAAAGAGTAATTGAAAGCTTAAAAAATCTCAGGGAAGCCGGATACCATGAAGTCGTTCTGTCCGGCATTCATCTTGGGCGATACGGCATTGATCTTATCCCGGAAACAAGCCTTTCTTCACTTCTTAGCTTAATAAACGGTTTGAAAATCATAGCGCGGATACGTTTAAGCTCCATAGAACCGAACGAACTGTCTCCGGAAATTATTAAACTTGCGGCAGATTCAGACAGCATCTGCCGCCATTTTCATATACCCCTTCAGAGCGGAGATGACGATATATTAAATAAAATGAGAAGGCCCTATACGCGCGAATTTTTTAAAACCGTTGTAAAAAAAATTAATGAATCGATACCCGATGCCTCGATAGGCGCGGATATTCTTGTGGGTTTTCCCGGAGAAACGGATTCAGCTTTTGAAAACACTTATTCACTTATTGAAGAATTGCCTGTCAGTTATCTGCATGTATTTCCCTTCTCGCCGCGCAATAAGACTCCAGCGAGCTCTTTTCCGGACAGGATTCCGGCAGAGATTGTCAAAGAACGATGTGCCAGAATGCGCAAGCTGGGCAATTTGAAAAAAAGCTTTTTTTATCAAAAAGCCGTAGGAACAATATCCAATGTACTTATAGAAGATAAAAGAGATGTTGCAAATGATCTTTTAAAAGGAACGTCTTCAAATTACCTGTCTGTTCTTTTGCGCGGTGAAGACGGAATTAAGAACAAGATAGTCAAAGCAAGCATTGACAGGATAACCGGACGTTTTGCAGTCGGAACAATCTGTTCGGATATTTACACATAATACTTCGTTGTGCCTGCTCCGGACATGGGAGTTTATATGAGAACACAGGAGTCAGAATAAAGAATACAGAAGAAAAACAATACCATGGATATTCTGGCTCCTGTATTCTCATGCTTCGTTGTGTCCACCACGGACATAGGGGTTAGTTGGGCGAAAGGGATCAAGCATTCTCTTGCTTTTCCGGTCACTGGAATCCTTGAATCCTGGAACCCTTGAATCCTCCTGTTTATTATTATAGGTTGCACCAGAAAGGGTTTTCATATATTAAAGGAGACATTACCTTCAAAGACGTATAGGGAGACAAGCGATTTAAATCAATTGAAGGAGCTAATGTGTATGGGCAGCATCGCTTCCAAGGGAATCAACATAAAAAACAAAATAAAGGAAGCCGAAACTTATTATTCCATGGGAATGCTCAGTGATTCGTTGAATATATATGAGCAGATACTTGCAAACAGCAATGATATGGCAGATCAGAATGAAATAGCCCAGATCAGGGAAAGGGTCAGCCGGCTTAAAAAAACCCTGTCGTTGAATAACACAACAAAGCACTCTCCAAATTTAACAAACGCGGCATTATCTTTGATACAAAAGACCATGTCGACCCAGGGAAGCATAAAAGATATTATCGATAATGCCGCTGCGCTTAAAGAGCTCGGACTGATCAGGGAGGCTGCAGCCGAATATGAAAAACTTCTGAAAGCTGACTATTCAGAAGACGGATATACACCGGTCCGCATTGTTACCGAACTCCTTTCAAACCTCCTGAACATTGCTCCCCACGCTGATGTCATCAAGAAAGCTGAAAACATCATAAGTGAATACAAACTGTCAAATCGAGATGCTTCACAGATAAAACTATGGTTAGGATCTCATCTCGATAAAAAAGAACACAAAGAGCTTGCGATTTCCCTGTATAAAAGCGCCCTGAACCTCGATCCTGAAAACACTGAAATATCAAATGTGCTTAATTCCGTTCTTTCAAGTCTTTCTTACAATTCGAAGTTTGATTACCTTCTCAATTCTTCGGTTATAAACTCTGATCAGCTTCAACAGGCACTTACGGGTTCAAGGAAAACAGGCAAGAGCGTTGAAATGGTGCTTATTGAGAGTTTTAAGATAAAGAAGGAAGCTCTGGGCAAATCACTCTCCATGTTTTACAATTGTCCTTTCAAAGAGTTTGATCCCGACATACCGATTCCCGTGGAACTCATCAGCAAATTAAAAAAATCCTTTCTTCTTCACTATACGTGGGTTCCTATAAGCTGGGGAAAAAACTCTCTGGAGATTCTTGTCGATGACCCCAGAGACCTCAGGAAAACTGACCATATCAAAGCATTGATGGCAAATCAGAAATTGCGTTTTTCAGTTGGAATCAGGGAAGACATAGTCAAATACATAGAACGTTTTTTTTCCGCTAATAAATCTTTGGAATCAATTGAAAACACGGTTGATAATATTGATAGTTTCATACCCGATGTTTCTTTCGAGGTTGAAGAAGATACAGAAATTGAAAAGGATGCCGTAGACGAATCGTCCAGCCAGATTGTTAAACTGGTTGATCAAATCCTTGTAACGGCACTCAGAAAAAAAGTATCCGACATACACATTGAACCTTCCCCTATAATCAAAAAGACCTTGATACGTTTCAGAATGGACGGTGTCTGCCATGAATACCTCCAGATCCCCAACACTATGGCTCCCGCAATTCTTTCAAGGCTGAAAATAATGGCCAATCTCGACATAGCTGAAAGGCGGCTTCCGCAGGACGGCAAAATAAAGATGAAACGTAAAGGTGTGCCCTCATTCGAACTGCGAATGTCGACCATGCCGACTGCAGGCGGATTCGAGGATGCTGTATTAAGAATTCTTGCCAAAGCAGGCGCCATGAAACTGGATGAAATGGGACTGAATGAACGAAATTTAACAATCATGAAGAAAATTATATCTCAGCCTTATGGGCTTATACTTGTAGTTGGGCCCACAGGTTCAGGTAAAACAACTTCTCTTCATTCAGCACTTGGACATATAAATAAGCCTGATATAAAAATATGGACTGCAGAGGATCCGATCGAAATTACCCAGTCCGGGTTACGCCAGGTTGAAGTTAAGCCAAGAATCGGACTTGATTTTGCCAGAGTTATGCGCGGCTTCCTGCGTCTTGACCCGGATGTTATTATGATTGGGGAAATGCGTGACAAGGAAACAGCTTCTATAGGTGTCGAGGCTTCCCTTACCGGACACCTTGTATTTTCAACTCTTCATACAAACAGTGCTCCTGAGACTGTGACAAGGCTTCTTGATATGGGTCTTAATCCGCTCAATTTTTCTGATGCTTTCCTTGGAGTTCTTGCTCAGAGACTTACAAGAAGATTATGCACGAACTGCAAAAAAGCATTCAATCCCTCAAGGGAAGAATTTGAGGATATTGTTTCTTTCTATGGCAGGGAACAATTCAAATCCACAGGAATTGAATATTCCTCTTCTCTTGTTCTCTATCGCACCGCCGGGTGTGAAGCCTGTTCCGGATCGGGATATAAGGGCCGAATGGGAATACACGAACTCATGGAAGGAACTCCCGTTACGAAAGGATTAATTAAAAGAGCGGCAAATACGGAAGAACTTTTTGAACAGGCTTACAAAGATGGAATGATGACTTTGAAGCAGGATGGAATTGCCAAGATTTTTGAAGGGCTGACCGACATAAATGAAGTGAAGAGAGTTTGTATAAATTAGCCTTATAAAAGCAAACTAATAATCCGGGTGAAAAGATGCAAAAAACTGCTTTAGTAGTGGATAATGATTTTTTTTTCGTGGAGTTTTTAGGGGAACTGCTTGAAAAAAGAGATTATAAGGTAATCAAGGCATATGACGGAAAAGAAGGGATTTCAAAGATAGAAACCGAGAATATCGATTTAATGTTTGCAGATATTGTTATGCCGAAGATTGACGGACCTGAACTTATAAAATTTGTCCGCATGAAATATGCAGACAATTGTTTTCCGATTGTCGCAGTATCCGGAATAATAATCGAGCATCTCGGGACCCTGGACAAAATAGGTGCGGATTATTATATCGCAAAGGGCCCGATAGAAAAAATGGCCGTCATGTTTAATGAATTTATGAACGCGATTGAAAGTAATTCCGCCTTACCTAATGTTATCAGCAGTATCATTGAATCAGGCACCATTTTCCCGAGGCGTGAATCTGTTGACCTGATTGATTCGCTTCATTTTCAAAAATCAATCATTGAATGCATAGGGATCGGGGTAATAATCCTTGACTCTGATATAAGGATTATGGAAGTAAATCCTTTAGCTACAAGAATATTGAACAAGTCGTACCCCGAACTCTTGAACCGCTCTATCGTCTCAATATTTCCGGATGATGAAAAACAAAAACTTATTAATGCATTAAAAGAGGTAGTGCATAACAAGGCGCTGGATAAAACGGTATTTATTGCAGCAATAGATTCCAATAAAATCAGGGTGATTGTGTCACAGTTGATTGTTGCAGATAATAAAGTCGGGTGGATACTGGCATTGGAGGATTACGACAAATGGGAAGAACAAGTATAAAAAACAAGCTGATATTGTACTTTCTGCTTCTGCTGCTGGTTGTTCTGGTTGTTGTTGGAGTGATTAATCACATAACAAAAGATTTTATCATTGCCAAGGGGATTTCAATCGCTCTGGCAATGGGAATTGGCACAATATTCGGAATAATTTTCTCGAAATCAATCTCGGAACGGCTTAACAACCTGAGCACTGCCGCAAGAGAAATAAGTGACGGAGATCTGACACGGGAAATCCAGATAACATCGCTTGATGAGATCAGAGACCTTGAAGAAATATTTTCTTTGATGGTCAATCAATTAAGGCTGCTTCTTTATGACATGAAAAGTGTTTCCCTGAAAATTCATGAGACAAATTCGATACTTGCAAGACTCGCAAAGAAACTTCTCGGAAGCAGCAATGAAATTGATGTAACAGCGAAATCAATCGCAACAAGTTCTGCTGAACAAACTCAAATTGTACAAAAGATAACTCAAAAACTGGAAAGAGGCATTAAAGTAATGGATGAACTTGTAAGACAATCCTCCAATACAATTTCAAAGGTTGATGCAGCAATCCAAAGAACTCAAAGGGGTGAAACTAACGCCCGTGAAACACTTAACCATTTAGAGCTTGTGCTCAAACAAATGAGCGACTACGCCCAAGCGGTATCCCGTCTTCCCGATAAGGTTGAAAAAATAAAAGTTATAACAAATGTAATGGAAACCATCGCACAAAAGACCGACCTTCTTTCTTTGAATGCTTCTATCGAAGCAACAAGGGCCGGAGAATCCGGAAAAGGTTTTGCCATAGTTGCAGAAGAAATACGAAACATGGCTGAAAACTCAAAACAATCATCCCAGACAATAACGAAGCTGGTTGAAAATATTCTTGAAGACAACAGGACGCTAAAAGAATATCTCTCGAAAAATCAGACTGATATCAATGAGGGAAGGAAAATAATCAATGGCATCGTCCAGACATTCAGTGAAACGCTGCTTGGTGTAAGAGAAATTTTCGCAGAAATTAAAGGCATGGGTGAAGTAACTGCCAGACAGGCTGAAGAGATGAGAAGTTTTACTGAGAATTTCAAGGAGCTTTCAGGTTTTGCCCACAAGAATTATGAATCTACACAAAAAACAACCATTGCGTCAAAAAATCAGAAAGCTGAGGTAATCAGGATTACAAACGCTATCAGATTGCTTGATAAACTTTCTAAAAAGATGATGCAAACCCAGCAACATTTCAAGCTTCCCGAAGAATCTAAACTTTCAGCTGATAAACTGCCGGAAGAAAATATACAATGAAATTTTTTGTTTTCAAAGCCAGGGATGAGTTCCTTGGAATAGAATCACAATATATCCACAGAATAATCGATGATTCAAAGGTAACACCCGTATGCCTCACCCCGGAGTGTTACGAAGGATTATTGTATTACAGGGGTGAGCTTTTTGATGTAATAAACATTGCATCCTTTCTCGGATACCCTAAAAAGGAAAACATTGAAATTCCGCGTATTATTATCCTCAAATGGGTCAACAAAAAAATGGCAATAATCCCGGATGATATTATAGGTATGATCTGGATGGAAGATGATTCTGAAAATCGAACAGTTTGTTATTACGAAAGCCATGTTGTACGGCTTTTAAATCCGGATGATATCTGGAAAAAATTATCAGGGCTTTCCTATGGATCTCACAAAATATGAAAAAATATTTTCCCAGGAATCAGACAAGTATCTTAAAGAACTTGATGATTTATTATTACATGTTGAAAAGGATTTATCAAACTGCAGCCTTTGGACTGAGATTCACGGTAAAATCCATTCCATAAAAGGAATGGCCAGAGCTCTCAGTTACAATAAGATTTCCGACCTGTGCCATTTAATAGAAGACTGGTGCCTCAAATTTCAAAAAGGCACAAGCACGTGTTCTGCCGCTTCTGTTCAGCTGATCTTTGACGGTTCGGATATTCTTCGCTCTCTTGTTTCAAAAAGCGGCAGAATTGAATCACTTGAAGAGCAGAAATTATATAACAGCATTATATCCGGATTCCAAAAAGCCCCTGAAGAAGTTACGGATAAAAGTCAGAACCAGCCACCTTTTGTACTTTCTGCTTCCCAGCCGAGAGTAGCAAGCATTGATCATGTTAAGATACGGTATTCTCATATTGAAGAACTTCTCGGTCTCACACAGGAAATTCAGCTCCTGGCAAAAAGGTTCCCGTTATTTTCACAAGACAAATTGTCCTCCGGTTTAAAAAATTGGGTTGATCATTATACCACGCTGATGAAAACTCTCTATTTCCAGCTGACCCAGTTAAGACTCATGTCTTTCGGCGATTTCGCAGATTTATTTCGGAAAAGCATCAGAAATATAGCCAGGGAACACAATAAAAATATTTATGTTGAAATACTTGGAAGCGAGATTCAGGCAGATATAACAATACTTGAGCGTCTCAGAGAGCCCATGATACACATATTCCGAAATTGCATAGCCCATGGAATTGAATCACCGGAAGAACGTCTCAGCAAACATAAACCCACCGAAGGCAGAATTACAATTGAAGCAAGAAGTGAAAAAGAAAATCTGTATCTTAAAATACGAGATGATGGCGGGGGAATAAACAAGTCACTCATTATACAACATCTCAAAGAAAGACAGTCATTGACAGACGATGACATCAACAATATGACCGAAGAAGAAATCTTTAACACTATTTTAAGCCCTGATTTTTCTTCAGCGAGAGAAACTACCGATTTGTCAGGAAGAGGCATAGGCATGAGTGTAGTCGCTCAGACGATTGATTACATGGGCGGTTCATTATCCATTTCTTCGGAACTGGGCAGACAAACTGAATTTACTATAAAATTACCCATTTCCCTTTCAGTTATTTATGCGATAATATTTACTCTCGGAAAGCATACTCTGGCTGTGCCGACTCTTAATGTAAAATCAATAGGAAGATCATACGACTATGCTGAAGATAATACGGAATCATATTATGACATAAGAAAGCATCTTGGAATTGATGATCCGGAAAAAAAGTTATTTAATTTTCTGAGTCTTAAATATGCTAATCCTCCGGCAAGCTCCGGCTCTGAAGGGAGCAGCCTTAAACTGTTGGCTGATAATATAATCGGCAACAGGCCTCTTATGGTCATACCGGTTGGAGATCTCCTGTCAAGGATAAAGCTTTTTTCAGGAATAGGCATCATGGAAAATGGTGATATTTCCATGCTCCTTGATGTAGATAACCTTCCATGATTTCCATTTCCGTCAGACTCCCGGCAGCCCTATCTGACCAGAAACAGGCTCAATGCCGGGATATATGTAACCATAATAAGAAGAAATATCATAAGAGCAAGATAAGGGAAAGAGGCTCTGTAAAGCTGTGTTACTGATTTATTGAATTTCAGGCTGGCTATGAACAGGTTTATTCCGACAGGCGGCGTTGAATAACCAATTTCAAGATTTAAAAGAAAAATAACGCACAAATGAACCGGATCAATACCATACTTCATTGCAACCGGAACCATGATGGGAACGATAATTATAATTGCGGAAAATATATCCATCAGGCAGCCTACAGCAAGGAGAAAAACATTTAACCCCGCAAGAAAAAACAGCTTGTTTTCGGTTAAATTCACAAGAAATGACAGAAGGCGGCCGGTGATCTCTTCATCAACAAGATAGCCTGTAAATCCGAGAGCAACTCCAAGAATAACAATAATAGCGCCTGATACCATGGTGCTTTCTATTATTATTACAGGAAGTTGTTTAAAAAAATCTACCTCTTTTAATATCAGACATTCAACTATAAGCACATAAACAAGAACAAGCGCTGAAACTTCCGCTATTGTTACAAAACCGCCATATATTCCTAATATTATTACCAATATAACCGGCCAATCCCAGATTCCTTCTTTTAATGCAATTTTGACATCATCAAAACTCGCCTTTTTTAATAAAAGATGCCTTTGGGGTTTTTTTATAAGATATTCATGAAAAAACGAATAAATTGAAAGAATTAAAATCAGAAGTATTCCGGGCAGAAGCGCAGCTTTGAAAATCCGTGCTATGTCTACCTGCGCAACAACGCCATAAAGAATAACGGGGAGGCTGGGTGCAAACAAAAGGCCCAGACTTCCGGATGTGGTTAATAACCCCAATGAAAAATTATCTTCATATTCCTGCGCCCGAAGAACGGGATATAGAACACCGCCTATTGCAACAATAGTTACACCGCTTGCACCGGTTAAGGCGGTAAAAAAAGCACAGGAACCAAGGGCAGCTATGGCTATTCCTCCCGGAAGACGGCCGGTTAATGCCCGCATCAGATTCATGATCCGTTTAGGAGCGCCTGTTTCAGCAAGCAGACATCCGGTGAAAGTAAAAAGAGGCAGAGCAACAAGTACAGGCATGGAAGCAAGCCTGTTCATCTCAATCACGATTGTCTGAATAGAGGAAAGGTCTTTGTCGATGAAATAGAAACTGACTATCGATAATCCCGCAATAACTGTAAACAGGGGGGTTTCGATCAGAGCAAAAAACAATATTCCCAAAATAATGAGAGTCAGCATATTCATGCCGCCCTGCCCTTTTGAGGATAATCGTAAAGTATCCAAGTAAAATATCTGAAAAAAGATATCGCAAAAAAGAGCGGGAATATAACAGAAAACAAGCCTTTGCTTCCAAAAATATGAATCTCGTTTTCAACAAATTGGAGGGATGAATAAAACAGAATACCCATTACTGCCATACCAAAAAGAGATGCGACAAAGTTTGCGTAATCCCGGTATGTCTTGGGGCAAAACCTGAGCACAAGCTCCATTTTGATATGTCGTCTGTTTTTTAATGCAAGAGAAGATCCGGCTAACGAAAGCCACAGGACTGCGGCCGGAGCAGCTTCATATATCTCTTCGAACGAATAATTGATTATATTCCTTGAGAGTATGTTTAACGTTATAAGAAAAACAAGTGAAGCGAATAAAAATATTACAAGGTATTTTTCAAGCTTTTCCAGTAAATTATCTATTTTTTTAATAAAATTCATATTTTTATATCAATCCACCCTCCAGACGGCTTCGTAAAAAGCTCATTATGCAAGGCGCGCGAATCTTGAGGAATGAAGCGTACATATAAGTACGCTGCAATGACGAAAGATGAAGCGCAACACAGCAAAATGACTTTTTACGAAGCTGTCATTTATGGCCGTTTAGCAGTTTTGCGTGTTTCCCTGTACTCTGTTAATAACTGCTGAACCTTATTAAGCAAATCTTTTGAATAGAGCTCGGGAATATTTATTTCATATGTTTTCTTTGCATTCTCTTCAAAAGATGACGCTTCCTGTTTTGAAGGCAAAACAAATTTAACCCCGGACTCTTTGAGTATTGCTCTTGCTTCATCATTATCGCGTCTTGTCAGGCGAACTAATTCAGCGCAATATTTTTTTGCGGCTTCTTTTAATATTAACTGGTTTTGTTCGGATAACTGTTCAAATGTCTTTTTGCTCATAAGTAATGCGCCGGTTGAATTAACCATCGGATAATCAAGCATGTTTTTTATTTTGGTGTACCACTGGAAAGCAACCGCAGCAAGAGTCGGAGAATAAAAAGAATCTATCATTCCGGTTTCAAGTCCTGTGTTTACATCGGCAAGATGCAGCGGAAATGTTTTTATCCCAAAAGTGGAAAAAAAGGTCTGGGCTACAGGATCTCCCTTCCACACCCACATTTTGATCTTCTTAAAATCATCCTGTTCGGAAATTTCGTGCGAAGAGAAAAAGTATACAAAACCAGCCTCAGCAAATCCGAGAAGAATATACCCTTTTTTTTCAAAATCGTATGCAAATTCTTTGTAAAGCCTGTCCTTTACAAAATCAATTTCCTCATAGTTTTTATAAAGGAGAGGGGCTTCCAGAATTCGCATTTTCGGTAATATAACTCCGAGTCCCACACCGGAAAATCCCGCTGCATGTATTCGTCCTGCCTCGATTTTCCTTATTACGTCGAGTTCGTCGCCGCTGATACCACCGGCATAAACTTTTAAATCTATATCACCATTTGTTTTTGCTCTTACTTCATCAACCATCCTGTGCAGAGTATTCGTCCAGGTGCTTCCTTCCGGTGTAACAAGGGCAATTTTTATTACTGTTTTTTGGGCATAAACCGAAGCTCCTGAAAAAAGCAAAAAGGCTGATATAAATACGGAAATCAGAATACTAAAATACATCCTCATTTTTTTGGCCTTTTTATTGAAAAAAATGATCGATCCCTTCAAGATATATTTTTGCTCTCTGGGCGGCAATCTTGTTATAAAAAATACATTCTTTTTTCCTGCCGGGATGCTTTAAAATATCATTCATGATAATTTTAAATTTTTCTTTTTCCTGTTTTCTATATAGGTAATATCGGGCAAAATACAAATCGGCAAGAAGGAACGGTCCGTCCTTGCGCTCTTTTAATTTCTTGTAATGAAAAAGGGAAAGCTCCAGTTTATCATCCGAGTATGGGGGTAAAGATGAATAATATGACAGCAGGATAAGATGGGGGCCGCCGAAAAAATATTCCGGGTCAAGTTCTATAATCCGTTTCATAATCTTTTCAATAAGGTATGCCTTTGAAAGTAAAAGTACCGAATCCCGGTTATTATTGATAAGCGCGCTAAGATTAAAACCATACCAGAAAAGCGCCGGAACATCTTCTTTGCTCATGGTTTTTAATAAGCTGTCGGCCGATTCAGGAATCTTTAATTTTTTGTCTGCCCCGGGATGACGGGATTCTATTGCTCTTAGAGCATAATCAGCCCCCTTTAAATAATACCTGTTTACACTTTCTTTTATGAGGTTATGTCCGGATAAAACAGAGTCGCTTTTCCCAATAATAGAAGATTCAAGTTTACCCTCAAAAAATCCGAACGAGTAGGCTGCATAAAGTCTCGATAAAAGAACAAGAATCTTATAATTATCCGGGTTGTTTTCAAGAATAACCTCAAGAAATTTAATATTCCCGGGAATGCCTTTTTCCACCATTTCAAGATCATCATCCTGTTCGAAGACAACTGCGCCAATTTCAGAAATATTTGATATTTCATTAACAATAATTATGCGGGTTGAACAGGATGACAGGCTGACAACCATGATAACAGATAAGAAAAGCCGGTTTAAGGAATTCACCCTTTAATCTCCTCTGGAGACGCTTTGCATAACACCCTCTTTTGCCAAATTCTATAAAGATTCGGTTTCCGGTCTCTGGTTTGTTGTTTCTGGTTTTTTCTTTTAACCAGGAACCAGTAACTATTAACCAAAAACCTAAGTCTTTATTACGGAACAGAAACAGAACTCATCATATGAGATCGGCCCTCAAACAATGCGCCTTCTTTGATATCAATGGAACGGGCGGAAATATCGCCCTGAATTTTTCCTGAAGGCTGAATTACAAGCTGCTGACGCGCACAAACATTTCCGGTAATTTTTCCGAGTACGGATATGTTATCGGCTTCGACATCGGCTTCAATAACTCCGGTGCTTCCAACGATAATATTGCCTTTTAAACTAATCAAACCCTTTATGAAACCTTCAACAATGATACTTTCATTACCACCTACATTTCCATCAACTCTCAAATTCCGGCTTATAAATGAGGCGGTTTTGTCTGAAATAAAATCTTTCGCCTCCTCAATAACTTCAGCCGGAGTATTTTTTCTTATCTTTTTAGAGGAATTAATATTTTCATTATCTTTAAATAAATTATCAGACTCAGAGTTACCGCTCATTCTTGCTTCACCGTCAAACACAGCTCCATCTTCAACAGAAAGCCGTTTCGTAATTATAACACCTTTTATCTTTGCTGTCTTTTCGAGGCATATACGTTCTGATGCAAAAATAGTTCCCTCAAAAAAACCGCTTACAAATATTTTTTCAGCATGAATTTTACCGTTTATCTTTGACGTATCACCTATTTTGATGTCCCCGGACAATTCAACTTCACCGTTTATTGAACCCATTGCAATAATATTATCACTTCCTGAAACAGTCCCGGCTATAATTAAATTTTTGCCGATATATGCAGTCCCATCCGGAAGCGTTACCTTTCCTATATCAAAAAGGTGTTTCTCTTCATTTTTTTTCTTTGTGAAAAAAAGCATTATGTTCTCCTTTAACACTATGTTATTGAACCGCAACAGAGTCAGCGAGCGCGTTTTGGTCTGGTTTTCTGAATATACCAGTAAATTATAAAAATCAATGTATTGCAAAAAAAAACTCTGTGTTATAACCGGAGTATGAACCCCTGCCCCGCCCAGGCATAACGTTTATTTATCACAATAGGAGATTTTATGTTGAATCTTTATGCTGCCAAATGGTGCATTCACTGCAAAAAAACAGAGGAGTTTTTGAAAAAGAACAAAATTGAATACAATTATATTGATATTGAAGCTCAGACAGATGATATCGTAAAGAAAGTAATCGATGCAAACGGAGGGTTTGACTGGGTTGTTCCAACGCTTGAATACAAAGGTATCTGGCGCAAGGGAAAAGTATTCAACGAAACAGAATTAACCGGTGATTTGAATAAAATGGGAGTATCAGAATAAAAAGTGTCCGGAGAAGAATTCAATCCGCTTGTATTTTTAAGAAATCCGCGCATTCAAACATATCTTGCAAGCAGCAGGGCCAGGGCAAAGGGGAAAAACCCCATGCTTGATGCTTCCAAAGAGGTTGTTATAGATACAGGAGCAGGGGTGCGTCTCCTTGGCGGCTATTCGCAGAATAAGGATATGCCTTCGAAAGGGACTGTTCTGCTTCTTCATGGGTGGGAAGGGAGTATCGAATCGGCCTATATTTTGAGCGCGGGAAGATTCCTTTTCAACAATGGTTTTTCTGTTTTCAGGTTAAATTTCAGGGATCACGGGAAAAGCCATCATCTTAACAAGGGGCTTTTTTATGCAACGCTGATTGATGAGGTATTTGCCGCTGTAAAAACTGTATCTGAAATAGCAGGCGCTTCCCCTCTATTTCTTGCCGGATTTTCACTCGGGGGAAATTTTGCCCTGCGGATCGGGCAAATGCATTCAAAAGAACCAATAATGAACTTACGTCACATAGTCAGCATCAGTCCTGTGATAAATCCTGATAAGGCAACAAATGCCATAGACAGGAATATGCTAATAAGAAGATATTTTCTTTCAAAATGGCGGCGCTCATTATCACTGAAACAGAAGTTGTTTCCCGAACTATATGATTTCAAAGGGATTATTCCCTTAAAATCCTGCCGCAGCATCACAGACAGGCTGATAGAACAATACAGCAGCTACAAAGATGCATCCGAATATTTCAGGTGCTACGCCATCACAAACAGCATTTTAAACGATATCAGAATTCCTACAACCATAATAACTTCAAAAGATGATCCTGTCATACCTGCTGACGATTTTTACAACCTCAATGCAAAGGAACCTGTAAACCTCGTAATTCACAGTTATGGAGGCCATAACGGATTTATCAAGAACCTTTCTTTTGACTGCTGGTACGAAGAAAAAATGATCCGGCTTTTTGCAGATTGACGCCGAGATCGCACAAAAGGGCCATTTCCGGATGGAAACTAAACCAGTCCCTGATCAAGCATGGCATTGACCACTTTCAAAAACCCTGCAATATTGGCGCCTGCGAAATAATTTCCGGGTATGCCATATTCTGCTGATGCATCGAGACAGGTCTGGTGAATGCTTTTCATGATTATCTTGAGCCGTTGATCGACTTCTTCTCTGGTCCACCTTATCCTCATGCTGTTCTGGGCCATTTCCAGGCCGGATACGGCCACTCCGCCTGCATTGGAAGCCTTGCCGGGGGCGTAAAGAATTTTCTTATCCAAAAATATGTTAATGGCTTCCGGGGTGGAAGGCATGTTGGCCCCCTCACTGACCAGGTTTACCCCATTTTTCATAAGATTGGCGGCATCTCTGGCGTTGATTTCGTTCTGTGTGGCACTGGGAAAGGCGCAGTCTGCTTTATGTTCCCAGAGTGGATTATAATCTTTAGAAGTGTCGACTTCTGTGTAAACTGCTTCGGAATACTTACCTTTATATTCCCTGATTCTACCGCGTCTGACATTTTTCAGACGCATTATAAAAACAAGTTTATCTCTGTCAATACCTTCTTCATCATAAATATAACCCGAAGAGTCCGACATGGTTACAACTTTGCCGCCCATATCAATAATCTTTTCCACTGTGTATTGTGCCACGTTACCAGAACCGGAAACCAGGCAGGTCTTACCTTCAAGGCTGCTGTCTTGCGTCGCCAGCATTTCGGCTGCAAAATAGACATTACCATACCCGGTCGCTTCCGGCCGGATAAGGCTACCTCCCCACCCCAGGCTCTTGCCGGTAAAAACACCGGTAAATTCATTACGCAATTTTTTGTACATGCCGAACAGAAAACCGATTTCTCTGGCGCCTACACCAATGTCGCCGGCTGGAACATCAGTATTCGGACCGATATGACAAAAAAGCTCTAACATGAAGCTCTGGCAAAACCGCATGACCTCATTATCTGATTTTCCCTTGGGGTCAAAATCTGACCCGCCTTTGCCGCCTCCCATGCTTAAAGTTGTAAGCGCGTTTTTAAAAACCTGTTCAAAGGCCAGGAATTTTAAAATACTGAGATTTACGGAAGGATGAAAGCGTAATCCACCTTTATAAGGACCTATGGCGCTGTTCATTTGAATCCTGAAACCACGGTTAACCTGAACCTGACCTTGATCATCCATCCAGGGCACGCGGAACAGGATCGTACGTTCAGGTTCTGTAATTCTTTCCGGGATAGCATCTTTACGGTATTGAGGATTCCGGTCTAAAACAGGTTTAACAGACTCAAACACCTCCCTGACAGCCTGATGAAATTCCTTTTCACCAGGATCTTTATCCTTTATAAATTTCAAAATATCTGTCATTTCAGCCTCCTGTAAATTAGAGAAAGGGTTCAAGGAGTCAAGTGTTTGTTTGAATATCCTAAGTATTTCACTTGGGCCCTGAAATCCTTGACCCCTTGAACCCTCATAGGATCACTAATTTATTTATAGGTGATCCCTGTTTATATCAATTGCAAATAATAACACATTGAGATTTTTTTCCATCAATTTTTAATGTAAGAGGTTTATCCAATTTAACATGTCTCAGATAACTGGTTTCCTGAATGGAAGGCAGTGAATTCAACCATTCCCAGTTAAAATAATCATCCGAGCCTTCAGTAACCGTGATATAATGAATACCCAGAGAGGTTATGTTCTGGAAAAAGTGCGATCCCTGGGAAGGGTCCGCCTTTATTTTATCATTTCTAAGCTCAATCATGGCGCCTACCCCTGAAATATTTCGCCACTGAACAGGTATTCCAAGCCATCTGTCAGCAGATCCCCATCGTCCGGGACCAATCAGCAGATAAGGGTGTTTTCCCTTAAGCAGGCCGGCATTTATCTTGTCAATCTCTTCTGCAATCCGTTGCGTTTCTTCCAGTTTAAAATCATCCGGTTTAACATATACAATATCTGCCATCTCCTCATTCTTTCCATTCCCGAGAGCCTGTTTTGAACGGCAAAATGCTTTACCAATTTCCTGCTCGGATATTTGAACTTCAAGCCTTTCCCCACCGGCAACCATTGGTCGCATCTGAAGAAAAAAGAAATCACTTTTCTTCATTTTATCGGAACTCAGGTTTACGGAAAATTCAATCTCAATTGGACACCCCATACCCTTTCGTCCCAGCTCAAGCATGTCAGACAATAAATGCGATAAGGGGAATGTTTCGTGTTTGAGTATCTTGTCAAAAGTTAAAACCTTGGGCCCCGGCATATAGCCTGTATCACGGATACGATGTTCTCCAGGCACATACGTGCTGGAGAGTATCTTTACGGGATATTCCGCTTCAGCATCATTCATTTCTCTTTTTTCAAGGTTTGAATAGTTCCGGAAGTTGAGTTCGTCAGGGTAATTGTGAATCTTCAGGGCGTAAAAGAACCTTTGAGCGTTTGCCAGTATATCGTCAACCGTGGAAAACTGAGGCAGGATACCCGGATATTTCGGTGAAAACCTCACTGTTCGCTCACCTTCCACAACGGTCTTCCCTAAACCTAGTGCGATATGAGCAATACCTTCTTCGGATTTCATTTTGGAAACCGGATAAAAATTATGAGACTGGGCTACACCGGAAATAGCCGGATAGAAATAATCTCCATATTCTTCTCCGGTCAGTTGCTGGATGATTACAGCCATCGCTTCTTCCTGAGGCTTTTTTGATGTACTGCGGGAAAACGCCTTAGCACCTTCATAATAGGTAGAAGCATAAACCAGCTTTATGGCTGTGATGAGATGTTGAAGCCTCTTCGAAAAGTCGGAATGATTATTAGGAATCATATATGTTTGATAGATTCCGGCATACGGGAGGAATTGTGAATCTTCCAGCAGGCTGGACGAACGTACAGACAGAGGATATTTCACCTGAGTCAGGTAAGTTTCAATATTTGTTGACAACCATTCCGGGAGTTCGGCTTTTAAAAAGTTTTCAGCAACTTCTCCATCAGGATAGTCTTTTTTAGCAAAATCCTGCAGTTTGTTCAATGATATAAAAGATTCAAATCCATCCGTGCTGATCGCAAGTGTTTTTGGAATTCCAATATTAATTTCAGGATATTGTTCATGAATTTTTGTATTCTGATTCAGCATGGCAGACATGAAAGCCAGGCTCCGCGCCTTACCGCCTAGCGATCCATTACCGACTTTAACAAATTCCATTATATCGGCATCAAAATTATGACTTTTAAATTGTGCGACCACACCTTTTTGGCGCCACTTGCGCACCGCATGAATATTGGCGATTATATAATCTCGCAGGTCATCAGCGCATCCAAACGCAGAGGATTTAACATCCCGGAATCTGGAAGCAAGAGAGATCTCCGAACGGGACATTATCCAGTTGGAAAAGTGATTGCGCTCGGCGTGATATATAAGTGATTCATCAGGTATTTGAGCAACTTTTTCCTCAAGATCACGAAGGTCGGATGCCCGGTCAATTACCGTTCCGTTCGGCAAACGGAAAATAAAATCTCCAAATCCCAGATGGGTAAGAAAAAATTCATGTAATTCTGCAAGGAGATTGGGAGAATTTTTGTCCAGAAAAACGGCCTCAATTTGATCCGCCTTGCCTTTATTTGACGGTTTCGCGCTAAGCATGAGAAGCGGAAGATCAGGAATTTCCTTTTTGATCTTTGAAAGTAAAAGAAACCCTGCATCATCGACCAGTTTCCCATTTTTAGGTATGCTTGTATCCGATATTATGCCGAACAGAAATGACCGGAACTTCATGTAAAGCTTCATTGCATCTTCATAGTTTTCCGCTATCAGTATTTTAGGTCTCGCCCTCATTGTGAGCAGGCGGTGCTCTTCATTGAGACCTACTTCAAGGACAGCCTGAGTTTGTTTTACAATTTCTTTGTAAATCAAGGGGAGAAAAGAAGAGTAATAAACAGGAGAATCTTCAACCAGGATCAAAACCCGGACGTTTGCGGTCTCGGTGTCGTGTTCAACATTCAGACTGTCTTCCGCGCTTTTGACGAGTGCCAGCAGCAGATCAGAGTTGCCTGACCAGATATAAATCCTATCAATACCGCTGCAATTTTTGCCTTCCGGAAATGGATAAATACCCTTGGGATTGTGGGCAAGGAGGATAACAGGTAAAACCGGATTGAGCTTCTTAATTTCCAGACCCAGTGAAAAAGCATCCATGTCATCCAAATTCGGCATGGTTATGACCATATCGAACTTTTTCTTATTTAAAAGAGACAGAGCTTCCATAGCCGAAGAAGTACGTGTCACCCTGGGGGGCATGCTAAGATTTAATCCGCTGTATTCATTTATTATTCTTGATGCCGGGCTGCCATCTTCTTCCATTATGAACGCATCGTACGGACTTGATACAAACAAGATCTCACGCACCTTGATCAGCATCAACTCGTGAAATACTTTCAAATGCGAATAAAATACATTCGGCCTTTGGCTGTATTCTTGAAGCAACTTATGCCTCGGTTTGATTTTAATCTGAATATTAATTTTAAAAGCGGGGCGTTATGCAACCAACAGAGACCATTTATAATAGTCTCAACAAGTTTCACGGCTTTGTTATAATATCAAATTTATATGCTTTTACAAGAGATGATTGGTATCGAACCCAAACCACTTTCGAATCATGGGCACCGCGTAAAAAATGATTGCCTCTTTTTTGTCCGTGTTTTTTTCTTGTAATATTGAATAATTCGGTTTAAATTAGTCGAAAATTTCAGAGCACTTTTAAAATAAAGTAGTCTGCAACAATCCCCTCACCCTTTTTCTAATAAAGGGAGGCCAGGGGGATTTTAATTGTTCACTGGATATGGGGTGGTAAGAATGAGTGGCTACATTCAATATTACGGCCTTTCAGTAAATCCGTTCGATATCTCGCCGGATCCAAAATTCTTCTTTCCGTCGGAGAGTCATAAGGAAGCATTAGCCTCCTTGCTTTACGTGGTCAAAGAGCGCAAAGGATTCACGCTGGTCGTCGGTGAAGACGGTACCGGAAAAACCGTCCTGATAAACCACCTGATCAGGTGTTTAGATGAAAATGTAAATGTGGTCTGCTTTCCGCAGGGGAATCTTTCCTTCGAACAGATGTTAAAGGAGATTCTGGTCAATTTGGAGCTGCCCCTTGGAAGAATAATCAAGGGTACTATGCTTCACCAGTTGAATGAATACTTGATACAAAACCTGGCCCGGGGTAAAAATCTTGTCCTTATTATCGACGAGGCGCAGGACATTTCCAATGATGTCATGGAAGAATTGCGATTGATCTCCAATCTGGAGACCAGTACTTCAAAACTCCTGCAAATAATTTTTGTGGGCCGGCCTAAAACTGAAACCAAACTGAATACCAGAGGGCTGAGACAACTGAAACAGAGGATCGGCACCATAAGCCGTATCACACGCCTGAGCCCGGCGGAATCGATGGAATATATCGATCATCGGTTACTGCATGCAGGGTGTCATAGTGATGCCGTGTTTTCACAGGAAGCGCTGGCATTGATTTGCAAATGTGCCGGTGGTGTTCCCCGAAAAATCAATCTCCTCTGCCACAATGCTTTGTTCAAAGGATTCGAGCGCTCTGAAAAACCCATATCGGCTGCAGCGGTAAGAGAGATCCGCAATGAAGAGAATCTTTTAACAGGCAAACAGGCAGGAGATGCCGCAACCGGAGACGAACAAAAGTCCCGCTTCATATTCGCGAAAGGTAATACCCGGCTTAAAAGATCACTTTATTTTTTCCTGGCTGCCGGATGCATTATGGTTGCGGTCTTCCTGGGGAAAGAGTATCTGAAAAACATCCCGGGAATCCAGCAACCAGTGACTTCCTTGAAACCTCCCGCCGTTTCTGAAGAAGTTACAACCAAAGCCCCAGTTATAGAAGAAGTAGTAACCAAAGCCCCCGTTATCGAGGCTGATTCAGTGTCAAAAACTGCTCCGGTTGCATCTTCTGAGGGCAATCAGCCGGCAACAAGCCCTTCTGAAACCGCTGATTCGCCAAAACCATCCGTTACATCAGCAAGAACCGAGCTCCGGTATAAAAGAATTGTCGAAATTGGAAAAGGTGCCAATCTTTCATCGTTGATTTTAGATAATTATAATCAGGTAAACACAACCCTGATGGACTTTGTCATGGCATTCAACCCGGAAATCGCCAATCCCGATCTGATTCTCATCAATCAGAAAATTCGTATACCGGAAAGCACAGAGTTGAATCTGATTGCGGAATCATCTGATGGAAGCATCAAGGCTCACCTTGGGACTTTTTCGACCCGCCAGGAAGCTTTGAAATACAAGAATTTTATCAATATTATGGATAAAGAGATCGAGATTATCCCGCGAAATGCATCGCCTGACAAAATATGGTTTAGGGTTATGGCAGGACCTTTTACTAATAAAGAAGATTGCTTGAAGACGATTCAGGCATTGAGGCAGAGGGGGCTTCTGCCTGTTTTTGGAAAGATTCCCAGGATGTAAATTCCTACAGGTCGTTACTCTTACATACTTAGAGACCTTTGCATAACACCCCCTTTTGCCCGATTACTGCGTCAGGCTCAAATTTCAATCCTCGAAATACCGAATGTATTCCTGTGGTTGAAATTATCGC
>JAGVOC010000168.1 GCA_020052975.1 Desulfobacterales bacterium | reverse complement strand
TGTGTTTCTGAGATATTTTGATGTCTGACTTGTCACTTTTTACTCTTGCATTTAGGCATGATATTTTGTGACTGTTGGGGGAGGTTGTGCAAAGGTCTCAGAACACCTAATGAAGTCGCCGCTTCTTGCGTTGCACTTCACGGTTGAATGTAGGAGTCTCCAATCCATACGATTTGTGATTATTCAAATAGAAAACTTATAGACATTGTAACGGCATATATTCCACAGAGGCCATGGTGGATATCGCCCGTAAGGAGGGGAAGAAGGCTATGAGAAAAATAGACATATCTAAAGAGCCGTGCTCTGAATGCGGCGGTAGGCTTCAACGTAAATATATCACTCAGGAGTTTGAGCGTGAGGGGGTGAAAGTTAAACTATCAGACATTGCAGCTTTGGTTTGCAGCGAGTGTGGGGAAATATACTTTCAGCCCGGTGGAGCCGAAAAGGTTGCAGAAGCAGCAAACTCGCTTATTAGACTTGCTGTTATAGAAAAACAACATAAACGCCCGTTAACCGCTCAGATATGTCGTGTATAAAGGACACGGGACTGCCGGCTTGTCAGCTCGTACGCTTGGATAAATACATCATTGCAAGACCCCCAAATCAATACAGCTTGTGGCAGGGCGAACGGGCCAAGAATACAATCAGAGGAAGGATCGCAAGGGAGCATTCTGGGAAGATCGCTATCACGCGACTGCTATCGAAAGTGGTGAGCATCTGCTGAGATGCATCGTCTACATCGACTTGAACATGGTGCGGGCGGGCATAGTGGATCATCCATCGCAATGGCCTTTCTGCGGTTACAATGAGATTCAGGAACCCAGAAGAAAGAACGTCTTGATCAACCATGAAAAGTTGAGGGAATTGGCTGGCGCTGAATCCTACGATCTGCTAAAGCGATATACCAGGGCTGGGTGGAGAAGTATTTGGGCAACGGAAATAACATCCGTGACGACAAATGGACCAAGGGTATTGCTGTTGGCAGTAAAGGGTTCGTTGAGCATGTAAAGTCTGCTCTCGGCGCTCTTGCCAAAGGCAGAAAGGCCAAGGGGTCAGGAGACAGCTATCAGCTTCGAGAGCCCTCAGCGCCTTATCAAGCAGATAGCTTGGCCCGACCCCGCCCGAATGAAAAACATTCCATTTTTAAACGGAGGGAAAACAACGATGCATGTCTTAGTAACTGGCGGTGCAGGATATTTAGGTTCTATTCTCTGCGAGCATTTATTGAGGGATGGTTACAATGTAACCGTGCTTGACAATCTTACTTATGGGCAAGGTTCACTTTTTCATCTTTGTGCGCATGAGAAATTTAATTTTGTGAGGGGAGATGTCCGGGATGAAAAAACAATTAATCAACTTATTAAGAATGTTGACGTCATAATTCCCTTAGCAGCCATTGTAGGCGCGCCGGCTTGTGACCGTGATCCGCGGATGGCTACTTCTGTGAATCTGGATGCCATAAGGATGATAAACCGTCTAAGAAGCCATTCTCAATTGATTATTTACCCCACCACCAATAGTGGTTATGGCACAAAATCCGGTGATGTGTTCTGCACAGAGGAAACGCCGCTTGAACCCATTACACTGTATGGCCAGACAAAATGCGAGGCAGAGTTGGAGCTACTCAATAGTCCCAACACGATTACGCTAAGATTAGCTACTGTTTTTGGAGTATCACCGCGGCTGCGTATCGATCTTCTCGTGAATCATTTCGTATATGCGGCGGTAACCGATGGATATATTGTTATTTTTGAAAAAGACTTCAAACGCAATTACGTTCACATTCGCGATGTGGCGGACTGTTTTTGCTACTGTATTAAGAATGCGGATAAAATGAAAGGCAGGCCTTATAACGTCGGACTTGATGCTGCGAATCTTTCCAAGGAGCAATTGGCGCTAAAAGTAAAAGAATACGTTCCCAACTTCTATATTCATTTTTCAGAAGTAGGCAGTGATCCTGATAAACGGAATTATATTGTTTCAAATCAGCGTTTGCGGGAAGCTGGTTTTGAGGCAAAAAGATCCATTGATGACGGGATTAAGGAATTATTGAAGGGCTATTGCATGTTTGGCAGAAGCTCGTTTAAAAACGTCTAATTTGCCAATTCATAATGACATTTCCTTTAAATATTAGTGTAGCAATCCTTGTGGGGGGCTTGGGAACACGATTGAAGCCTGTTGTTAATGATCGCCCCAAAGTTATGGCATTGATTAATGGACGGCCCTTTTTATCATACATCTTGGATCAAATAAACAATGCACGTTTGACGGATGTTATCCTTTGCGTGGGGTACATGGGAAAATACTTAGAATCAGAAATGGGGCAGACATATAGAAATCTATCTTTGCGTTATTCATATGAATATGAACCCCTTGGTACCGGTGGTGCACTCCGCAATGCACACGATCTTATAAACTCAGACACCATTTTAATAATGAATGGCGATTCCTATTGCCAGTATAATTTAGGGGAATATTGGTCCTTCCATGAACAAAATAACGCCTTCGCCTCTATTCTCTCGACTTTTGTCAGTGATACCAGTAGATATGGCCGTATTAGAATAAATGATCATAATCATGTCTTGGCATTTGAAGAAAAAGGATCATTTACAGGCCCTGGATGGATCAATGCGGGGATCTATTTAATAGATAGAGAGACCATCTCTGGAATTCCAGGCAAGCGTTTCGTGTCTTTAGAAAAAGAAATTTTTCCGTCCCTAATTGGAAAAGAACTCTATGGATTTATGAATGATGGTCTCTTCTTAGATATTGGTACTCCTGACGACTTTGCCAAGGCAGGCGCTTTCTTTAAACAAATATGATTAAGGAGATACCCCCTTTATGATTATTACCAGAACTCCATATCGTATATCGTTTTTCGGCGGCGGGTCAGATTATCCCGGCTGGTATCTGAAAAACGGCGGGCAGGTCCTTGCGACCACAATAGATAAATTCTGCTATCTAACCTGCCGTTATCTTCCGCCGTTTTTTGAACATAGAATCAGAATCGTCTATTCAAGAATAGAGAGTTGTTTTTCGATTGATGAAATTCAGCATCCTGCCGTCCGGGAGGGGTTACGTTTTCTAAATATTGATAGAAGCGTCGAAATTCACCACGATGGTGATCTTCCCGCACGTAGTGGTATTGGTTCAAGTTCTTCATTCGTAGTTGGCCTGCTGCATGCCTTATATGCTCTCAAAGGCCAGATGATCGATAAACACCGACTGGCAAAAGAAAGTATTTACCTTGAGCAGCAAATACTTAAGGAAACAGTGGGTTCGCAGGATCAGGTCCTGGCAGCCTATGGCGGCCTAAATCATATCCATTTTTTACCTAATGGCGACATCTCTGTAACACCCATAACCGTGCAAAGAACGAGGGTTGAGGAACTTAATTCACACCTGATGCTTTTCTATACCGGGATCAAACGCACGGCGGCACAAGTAGCTGAAAGTTATGTAAACGATATAGAATCACGTGAAAAACAGATGAATGCATTACAAAGGCTTGTTGGGGAAGCGATTACAATTCTAAATGGCAACAATAACATCATTGGTTTTGGAGAACTGCTTCATGAAGCATGGCAGATCAAGCGTGGGCTGAGTGAGCAAGTGTCAAACGAGCATGTGGATGGCCTATATAACCAAGCACGCAAAATGGGCGCAATAGGTGGTAAACTTCTTGGAGCTGGCGGCGGAGGATTTATATTACTTTTTGTGCCGCCGGAAGCACAGAAAAAGGTCATAAAGGAATTCAGTAAGCTAATTTATGTTCCATTTCAGTTTGAATATGCTGGAAGTCAAATCATTTTTTATGATCCTCGGGACAATCACTCTGACTTGGACAAAAAGCGAGGAAAGAACCTCATTAATCCTTTTCAGGAAATGACAGTTAATAGCATTAATCAATGACAATGAATCTAAAAAAGTATCCACATAAGCTACTTGTAAAGTTGTATTTCGATATGCTCAGAATAAATAAGGTACAACTGCACATCGAATCCCTTTACCATTTGGATGAAATGAAAACCCCGATTCATTTGAGTATTGGGCAGGAGGCTATAGCCGTTGGTGTTTGTGCGAACCTGCGCCAAAACGATTACATATCAAGCAGCCATCGGGGTCATGGCCACTATCTGGCGAAGGGTGGAGATTTAAAAAGATTAATTGCCGAACTATATTGCCGCGAAACTGGTTGTTCAAAAGGCAGGGGTGGGTCTATGCACTTGGTCGATACCTCTGTGGGGCACATGGGAAGTTCATCTATTGTTGGCGGCGGTATACCTATTGGTACGGGCTTGGGACTTGCTACCCAAATGAAGGCTGAAGATAGGGTTAGTGTTATCTTTTTTAGTGACGGAGCAGCAGATGAGGGTGCCCTTTATGAAAGCATTAATTTTGCAATCCTAAAAAAGCTACCTGTCATTTTCGTTTATGAAAATAATCAATTTGCAGTGTGTTCTCACGTGTCCGCACGTCAGGCTGGTGAAATAATTTTTCATAAGACACCACATGACGCAATGCCTTCACAAGCAGTGAACGGCAATTCTGTAATGGATGTTTATGAAGCAACAAAACAAGCTGTAATGCGCGCACGGCAAAAATCAGGTCCTTCTTTTATAGAATGCAAAACTTACCGTGTTCGGGGACATGCTGGAGCTGGCTCAGATGAGAAACTCGGTTACCGGACGGCTGAGGAAATTCGGGAATGGGAAGCAAAGTGCCCCGTACGAGCCTTCTCGGAGATACTCCTTCGTGATGGGGTTTTGAACGAGACTGAGATTCAAATAATGGAAGAGACCATTGATTGTGAGATTGATGAGGCGTTCCGTTTTGCACAAAGAAGCCCACTGCCGAAACCGGAAGATGTGACAAAATACCTTTTTTGCGATTAAGAAGATGCCTTGGACAAAGATTAAATCTGACGTGAATGAGCCTAATTACTATTTGGAATCGGACGAGAACATTCGACGTTTATCCTATTCGGAGGCTATACGTGAAGCTATGGATCAAGCCCTGGAATTGGATCAGCGAGTTTTCATAATGGGACAAGGTGTAGACGATCCAGGAGCCATGTTCGGCACGACATTAAATCTCCACAAGAAATACGGGAGCCAGCGAGTATTCGATACCCCATTAGCCGAGAATGCCCTCACAGGTATTGCCACTGGCGCTGCCATTGGCGGAATGCGCCCAGTATATTTCCACAACCGGCCTGATTTTCTTTTTTTAGCAATGGATCAACTGGTGAACCATGCATCCAAGTGGTATTACATGTTCGGTGGTGCTGTAAATGTCCCGATTGTCTTGTGGGCATGCATAGGCAGGGGTTGGGGTTCTGCTGCGCAGCATTCCCAGGCGCTTCAGGGTCTTTTCATGCACATTCCGGGGCTCAAGCTTATCATGCCAAGTACTTGTTATGATGCCAAAGGACTCATGCTTTCCGCCATTGCTGATAATAATCCGGTTTTGATCATCGAGCACCGCTTGAACTTTCGCCATAAGGGGTTTGTTCCTGAAACACCATACCGCGTACCCATTGGTAAAGGAATCATCAGAAAGCAGGGGAAGGATATTACTTTTGTCGCTATCTCACATATGGTTACGGAAGCTTACAAAGCGGCGGAGGAATTATCAAAGGAAGGGATTGAGGCCGAAGTGATTGATCTAAGAACCCTCCGCCCGTTAGATGAAGAAATTATCCTTCGTTCTGTATCAAAAACGGGCCGATTGTTGATTGCTGATTGCGGTTGGAAAACTGGAGGAATAACGGCAGAAATATCTGCGCTTGTTGCGGAAAAGGGTTTTGAGTTTTTAAAGGCGCCTATTCGCCGTGTGGCATGTCAAGACGTGCCGACCCCCTCTGGGTATACTTTAGAGGAGGCATTCTACGTTGGTAGCAATGATATTTTAAATGCTGCCCGTGAGATTCTTCAAATACGCTGATGAATATGACCACCCTAAATCGTCGCTTAGACATACTTTTTGTCGAACCAGATTCTTCAGCAAAAGCATATCAAGATCTAAGTAAGACATATTCGGCGATAGAAACTCCAACATGGAGCCTATTACTGGCCCAGTCCTGTCGTCGCAAAGGCTTTGGCGTTGCTATCTTGGATTGTAATGCGGAACACTTGACCGATGAGCAAGCCATACAAAGAATCCGAGATGTGAATCCCCGCCTGGTATGTTTTGTATTATATGGTCAGAATCCTAATTCCGGTACGACAAGCATGATTGGCGGTACTCGCCTGTGTGCCGAACTTAAGCAAGCCTATCCGGAGTATCTAACTTGTTTCGTGGGATCGCATGTCAGTGCATTACCAAGAGAAGTTTTATCTCATCCTTTTATAGACATGGTCCTTCTTAACGAAGGAGTCTATGCATTGCACGATCTATTACGCTCTGACTTGAACGACGATCTGGATAAGATTAACGGTATAGGTTATAAAAGGGATGGCCATATTGTCCTTAACCCACCTCAGCAAGTTGTGCCACAACAAAGTATGGACAACGACTTACCTGGATATGCTTGGGATTTGCTGCCGTATGATAAGAAGCCTTTGGATCTTTACAGAGCCCATTTCTGGCATACCAACTATAATCACGAACAACGAACTCCCTTTGCCGCCTTATACACATCACTTGGCTGCCCCTTTAAGTGCGATTTCTGCATGATCAATATCCTCAATAGAGTGGATAATTCTGATGAAGTAACTTCAGCAAATTCGTCTCATATTCGTTATTGGACACCCGAACTTATATTACGTGAATTTGATAAACTTGTCGAAATGGGTGTGCAGACAATAAGAATATCGGATGAAATGTTTTTTCTAAACAAAAGGCACTTTGAACCTCTAATCAAAGGGTTAATTGAGCGAGATTATGATTTAAGATTATGGGCTTATACTCGCGTGGATACAATAAAGCCAGAATATTTAGATATATTTAGACAAGCGGGTATCAAATGGTTGGCAATAGGTTTTGAGGCAGGTAACCAGCTTGTAAGACAAGAAGTTTCAAAAGGTAAGTTTAACGAACTTGATATTAGAGAAATAGTTAAATCAATTAATGATCATGGAATTAATGTTGCTGCAAATTACATTTTTGGCTTTCCAGGCGACAATTTTGCGACCATGCAACAAACTCTTGATTTAGCATGCGAACTAAATACACCATTTGCTAATTTTTATCCATGTATGGCATTGCCCGGTAGTCCATTGTATCTGAAAGCTTTACAAAATGGCTGGAAATTGCCCGATTCGTATGAAGGATATGCTTTTTTTTCAGACGAATGTCTGCCATTACCGACAAAATATCTTAGCGCTGCTGATGTTCTGAAGTTTCGAGATGAAGCATGGCATAAGTACTATACGCGCACGGAATATTTAGATCTTATTGAACGAAAATTCGGTAAAGAGCAACGAAAAAATATTGAAGAATTAACGAAAATTAAAATTAAACGAAAAATACTTGGGGACTGAGCCAATACAACCAGATCCTGAAAATTTCATAATAGTAATTTCATAATCGATATCATCGTATAACTTCTATGACAGTCAACCGCGGAAATGCAATGAATATAGATAGTTCTATATATGTTGTTGGTGAAAACACGCTGATTGGTGTAGCCATTCATCGGGCTTTGGAAAGAGCGGGCTACTGTAAAACTTTCAGTGAAAAAGGAGAAGATCTGAAAAATGTGTCACAGATTGATAGACTTTTCCGTGAAAGAAAACCCGAGTTCGTATTCCTTGCGGCAGGGAAAACCGGCGGTATCGCTGCAAACATAAAGTATCCTGCAGATCTCATGCTGGATAATCTTTTAATTGCATGTAATATTATCGAATGTGCTCGCCGTTATAATGTTAAAAAATTGCTCTATCTTGCCAGTTCATGCAGTTACCCGCGGGATTGTGCTCAGCCTATGAAGGAGGAAGCTCTTCTCACAGGCCTTCTTGAACCGACCAATGTGGCCTATGCGGTAGCCAAGATTGCCGGCATCAAGCTATGCCAGGCTTACAAGTCCCAATATGGTTCCAATTTCATTGTAGGGATTCCAGCCAATGCCTTTGGACCAGGCGATGATTTCAGCGAGGAAGATTCCCATGTGGTGGCTGCCCTGATCCGTAAAATGCATGAGGCAAAAGTAAATGATAGAAAACAGGTGGAAGTTTGGGGAACTGGGAATCCCCAGCGGGAATTCATCTTCGTTGACGATCTGGCCGATGCATGCCTCTTTATTATGGACAACTATGACACACCGGAACCCATTAATCTGGGGAGTGGCATGGCCTTTTCCATCCGGGACCTGGCAGAAGCAATCCGCGAGGTCGTAGGGTTTAATGGATCGATCGTATATGACACGAGCAAACCGGACGGCATGCCCATAAAAAGTCTCGACAACAGTAAAATAAGAGACTTGGGGTGGTCTCCTTACTTTTCCTTGAGAGAGGGGCTGGCGATTACATATAACTGGTATCGAAAGGAATATTGATTATGACGAAAAAGAAAAGAGCTATTTGGAGCTATTGCAAATGATAACCGAACAGAACCTGAACTTGCCTTTGATGAAAAACAATATTACCCGCACCGACCTGGATGCGGTCATTGCCTACTTATCACAAGACGATCCGGCGTTGACCCACTCGAAGCAGACGCTTGCCTTTGAGCGTGAATGGTCCGAGTGGCTTGGCGTCAAATACAGCGTTTTTGTTAATTCTGGCGCTTCAGCCAACCTCCTGACCATGACCGCGCTAAAAGAGATGTTCGGGACAGGAGAGGTTGTTGTTCCACCCCTAACTTGGGTGTCCGACATTGCCGCAGTTCTCCAAAACGGATTTACACCTGTTTTTGTAGATATTAACCGACGCACGTTAGGAATGGATACGGCGCAGGTATTGGCCAGGCTCAACCCCAACACCCGCGCTGTATTTATTACGCATATCCTTGGCTACAATGCCCTCACACAGCAACTATTGGATGAACTGAAGCGCCGTAACATCCCCTTGATTGAGGATGTGTGCGAGTCGCACGGTGCGACCTTCAATGGGCGCAAACTTGGCACATACGGACTTATCTCCAATTTTTCATTCTATTATGCCCACCACATGAGCACCATCGAAGGCGGAGTGATATGCACCAACGATCGTGCTGTCTATGAAACTGTTCGCATGTTTCGCTCACACGGTATGGTGCGCGAAGCGACGTTAGACGAAATCAGGCGCTCATACATAACAAATCATCCTGATCTGAATCCAGACTTTATCTTTGCCTTCCCCGCTTACAATGTACGACCTACTGAGATTGGCGCGGTGATTGGCCGTTCACAGCTCAAGAGGCTGGATGAGAACAACAAGATACGCAGGCGAAATCTCGATTTGTTTCTCTCGCGTCTTGACCCGACCCAATACCAGACCGATTTTGCAGTCGAAGGCAGTTGTAATTATGCCTTTACTCTGGTGCTCAACAAGCCTGATACGGCACTGCGCGACCGGGTCGAGCAGTCGTTACGACAACACTGTGTCGAATTCCGCCGCGGGCTATCCGGCGGCGGCAACCAATTGCGCCAACCGTACTTGCGTAAAATCATGGGCAATGAATTTGAGCACTATCCGAATGTGAATCATGTTCATTTTTTCGGTTGGTATATTGGAAATTATCCAGGGCTAGAAGAGGAAAAAATTGAGGCGTTGTGCCAACTACTGAATAATCTGTGAGGGCTCTGGGTGATACAAGCGATGAACATGTTAGCATATTGTCCAGTTTAATAGGGGCAACTCCATCAAGATAATTAAAAAATATTTGAAGAACACTTTTGTCTATGATGTCGTTGTTTATTTACGACAACTCACCGAATTGCTTTTGTGGAGATTGAAGGGGACAGGAATTACGCCCCATATAGTCAAGCAAAAGGTCGTGTTGTTTTACGCTGCCAGGTTCTCGATTTCTACCCTAATTGAGACTGGAACTTATCTGGGCTTCATGGTCAATGCGGTTAAGAGAGAGTTCAGACAGATTTACTCGGTTGAATTGGATGAAAAGCTGTATCAACGTGCAAAGAACAAGTTCAGGCGGTTTGATCACATCGTATTGTTTCAGGGGGATAGCGCTGTCATAATACCAAGGATTCTGAGTCAAATCCAGCATGCGTGTTTGTTTTGGCTGGATGCACATTATTCTGGTGGTATTACAGCAAAGGAAGCGTTTGAAACGCCAATACTGCAAGAACTACGCCATATTCTATCGCATCCGCTCGCACCGCAGCACGTGATTCTAATCGACGATGCGCGCAACTTTGCCGGGGCTAATGACTACCCGACTTTGCAGGAAGTGGAACAGTTGGTTTCAACGATGTGCTCTACTTCCGTGATGTCCGTCAGTAACGACATAATCCGAATACATCGGGCGGAGGTAAAGGTCTAGTGGCAACCATGAAAGTACTTCTTCTTTCAATCTTCGACAGATAATGCTATACTCATCTCCATAGAAGGTTTTTTTTAGGTGTTTTTAATGATTTGATTGTTGGATTTCCCTGTTTTTTTAAATATTCTCTGCAGAGATGATCTCAGGGATCTTTGAGAATGTTAGTAAACCTTGCTCTTCTGGTTTCTTGATATTTTTCTGTAAAACCAAAATAAGATTACAAAATCACAGATCATAACATTGGGACAGTAGTTATTTTTTCTAATTTTAAACATAAAATCCAATTATTGGCAAAGAAGGCTGAAGTTGATCGAGCTGTATTTTTTGCAATCCTGGCCAGAGGTTGGGGATTTGTTGTTGGTCCTATCTCCGCACTACTTATCGCGACAAGATTTACACCCGAAATACAGGGATATTATTATTCATTCGCATCTCTTCTTGCACTTCAGACCTTTGCGGAATTAAGTCTAAGCGTGGTTATTGTACAGTTTGCCAGTCACGAATGGTCCAACCTTGAGTTGAACAAAAAGGGCTTTATTGTTGGAAAAACAGATTCTTTTTCACGATTGGTCAGCTTGGCGCATATTGCCACAAAATGGTACATAACGGCCAGTATTTTGCTTGTACTGCTGTTGGGAATTGGCGGTTACATTTTTTTTTCACATTCCCCCAATGTAACTGTTGACTGGAAAATGCCTTGGCTTATCTTGTGTGTCATTACAGGATTGCACCTATGTGTGTTGCCATTTTTATCGCTCCTCGAAGGCTGCAATCAGGTATCTAAGACATATTATTTCAGGCTTATTTTCGCGATCGGAGCAAGTCTATCAGCATGGATAGCGATTTTATCAGGGGCTGGACTTTGGACCGCTCCCATATCGAGTTTGGTCAGTTTGATATGTATCGGCACACTTATCCTTAAAAATTACTGTCCATTTTTCAAATCTCTATTTTTCTCACATCCTGTGGGGCCCCGAATGAAATGGTCCTCAGATATTTTCCCTCTGCAATGGCGAGTTGCATTGAGTCGAATTGGCGGTTATTTTCAGGGTTCATTATTTACGCCGATATTATTCCATTATCATGGTCCGGTTATAGCGGGTCAAATGGGAATGGCTTGGGGTTTAGTTGCTGCTCTTGAGAATTTTATTTCGGCATGGCTCGCACCTAAGATACCGCTTTTCGGTATATTCGTTGCGCGCCGTGACTATTCATCGCTCAATAGACTCTTCTGGCGGTTGATGACGATCACACTTGGCCTTGCATGCCTAACCGCAATGATGATCTGGGGTTTAGTTTACATTCTTTACGAGTACGGATTTTCAATTGCAACACGGGTTCTACCACCTCTGCCTTTGGCTCTTTTTCTATTGGCCACAGTTATAGCAGCAATTGCATTTCCTATGTCTCTGTACATGAGGGCTCACAAGCAAGAACCTCTACTTTTTTTATCTGTTTTAGCCGGGGCATTGTCTTGTCTTTCAACCGTGATTTTGGGGAAATATTTTTCAGCAATGGGAGTTGGAGCGGGCTACCTCGGAGTAAACATTGTTATAGTTCCCATGATGGTTCTAGTATGGTATCGCTTTCGTGCCGCATGGAGTCCGAATCATAAATAGCTCAATTTTTTACAGTGGAGAAGCAATTTAGTAAAGAACTATATTAAACCCAAAACTTATAGCTAATCGAAATATGAAGACCATTTCCATTGTACAGGCAAGTGGCAGATCCGAAGGAATTTCTAAATGGGCTATTATGGATTTTTGTGGTAAACCTCTAATCGCATGGTCCATTCTTCAAGCCAAAGAAAACTCATCTGTAGATGAGGTGTATGTTACGTCCGACGACGATGAGATTCTTCTAACAGCAGAAAGATATGGGGCTGTGAGAATCAGGCAGCCGATTACGCTAGCAAGTCCTATATCAATGAATAAGATATATGAGTCTAACATGCTCCATGCACTTGATGAAATTGAAAAATATTCAAACAAGAGAGTAGGCATTGTAATTTTTCTTCAGGCAAATACACCTTTAAGGGCTCCTGAGGATATAACGGATGCCGTGAGAAAGCTCCATGCTGATAAAGCTGACATTCTTTTTTCTTCGGTTAAGTTGGAGAGCCTATTAACTTGGGAAAAAACCGACGAAGGTTTTATCAACCTCGGTTGCGACGTAGAACATAGAATAAGCCGAGCACATTATATTGAGAATAGTTCTATTTATGTGTTTAAGCCTGAAATTCTGCGCAATCACAATAAACTTGGTAACTTCATTACCACCTTTGAGATGGAGTTTTGGAAGACATTAAGAGCAGATGATTTAGCTGACAGAGATCTATGTGAGTCGTACTTTGAAAAATACATCCTAAAAAAAACATATAGCTTATCTGCCGAAGATATAGATCTAATTGTATATGATTTTGACGGGGTTATGACAGATAATAAAGTATTCACCCTACAAGATGGCACAGAAGCTGTTATCGTCAATCGCTCAGATGGACTGGCAATCAATCTTATTAAGAAAAGCGGGTTACCACAGATTATCATATCGACTGAATCAAATCCAGTAGTTGAAGCAAGAGCAAAAAAGGTAGGACTACCCGCAATCTATAACACAAAAAATAAACTTGAATCTTTGCAGGAGCACTGCAATCAGCACTCATATAGGATGTCGCGGGTTATCTATCTGGGAAATGACATCAATGACTTGGAAGCTATGAATGCTGTAGGAATTGCCGTCGCCCCTTTTAATGCGCATCCTGCTATTAAGAAAATATCCAAATTAGTTCTCAAACACTCAGGAGGCGATGGTGTCATCAGGGAGCTGGCGGATTTGATACTTCATCAGATTAAAATTCTTTAATAGGGAGGGTTTTTCGTGAAAAACACAAATTCTACTTTCATTATTGCTGAAATCGGGATAAATCATAATGGTGATTTAGATATTGCAAAAAAACTGATTGATGGAGCGGCATTTTCAGGGTCTGACGCGGTAAAGTTTCAAAAGCGAACGCTTGAGAAGGTTTATTCAAAAGAAGAACTGGATAAGCCGAGAGAAAGTCCATGGGGTACCACTAATAGAGAGCAGAAACTCGGTCTTGAGTTCGGCAAAAAAGAATATGATGAAATCGACAGGTATTGCAGAGAAAAAGGCATTTACTGGTTTGCATCGGCATGGGATATTGACAGCCAGATGTTTTTAAGACAGTACAGCCTTAAATACAATAAGATTGCCTCAGCTATGCTTACCTGCAGAGAATTGTTGGAAATGGTTGCAGAGGAAAAAAAATATACATTCATTTCCACGGGTATGAGCACAATGGAAGAAATAGAAAGGGCTGTTAATATATTTAGAAAGGCTAATTGTCCCTTTGAGCTTATGCATTGTAATTCCACCTACCCCACGAAGGACGAAGATGCTAATCTCAGGATAATTCAAACGTTACGTGAAAGGTTTAGCTGTAAAGTTGGATACAGTGGCCATGAAGTAGGACTAATAGTTTCCTGTGCTGCGGCTGCCTTAGGGGCAACCTCAATAGAACGGCACATAACCCTTGACCACGCTATGTATGGCTCTGACCAGGCAGCCTCTATTGAGATTATGGGGTTCTGGAGACTGGTAAAATATATCAGGGCGATCGAATCGGCAATGGGAGACAGTATCAAGAGGATATCCGAGGAAGAAAAAAAGGCTAAGGCTAAAATTAGAAAATATGAATGGGACTGATTCACAAAGTATGGATAAAAGACGTGTAGCAATTGTTGGTTGCGGCACTGTTGCAGGGGATATTGATGATGATGCTAAAAAGCGACATATTTATGGCCATGCAAAAGCAATCAGCATGGTTAAACAGTTTGAGCTCACGGCCTGCTGTGATAGAGATGAAAACCGTCTAAGAACATTTACTGGGAGATGGAAAGTTCCAGTGCAATATCTTGATTTGCAAGAAATGTTGCATAAGGAGCAAATTGATATCCTGGTTATAGCTACTCCAACAAAAACTCATTATGAAAATGTGCTCTTAGCCTTGTCAAGCGACGTAAAGGTAATATTTTGTGAAAAGCCGATTACTTTTGATCTATTACAAAGTATTGAACTTGTGAAGAAAGCAGAAGAATCGGGGAAACTGCTAATTGTCAATTATGCGCGGAGATGGGATGAATTTTATGCTGAATGTAAGAGTCTATTGGAAAGTGGCGAATTAGGGAGAATCGAGACAATCGTTGCTTATACTGATACTGCTCTATATATGAATTCCAGCCATATGCTTGATATGCTTATCTATTTTGGAGGCGATGTCTTTTCCTGCGTGGGACACATTGACAGGATTAATAATATTAGAGTTGTTCATGGTGAAAAAGATTTTGGAGGTATTGCTCTTATCAAACATAAGAATGGTATTATCAGTTTTGTAAAAGCCACCGGTGAATCCCAAAAGAACCATTTTTTCGAACTCGATATCCAGTGCACTAAGGGCAGGCTTCGGATACTGGATGATGATATGAGATATGAAGTATATAAATTCAGAGAGAGTCCACAACACAAAGGGTTGGATGAACTTGCCATTGATTATACCAGAGCTAATGATAGCAAAAGTGAGAGAGTAGTTAACGCCTATCTCGATATCTTAAATTGCATCGAAAACAGGAAGGAACCTAAATTCCCTGCTAAAGAAGCACTGAAATCATTGGAATTGGTTAACTTAATATACAAATCAGATTCCACAGGTAATTTACCGATATATTCATTACTGCGAGAAATATTATGAAGAATAATAAATTAGCCATCGATGGCGGAAATCCAGTCAGGACCACCGAATTCAGGTCCATGCCATTTATAACAGAAGAAATGATTGAAAACGTTTCTTCATTAATGCGTGAAGGCAGGCTGACAAGATTTATTGGATCTCTGGTACCGGGCACAAACGAAATTATGGGGCTTAAAAGTTTTCAAGTCGAAAAAATAGACGATTCTGTAACCTTCCTTGGCGGTCCCAGCGTGAGAAAGCTTGAGAGTAAATGGTCGAAGTGTCATGGCGTAGATTATTCCATAGCGGTAAATTCGGCAACATCAGGGCTAATAGCCGCAATTATGGCCATTGGTATAGGCCCCGGAGATGAAGTTATATGCGCTCCTTTTTCATTTACAGCCTCTGCAACTTCTATTGTTCTTGCCAATGCAATCCCTGTGTTTGCCGATATTGATCTGGATACGTTCTGTCTGTCTCCTGATGCTGCTGAAAAAGCGGTTACACAATCCACCAAAGCAATTATGCCCATTCATTGGAACAGTAATGCCGGTGAGTTGGATGCAATAATGTCAATCGCGAAGAGCAAAAAGCTTAAAGTGATTGAAGATGCTTCTCAATCACCTCTCATGTTATATGGTGACAAATATCTGGGTACTCATGGTGATGTAGGCGTTTTTTCCTTGAATGAACCTAAAAATATAATGACTGGTGAAGGAGGAATAGTCGTTACCCATGATAGTAGCATAGCTGTGAAATGCAGGCTTATCAGGAATCATGGTGAAGCTATACCGGATCAGAACTCCACAGATGATTTAGTGACCAATGCCATTGGATATAATTTCAGACTGGTTGAGTTGCTGGCCGAGATAGGTGTTATTCAGTTGGATCATCTTCCTCACTTGAATAAGGTAAGAAAGGAAAATTACACCTATTTAGTCGATCAACTTGTACATGAATTTGGTGAATTCATTATACCTCAAAGAATAACCCATTTGGAATCATATTCCCCCTATACGGCTGGATTTCGTTGGTTGAGCAAGAACTCGAAAATACATAGAAATATTGTGGCACATGTGCTTCGTTCAGAAGGGATACCGGTGGCATGTGGAGTTTCAAGGCTTATGTCGGATAACCCTTTATTTCAAAGACAACTGGCTTATGGAAACAATCATTGTCCTTTTGCATGTCATTTATATAAAGGAAGAGGGAAATATTCCATTCCTGAATTGCCTAACGCAAAAAGGTTGCAGAACAAAGAGTATTTAGGTTTTTTCCAGATCGGCTGGCCAAATACTATTAGCGATATGGATGATATTGTTAAAGGTTTTAAGAAAATTTTGGCTAATAAAAAATATTTGTCAAACATTGACTTATCAAAAACAGATACGTTTATTCCCGGGAGATAAAAAATGAATGAAAAAGTGCTGGCGGTGATTCCTGCCCGAGGAGGGTCAGTGCGGGTTCCAAAAAAGAACATAAAAATCTTAAATGGTAAACCGTTAATCGCCTATGCTATTGAGGCAGCAAAAAATTCAAAGACGGTTAACCGTATAATTGTTTCCACTGACGATGCTGATATTAAAGATACCGCAATTAAGTTTGGGGCCGAAGCTCCGTTTAGCAGACCGGCAAACATCTCAGAAGATGTGCCCACGGAAGATGTGATTATCCATGCCGTTGACTGGGTGAATGAAAAGGAAAGGTATTACCCGGATATTGTCGTCTGCCTGGAGCCGCCGAAACCATTCAGGAAAGCGGAGCATATTGATAGATGTGTTCAGAGTATCCTGGCTAATGGTACCATTGACTCCGCTATCACAGTGAACAATGTAAGAGGAAACCGGCCTGAGTGGATGGTACGTATCAATAAGAATAATCTCATCAAGCCTTATAACAATTACTTTAAAAAACAGGGGGAGGCATTATTGAGATTCCCAGCCAGCCAGGAGTTTGAAAAGCTATATCAAGTCAATGGAATAGTTTTGGCCTGCCGTGTGGAAACACTGCGAAAGTACAAAAGCTTAGTTGGCAAAAAGTGTGCTGCAGTTGAGGTTGATAATAAAGAAGTATTTGACCTAGATTATCCGGAAGATTTCGAGATATGCGAGATATTAATGAAGAAACGCTCTTTATAGGAGAGTAATTTGCCCACTTACCTTGAAATTAATTACCCCCAAGATGAATATGGCCCGGACAAATACCCACAGAAGTTATGTAATTACTTGACCGAGCACTACTTCAGAAAAGAAGACGACTTGGCGAAGGTTCTACTTGATATTGGCTCGGGCAGGGGCAACCATCTTGTTGGTTTTGCTAGAAATGGTATGATTGCCAAAGGGATAGACAAAACGAAAGAGACCCTGGACATTCTATCCGGTTTTGATATTCGCGAATGTGACCTGGAAAAAGACCTGTTCCCATTCGAAGGCAACCACTTTGATTTTGTTTTTTCGAAATCTGTTTTAGAGCATGTATGCAATACAGACAACGCAATCAGAGAGACTTACCGTGTTCTCAAACCGGGAGGTATCACAGTTCAGTTAACGCCCGACTGGGCTACCGATTATAAAATTTTCTGGGATGACCCAACTCATGTCAGGCCTTTTACCCAAAAAGGGTTGAAACAGGCTTTCCTCCTGCATAACTTTATCGAAGTTAATTGTGAGAGATTTTATCAACTGCCCTTCTTGTGGAAATACCCGAGCCTCACTTTTATTACCCATATCATAGCTTTATTACCAGACTCACTTAAATGGAAAGACAATGCACAAAGAGTCCAGCGTATTCTTATTCGTCACGCTAAAGAGCGCATGCTTCTCTTGAGCGCCAGAAAGCCGTATCAAAAATGAAAAATCCTATCGGAATCATGCAGGGGAGATTATCCCCCCCGGTTAATGAAAAAATTCAGGCTTTCCCATGGAGTAGATGGGAACAGGAATTCTTTCAGGCCAAGGAAATTGGTTTAGACCTGATCGACTGGATCGTGGAAGCAGATAAACTATATGAAAATCCGTTATTATCTACAGAAGGGGCAAAGGCGATAAAGAGGGTGACATCAAGGACAGGAGTGTCTATTGGGGCTGTATGTGCTGATTATTTTATGGATTGTCCACTTATACGATGTTCCAAGTCGGACCTAAAAGAACGCATAAACGTGTTAGAATTATTAATTGACCGTTTAAGTCATTTTAAAATCAAATACTTAGAGATGCCTTTTGTAGACAACTCAGCTATCAAAGATAGCACAGAATTGAAGCAGATAATACAGATTATTAAGCCCAGATTGGATAAAGCTTACCAACTGGGAGTGACCCTCGCCTTTGAAACCTCACTGCCAGCAGAAATATTCAAAACTTTGCTGCTGGATCTTAATCACCCAGCAGCAAGAGCTAATTATGATACAGGTAATAGTGCCTCTCTAGGCTATAAACCTGAGGAAGAATTGGAGGCTTATGGTGAGCTGGTAGTTACTGTCCATATAAAAGACAGAGTATTAAAAGGTAGAACTGTACCTCTTGGTCAGGGGGATACCGATTTCATCACATGTTTTTCTATACTAAGAGCGAAAAACTATACTGGCCCCTTTATTCTTCAGGTGGCAAGAGGTGGCGATGAAATCGAATTAGCCCAAAAGAATATGTTATTTGTGAAAAATTTCTTAGATAGGTGAAAGATCATGTCAAACAACAAAAAAAAGATATTATTTATCGGCCTTGGCGGAATTGGGCAGAGACATCTGAGAAATGTCTCTGCCCAATTCGGTGACAATACATCTATGCTTGCATACAGAGTGCGGAACTTAAGGCAAACTGTTACTGCAAATCTAACTATTGATGAAAATGCTGATTTTATAGAAAAGTATTCAGTTGAAGTATTTACGGATTTAGATCAGGCACTAACCCAATCACCAGATGTTGCCTTTATCTGTAACCCGTCAAGCCTTCATATCCCCTCTTGTCTCGCTGTGGCCAGAGTAGGCTGCGATTTTTTTGTTGAAAAGCCTCTATCCGATTCTCTGGACGGTATCGAAGAACTAATATATATCTGTCAATCAAAAGGGCTTATTGGTTTGGTAGGCTATCAGCTTCGCTTTCACCCTTGTTATAAATTATTAAAAGAACTTATTAGGCAGGGAACTATTGGGAACTTATTATCAATCCGTGCTGAAGTTGGAGAATATTTGCCTGATTGGCATAAGTATGAAGATTATCGCCAGATGTATGCCTCCAAAAAAGATTTAGGTGGAGGAGTAGTATTATCGCAGATACATGAACTTGATTATCTATATGATTTATTTGGTATGCCACGTAAGATTTTTACCCTGGGAGGACATCTGAGCAATTTAGAGATCGATGCCGAGGATGTAGCCGATGTCTTGATGGAGATGACTTTCAATGGGAAACCCCTTCCTGTTTCGGTGCATATGGATTATATCCAGAAGCCACCTTCAAGGAATTGTAAAGTAATAGGTGAATCTGGGAAGATTACTATGGATCTGACCGGACTGAAAGTGATTGTTGAAAAACCCGGTAAAGAAAAGGAAATCCATGATTTTGGCGGTTTTGAACGCAATGAACTTTTTGTAAGCGAGATAGACCATTTTTTCCGTTGTGTCGCTACACGGCAACAAACTGTCGTAACCATCAGAGATGGACTTAACAGTTTAAAAATAGCTTTGGCTGTGAAACAATCGATGGAAACTGGTCAGATAATAAGTATCGGGTAAAAGCAATAATGGGGTTAAAACAATTATTCGATCTTTCAGGGCGTGTCACAATAATTACCGGAGGAGCCGGTCTGCTCGGTGTACAGCATGCTGAGGTTATTGCCGAGGCAGGAGGATTTCCTGTGCTTGCTGACATTAATAAAGAGGATGTTGAAAAAAAGGCAGAGATAATTTCAGAACAGTACTATGTAGACTCACTCGGGATTAGAACAGATATAACGAAAAAAAGTGAAGTTGAGGCATTATCAGGTGAGGTTCTGAAAAAATTTGGGCGGATTGACATCCTGATTAACAATGCCGCTAATAACCCAAAAGTAAAAGCAGGTGAAGATAGTTCATGGAACCGATTTGAGAACTTTCCTATTGAACTATGGAACCAGGACATCGCGGTTGGGTTAACCGGGGCTTTCCTATGCAGCAAGGTGATTGGTAGTGAAATGGCAAAAAGAGGTGGCGGGGTGATATTGAATATATCATCAGACCTGGGTGTGATAGCGCCTGACCAGAGAATATATTTCAAGGAGGGGCTTCCGGCAGAAAAGCAGTCGGTAAAGCCTGTTAGTTACTCGGTTGTCAAACATGGTCTTATCGGGCTTACTAAATATTTGGCTACATACTGGGCTGATAAGAATATCAGGGTGAATGCTGTCTCTCCAGGTGGTGTTTATACCGGGCAATCGCCGGAATTTGTAAAAAAACTCCGCAACCTTATACCTTTGGGGCGAATGGCGAATAAAGACGAATATAAAGCCGCTATACTTTTTCTTGTTTCAGATGCTTCTTCATATATGACAGGAGCCAATTTGATAATAGATGGCGGGAGAAGCTGCTGGTAGGCATATATATTAATTTGGAGGAAAGATGAAAACTTTATTTGTTATGTATGATAATGAAGGCGCCCAGAATCCGATCCCTATGGGAACTTGTTACGTAGCAGGTTATCTAAAAAAAAACGGTTACGAAGACATCCATTACTGGAGTCAGGACATCTATCATTACCCTGAAGAACACCTGACAGAATATATTTCCGATAATAATTTTGATGTTGTCGGTTTGGGCTTTACTGCGGGATACTTTCAGTATAAGAAAATAGTAAGCATTTGCCAGGCAATAAATAAAGCGAAGAATAAACCTTTTCTTGTTCTGGGTGGGCATGGACCAACGCCGTTACCAGAGTTTTTCATAAAAGTTACAGGGGCAGATGCTGTGGTTATGGGTGAAGGTGAAACCCCTTTTTTAAATTTAATCAAGGCATTAGAGAATAAGACACCGCTTCATAATGTTAAGGGAATAGCTTTTGTCAAAAATGGAAATGATTGCATAGTAAATGAAAGAGAAACACCCATTAAGAATTTGGACACAATCCCACATCCTTACTACGAGCCGTTACCGATGGAATATTATTTAAATGCGAAGGTCTTCCAGATGAAGCCGACTGACCGAATGATAAACATGATTACCAGTCGGGGGTGTAATTATAAATGTAATTTTTGCCAGAGATTAGAAAAGGGTATTCGTTTTCGTTCGGTTGGCAGTATTATAGATGAGTTAAAAAAATATGTCAGAGATTACCGGATTACTTATGTGGTCTTCTGGGATGAGCTTTTTATGTTCTCTGAAAAAAGAGTAGCTGAATTAACGGAAGGCATTTTAAGGGAAAATTTAAAGATTAATTATTGGTGTACAGGGAGACTGAATATCGTGAATCGAGAAATCCTTAAGATGCTAAAAAAATCAGGCTGTAGCTATATCGATTACGGCATAGAACAATTTGACAATAATTCACTGCAAAAAATGAACAAAAAACAAACTGAAGAGGAAATAATAAGAGGTATTGAGCTGACACAAAAAGAAGGAATCCGCATAGGATTTAATATCATCTTTGGCAACCTCGGTGATACAATGGAATCGCTTAGGAAATCGATGGATTTGCTAAAAAAATATAATGATTTTGGCCAGCTCAGAGTAATTCGACCTGTAACTCCTTATCCTGGCTCACCCTTGTACGATTTTGCAATTGTAAAAGGATTCCTAACGGGTCCAGAGGATTTTTACAATAAACATAAAAATGTTGAATCACTTACAGTTAATTTTACGGATATACCTGAAGAAGAGTTCTATAAATTAATGTTTGAGGCAAATGAAGAAGTAATAGAAGATTACTATAATCATTTTAAAGAAGAAGCTATTAAAAACTTTTATGATGTTTATTTCAAAGGTGGTTTAGATTTCAGAGGTGCAAGACATATCTAACACATGACCAATAAAAATAAAAAAATAATTTTTTTTTGCCCTGGGCCTGAATACCTTTTTTATAATACAGGCATTTATTGTCTCTGGGAATTGTCTCGATCTTACTCGGTTGTTTTGCTATTAGATTTTCCTTACAGAAATTTAAATACACTAAAGCGACTAAAGGAAGAAAGTATAATCGAAGATTTCATAGAAGTCTTCTTTAATCCAAAAACCCGCTTAAAATTATTCAGAATGATACAGAAACAACGGAATTATTACCGAATCAGCAAACTCCTGTTTGACAAATATCAGCCGTCTGCAATAATTCAGCATAATGATGTTTATCCGCTAAACATGTATTATTTCGAAGAGGCTTCTTCTCGAAATTGTGTTCGTATAAGGCTCAATGCCAGTAATTCACCCGATGATCCTGATAACGAAGTCCAGAGGCTCCACGTAATGCACATAAACAATTTGCAATATAAATTTAAAATCCCTTACCTCCTGGCTTTTTTATTTCATGCTGTCACCCATTTGCTCGTTTATCTCTTTGGCTATTATATAGTGCCATTTTTCATCAAAGGTAATATCTTTAAGCCAAGCATTAATCCCTTTCCAATCAATAAAAAGTGGTTCAATAAAGAAATATATTATTATGAACATAGTCTTGCTTATTCTGATAGAGAAAAAAAGGGGCTTATTGAGTATTGTGGAGAACCAGCAACAGCGTTCAGAAATCCTCTGTATGATGTAGGCGAGGATGTGTTTCCCCTCATTTACGGTCAGATAAAGGAAAAGAATGAAATTCTGATCCTACTGACAGCCTCCGAAATTGCATATATCGCGAAGACTAAAGCAATGCCGCATGAAGATGTCATTCAATATTTTTTTATTAGATGGTCAAGGGCTATTGATATTTTACAGGTTAAATATCCCTATTACAAAATATCCATCAAGTTAAAACCTGGTCAATCGGAAGATATTCAATCCCAGTATTGTATCCTTGCGAAGCGTCTTATAGAGCATAACAGGAATATTTATATTATACCGAGTGAAGAAAATACCCAAAAATTGATGCTGGAAGCTAAAGTAATCGTGACGAGTTATTCATCTGTCCTTTGGTGGGCAAATCATCTGAAGTTATCAAAGATACTGATCAGTCTTGATGTCTTTGATATTCCTGAAGGCAATCTTTTTTCAAATACACCTGGCATATACTATTTTAACACCTTGGAAGCGCTCAAAGATTTCGATTTTTCAAATATCAAGCCGAGAAAAAAGAACCTGATACCGAGCCTTACATTAACAGAATTTATGCGGAGACACCTAGATGCATAATTTTAGCAGATATTAGGTAGATTTTCAAATGTATAGCGATCTGATTAGCATTGAGAAACCACAGATTTCTGTTTTAACTCCTTCCCTAAACCATGGTAGATTCCTGGCGAGCACCATTGAATCAATTCTTAAACAGACCTATCGTAACTTCGAGCACATTGTTATCGATGGTGGCTCAACGGACAACAGTATCGAGATTCTCAAGCAATACTCGCATATTAGATGGATTTCTGAAAAGGATGATTCTATTGTTCAAGCATACAGAAAAGGTCTCAAGATGGCGCGGGGAGAGTATATCTTTCAATGCTGCATATCTGACGGCTATCTTGATAAAAACTGGTTTAAAAAATGTGTTGAGATATTGGATTCAGATGAGGATATTTCTCTTGTATGGGGGTTACCTCAAACCATGACGGAGGATGGCAACCTTTATAAAATTTCATATGCCTATTTTCTCGATGACCCACCCCCACAAAAAACGAACTTTTTAACTTTCTGGCTATCAACAGGCTTTTGGTACCCAGAAGGAAATTATTGTGTCCGCCGAGAAATATACGACATCTGTTATCCTAAAGACGATCCCTCTGACCCTTTCCTTTATAATGATTGTATGGGATTTGTTTATAACTTTAATACATTAGGATATATTCCCTATTTTCTTCCCATCATTGCAAATTATGGCAGAATACATCACGATAATAGAGGAAAACGGTTATACGACATAGAGATACCGTTGTTTAGAAAATATTTGAAGGACTTGAAGCTATATAGAAAACAATTGCTTCAGGGCAAGATAAGACATTATTTCAGAAATGGCAGATCCGAAATCATAAAAGAAGTAAACTCTAAAGAAGAATTGTCGAGAATCAGGAAGCAAGTATGGAGATACCGCATTACTCAATCCCGCCTCATGCGCTATGATCTCTATACTGTTCAAAAAAAAATCCGCCAGAAAATACGTGAACGCTTTATAGAACCCGCCAAATAAGATTCGACTCAGAATAATGATCATCAAACGCTATTACATTTTATATTTTCTTTTTTTGGCCATATTCATTCATTTCTCTCCATTTGATGAATATATGCGCAAAATCAAATTCATTGATACCACACTATCGAACTACTTTATCGCATTCTTTATTTTCTTTTTTGTATTACTGTTTAATAGAATTCCTATCAACAAGAATGCTTCTATAATCACTTTCATTCTATTTTGCGTTTTTTTAATAAATTTCATTTTTGCTCCTTATAGAAACCCATCATGGTTTCTATATCAAGTTATATTTCTCCTGACATCATTATATACGGCCTCAATTTACTCATATATTAGATCAAGTGATTATGAAATTATTAGTAAAAATATTGAAAAAATATGTAACGCCGGCCTTATTATTATATGTTTCATTTCGATTTACTTAATGGTGAATTATTTCGAAATACTGCAACTCTTTTTCAAGGCTAAAGGTGTGTTTAATGCTTACATTTGGCAACTATATGAGGATTTTTATTGGGATAAACATCAATCCGCTGCTACAATTATAATCATAATTTGCCATGTATTATTATCAAGAACGCATAAACTTCGGAATTATTTTTTTATGATTCCTGTACTTCCCGTTATTATTGGGATGCGATCTTTAGTACTTGGATTTATCTTATCAATCCTATCTATTAAACTAAAAAAGGCAAAACATCCTTTGCTCACATCTTTTGTTTTTCTCATGTTTATCTTCATTTTTACAACAGTATTTTGGAATGATATTTATGAAACATTTATGAGTGAAAGACGCGCAACCGGATACGTCAATATATTTTATATAATATCTAATTACCCGTTTGGTGTTGGCCACGGTGTCTATCACGATTTTGTTAATTATTATTCAACATTTGACTTTTCCGACATAACCGGCCAGGAAATAGTCTCTGACTCCCCCGAATCCGATATCGTCTATGCTTTTGGTTCATTTGGTCTTTTATTTGGACTAATCTTTTATTTCACCTTGTCGATAGTTTTCTTCAAGCTTTGGAAGATGTATCCTTATCTCAAGCGTCCAGATAAGTTTTTTGCTTTAATTTATATATATTTCTTTTTTGCAGGCATCGGTGAGGATTGGATGTTCGGTTTTGGTTACTGGATATTATTTGGTTTTGCTTTAGGTGTGGTAACGGCTAAAAGAAATAACCATTTACTGTTTCAGGCAATTCGAGTGAGGGAAAATATTAATTTGAAGCCTCAACAGAATGAAATAGCCGCCACTATTAATAGGCGCTAATAGCGCTAAGTGCAATCAGTTTTCAGGGATATGAATAAAGATATGACTAAGAAAGATAGATAAGAAATTGATTACGATAGTAATGAAGGGCGGACTCGGCAATCAGTTATTTCAATATGCCCTTGGCAGACACCTATCAATCCTCAATAAGACAAAGCTAAGGATTGATATAAGTTTTTACTATTTTCAAACCGACAAGCTATTGGACCATAGGACTCCATGCCTGCAATACTTTAACTTAGCATTCGAGACTAAAAAGCATTCAAAGATACTGTATCCTATCAGCCTTTTGTTTTATAGATTAAAGTCTTTGCTGATAAGAAAGTATTGCCGAATAAGAGAACAAATATTTACTGATAAATTAGGGAAATACATAATAAGGGAAGATTTTAATTTCGATCCGAGGATTTTGCAGTTAAAAGATAATGTGAATTTAGATGGATACTGGCAAAATGAAAAGTATTTCATAGAGATACAGGATATTTTGAGGCAAGAAATTAGGCCTAAAGAAGAGCTGTTAAAAGATCATATAGAATTAATTAATAGAATTCAAAATTGCAATTCTGTTAGTCTTCATGTACGTCGATCAGACAAAACAAGAACAAAGATCCATATTACTTGTAAAAAATATTATTACGATACCGCAATAGAAAGAATCTGTACAAAAGTTTCGAAGCCCAACTTTTATGTTTTTTCTGACGATATCGAATGGGTTAAGCAAAAGCTAAAGATACCGGAACCGGTGCATTTTGTTTCTGAAATAATAAAGAAAGATTACTTAGAGCTTTACCTGATGAGTTTGTGCAAATATCATATCATATCCAATAGCTCATTCAGTTGGTGGGGCGCTTGGTTATCAGCCAATCCGAATAAGGTAGTGATATCGCCGAAAGAATGGTATAACAGCAAGTATATAAATGAGGATAAACTTGGGTTGAAAGATTTAATTCCTGTAGATTGGATCAGGATTAGCAATTGGGCTGAATAGCAAGACCGTTGAATGAAACTTTTCAAATAGAAAGGCTTGCAATAGCAAACGGATGAAGGAAGAGATTATGCGTTTTCTTATCAATATTTTAAAAAGCAAACAGCCGAGAATTTATTGGTTTCTTTATTGGTATCTTGTGCAATTGAACTTTTTAAAAAGGTTTTCATTTTGTCAAGAATTGTTGCTTCCTTCAATTATAAAAAAGGGTGACACTGTTATTGATGTTGGTGCAAACACAGGACAATTAACTTTGCCCATGGCTTATTTAGCAGGAGCAAGTGGGTCTGTTCATGCCTTTGAACCTTATTCAAAATCCTTTGATAAATTGTCAAATATTGTCAAGCATGAGAAATTATCTTCTGTAATAAAGCTAAACAACCTTGGATTAAGCAATGAAACGCGAGTTGCAACTCTAACGATACCCATAGAAAAATGCACTGAAGCAACATTGATGCCGCATAAAGCCGATACTTGGATCGATTATGGGTCTGATCCGTCGCACTACATAACCGAAGAATGTAAATTAATAACGCTGGACAGCTATATTAACGAGAATGCAATAAATGATATTTCTTTTATTAAGTGCGACGTCGAAGGCGCAGAACTCCATGTGCTTTTGGGCGCAGAAAATTTACTTAAAGGCTCAAGGCCGCCCATCATAATGATAGAAGTATATGAAAAATGGACGAAAAGCTTTGGATATTCACCTGCAGACCTTTTTTCTTTTTTGGAAAAAACCGCTGGATATGAATTCTACTGGTTGCATGAGAAAGGATTGAAAAAAGTAGAATCCTATTCTTCGTCTATACCAGGAATGTATTGGCGATGGCTTGATTATTTGTGTATTGTTCCAGACGTTCATAACAGTAGATTAGATGTGGGGCGCTTTTTAAAAAGCGAGAAGCCTTGAATTATTGGAGACGCAAAATGACAAATCAAAATTGACAGAGGAAAAAGGTTCATCTCGTTGTATCAACTGAACTTTATAATGAATCTAAAATCCAATAGTATTTTGAAATCCCGTGTGTTAGACAAGAAAGGTTTTTGCCAAGTGGGTCCGGAAAAAGTAGATGTAAGCATTATATTACCAGTTCTAAACGGCGCTCATTGTATAAAACAAGCCGTTGAAAGTATAACAAATCAAAGTTACAAGTTATGGGAACTACTAATAATTGATGATGGCTCAACGGATGAAACTCCTCTAATATTGGAGGAAGTAAAAAGAAAGGATGATCGAATACGAATAATTACGAATCCAGGGCATCAGGGAATTATTTATAGTTTGAATAATGGCTGGAAGCAATCAGAAGGTGATTTGGTTGCGAGAATGGATGCAGATGATATATGTGACCATAACAGGATTAAGGAACAAGTTGAATATATGAATTCTCATCCAGAAATAGCCGTACTTGGGACAGCAGCCAGTATTGTTTATGGAAATAATGAAAATGGCGGAGTACTGATGATGCCCGAAACACACAAACAAATTGTTTCTCAAATATATAGAAAAAACCCATTCATACATTCATCCGTGATGATGCGTAAGGACTTTTTAAGAAAAATGGGTGGTTATGTTTTAAGCACAGGTTTTAAGAATATTGAAGATTGGGATCTGTGGGTACGAGGTCACAAAATATTTAAATTTCATAATCTTCAAAAGGCTCTAATCAAATATCACGCTCGTAAAACTGTTACTATGCGAGAATTGTACAATAGGATTTTGGGGATAATGAGGGTATTGATTCGGGAAAAAAGGATCTTAAAAGACGGCTGGTTTGTTGTGGCCTGGATGGTCTCTGCTTTATTAGCCAAAGCAAACTTATATGTTCCAAGAAGTTTTAATACAAAATAACAGGGGTCTGAGTTTCACAACAGGTTCAGGAGCATCCCAGGTACTTATGGCTTTAATCCAAAACAATTTCAATGTTCAGGGGCCTAATCAACTGTATAAGGCACTTAATGCTTGGGCACTTGACTCCTACGATCGTATTTGAGCAAGGGGCACGGGTTTTTTGAACCATAGATTATGGCCGGATGCGACGTTTTATGCAAGATTGGGTCGGTTTCGGGGCTCATGTTGCGTTGGAAACAGGCAATTATTCGGGCTCATGTTGCGCTTAAAATGCCTGGGGCAGGCGCGGTGAGCCGTAGGAGTCAAGTGCCCAAGCATTGGCACTTATTAACCGGAAACCGATTTTAAGGAGTAAAATTATGAAGGTTCTTGTCACAGGTGGTGCAGGTTTTATCGGTTCGCATATTGTAGATGCACTAATTGGAGCTGGTCATGATGTCGTAGTGATAGATGATTTATTTACGGGTCATGAAAAAAATGTGAACCCTAAGGCTCGATTTTACAAGTTGGATATTAGGGATGCCGCTTTGTTTGATCTCTTTGCTGTCGAGAAATTTGATATTGTGAGCCATCAGGCGGCACGGGGCAACGTCCGGGCTTCCATGGCAGACCCCATGATATATGCTGATGTAAATGTGAGGGGAGGGATCAATTTGCTTGAATGTTGTCGAAAATTCGGAACAAAAAAAAGCATATACTCTTCTACCGGCGGATGTGTTTATGGTGAGTTGCAATATTTGCCCGCTGGAGAAAAACATCCCATTCAACCCCGCGACCCTTATGGTGCCAGCAAAGCCAGTTTCGAACTCTATCTGCCGGTTTATGCCATGAATTACGGTTTACACTATACGATATTACGATATCCCAACGTGTACGGTCCCCGGCAAGATCCTTTTGGTGAAGCTGGCGTTGTATCCATATTTATTGGGCAGATGCTCCAGGGCATACAAGCCATTATAAACGGTGATGGGGAACAACTGAGAGATTATGTTTATATCGCCGACGTGGTCCGCGCGAACATGTTAGCTTTAACAAAAGGAAATGGCGGTATATACAATCTCGGGTGGGGCACCGGGGTTTCTGTAAATCATATTTTTAGAAGTCTTAAGACGATGACAAACTATCTTCTTGACGAAGTCCATGGTCCTCCTAAGTTGGGCGAGGTTCGCAACTGCTACCTTGATGCCGGAAAGGTCAAACGTGAACTGGGGTGGAATCCACTGGTGACTTTTGATGAGGGTTTACGTCATACATTAGATTTCTTTCGGCCTATTTTTAAGAGGAATAAAATATGATTATAACACGAACTCCTTTCCGTTTTACCCTGGGTGGCGGAGGAACGGATTTGCCATCCTATTACTCAAAATATGGCGGTTTTATTTTTGCAGCTGCTATCAATAAGTATATGTTAATCAATCTTAATAGGCCGATTGTAGATGACTTAGTGAGGGTGAAGTATACTAAATCCGAAATGGTAGAACACAGAGAGGAATTGAAGCACGATATAGCTAAAGAAGCCATGAGAATGATGGAGATAGAGAATGCTATTGAAATAATTTCCATGGCAGATGTGCCGGGAGGCACCGGCCTTGGTTCATCAAGCTGCTATGCTGTGGGTCTTTTGAATGGACTTCATGTGATGAAGCGTAAATATATTGGACTCCAGGAGTTGGCTGAAGAGGCTTGTGATCTGGAAATTAACCGCTTGGGAAAATCAATTGGTAAACAAGATCAGTATATGGCAGCCTTTGGAGGTCTTACGGTTCTCGATATTGATAAAGATGGAACAGTCCATGTGAGAAGTGCCGATATATCTGAAAACGTTATTGACGATTTAAATCGGAACTTGTTAATGTTTTATACATATACATCAAGAAACGCTGATGCAATCCTTTCCGAACAAAGTATAGGCGCCAGGGAAGATAAAAAAAATATTGTCGATAATATGCATTATATTAAGGAGATAGGCTATAAAATTTTGGAGGCTGTAAAAAGTGGCAATATTACCGATGTAGGATTACTGTTTGATCAGCATTGGGATTATAAGAAAAAAATATCTTCGCAGATGTCCAATAATCATTTTGATGAAATTTACAGAATAGCAAAAGAAAATGGCGCCCTTGGGGGTAAAATTACCGGGGCCGGTGGAGGTGGCTTTTTTGTTTTCTATGTGGAAAATAATTATGATAATTTTCGGCGAAAAATGAAAGAGGTAGGACTAAGAGAAATGCGTTATCGTTTTGATTTTGAAGGGTCGAAAGTATTGGTTAACTTTATGAATTCTGTTCAGGAATAGGGGGTTAGATGAAACAGGTTAAGATCGGTGTCGTTGGTTTATGGCATCTTGGTTGTATTCTTTGTTCTGCTTGGTCAAAATTGGGTAACCGTGTAATTGGTTTTGATTACGATTCCTCCTTGATTAATAATCTTCGGCAGGCGATACCACCCCTTTTTGAACCGGATTTAGCAGAATCTATAAGACGAAGTTTTGATGAGAAATCACTTTCATTTTCAGATGAGATTCAATCTCTTTCTGAATGTGATTTCATTTTTTTGTCTTATGACACGCCGGTTCTTGATGATGATTCAAGCGATACAAGTATTTTGGAAAAGGCAGTGAAAGATATCGCTCAGGTGATGAAAAAACAATCGGTGATCATTGTCAGTTCGCAGTCGCCTGTGGGCTTTTGTTCTTTATTAAGGGGAAATCTCAAAGAAATTGACGACTCATTTGATTTGGCCTATTCGCCTGAGAATCTTAGACTTGGTGAGGCTATGCAATGCTATTTAAATCCGGGGAGGATCATTCTCGGAACGGTAGACCAGGATACAGAAACCAAGTGTAAAAATTTATTTTCACAAATTCCTGCTGAAATCCTGAGTATGAATCTTGAGAGCGCAGAGATGGTGAAGCATGGAATCAATTCATTTCTATCAATGAGTATTGTCTTTGCGAATCATCTTTCCGATATTTGTGAAGCAACGGGCGCCCGCATCGATGATGTGGTCAAAGGAATGAAAACAGATCCCCGAATCGGCCCAAAGGCCTATATGTCCCCTGGGATCGGTTTCTCCGGTGGGACATTAGGCAGGGATTTGAAAGTGTTGGATCAAAAAAATGAGGATTTTAAGGGACAAGCGGTTCTATTCGGTCTGATTCACACGCTTAATCAAGAAAGAAAAAATGTCATTGTTAATAAATTGGAAAGAATCGTGGGATCTCTAAGTGGTAAATCTATAGGGCTTCTCGGTTTAACTTATAAGCCGGCTACGAGTACCCTGCGCAGAAGCTTACCCTTGGAGATTGCCGAATTACTGATCTTAAAAAATGCAACTGTGAAAGTCTATGATCCGAAGGCGGACTTTGGTGAATTGGATAAAAAACCCAACTTCATTATTGAACCAAACATAGAGACATTGGCCAAGGAAGCAGATGGCCTTGTCCTTTTAACTGAATGGCGTGAGTTCAGTCAATATGATTGGGAAAGAATTCCTAAAACCATGCGCAACGCCGTTTTCTTTGATACGAAAAACTATCTAAATGAATCGATCATGTGTAGCGCGGGATTCAGTTATTATGCAATAGGGAGGTAAAGTAATGGGAGTATTAGATTTAAAAAATATCGTTATTACAGGCGGGAGCCTTGGTATCGGTTTAGAAATTGCGAAAAAAGCAGTAACTGCAAGTGCGCGGGTTATCATTGCTGCAAGGAACGAGGGTGATTTAAAAAAAGCTTTAGAGGATGTGAGAAGGATTTCCGATAATGGTCATCAAATATATAAAATTGATGTTGGTCAATACGATGAGGTGCGGACTTTTGCTAGCTGGTGCGCTGAGCGGTTTGGAACTATCGAGGGCTTGGTCAATTGTGCTGGAGTTTATGGGCCGATTGGAAAGTTACCTCAGATCGACATCAAGAAGTTTGATGAAGCCATTCGCATTAATTTATTAGGCACAGTTTATATGTGTCATGCCTTTATCCCCATTATGAAGGCTGCTACGCGAAAGAAAATTATCAATTATTCGGGTGGTGGTGCAGCAACGCCCTTCCCCCACTATATGGCCTATGCAACAAGTAAAATAGCTATAGTCCGTTTTACAGAAAATCTTGCCTTAGAGATGAGTGATGATGGTTTCGACGTGAATTGTGTGGCGCCGGGATTTGTTATTACCCGATTGCACCAGGATACCTTGTCTGCAGGGCCGGAATTAGCTCAGCAATCCTTTTATGAAAACACAAAAAAACAGATAGAAAGCGGTGGCGTGCCGGCAGAAAAGGCGGCAAATCTGACAGTCTATCTTTTATCGGAGGCTTCGGATGGGATAACCGGGAAGTTTATCTCAGCCCCTTGGGATGCATGGGAGGAAGAAGCATTTCGAGAAAGATTAAGGATCGATAAGGATTTTGCGACGCTAAGGCGTATAGATGACAAAACGTTTTTCAAGAAGAATTGAATCAATAGGCATTCATGGATAATAAGGTGATTAAAGTCGGGATTGTAGGCTGTGGCTTAATAGGCAAAAAAAGGGCCGCTGTCATTAAAAATGATCGGCATTCAAAATTTATCTGTACCGCAGATGTTGCAGTGGGTACTGCTAAGGATTTGAATCCTCAAAGCTATTATGCTAATTGGGCGGATATGCTTGCGACGGAGGAGCTTGATGCAGTTGTCGTAGCGACACCGAACAGATTTCTTAAGGAAATTGCGTTGGCGGCCATTCAAAAAGGGATTCATGTTCTTTGTGAGAAGCCCCTTGGCAGAAATGTCCTGGAATCTGCGGAGATGGTAGAAGCCGCAAAACAACATGGCGTTATCCTCAAAACAGGATTCAATCACCGGCATCATCCGGCAATATGGAAGGCACATGAACTTGTTGTAAGTGGGGGGATCGGACCCATTTATTTTATTCGCTGTATTTATGGTCACGGCGGTCGTCCCGGTTATGAAAAGGAATGGCGGGCCAGCAAGGATATTTGCGGCGGTGGAGAACTCTTGGATCAAGGGGTTCATGTCGTCGATCTTTTCCGGTGGTTTCTGGGTGATTTTGAGGAAGCCTTTGGTTATACGCCAACATATTTCTGGAAGATGGATGTTGAAGACAATGCCTTTGCTGTTTTCAAAACGGCGGCAGGGCAAATAGCTTCCATGCACACCTGTTGGACACAATGGAAAAATCGCTTTACGTTCGAGATATTCGGCGAGGCAGGCTACTTAATCATCGAGGGATTGGGGGGAAGCTACGGTCCTGAAAAATTAACTGTTGGTAAACGTCCAAAGAAAGATCGGGAATACATCGGGGGCATTCCTGACGAAGAAGTTATAATTTTCGATGGTCCGGACATGTCGTGGGATTTGGAGTGGAAAGAATTTGTACAAGCCATTCAGGAATCACGAGAACCTTTGGGAAGTGGGCGAGACGGTCTGGAAGCCAATCGCTTGCTGGCAGCTGTTTATTGTTCTGCTAAAGAACACAGGCATGTGAAAATCAGCGAGGTTTGATTCTTGAAAGCGATGATCCTGGCTGCCGGAATGGGGACCCGGCTGAAACAACTAACGGATAACAGGCCGAAATGCCTGATGCCTTTGGCGGGGCGTCCGTTGATTGAGTGGACATTAAGCTGGTTGAAAGAACATGGCGTTACAGAATGCGTGATCAATCTTCATTATCTTCCGGAACAGGTCAAGGCGTTTATATGTGACGGGTCGCAATTTGGTTTGAAGGTCCATTATTCATTCGAGCAGATATTGTTGGGGACGGCGGGCGCCGTTAAGAAGGTGGCGGATTTCTTTGATGAACCCTTTTATCTCATCTATGGTGATAATTTCAGCCAATGCAACTTACAGGAACTGAGAGATGTTTTTGAACTCCAGCGGACTATCGCAGTAATGGCCGTCCACTGGCGGGAAGATGTGTCGCAGAGTGGCATGATTGAAATTGCGGAGAATGGACATATCCAGAGGATCATTGAAAAACCGAAAAGCGAAGAAGTGACCAGCCATTATGTTAATGCCGGATTTTTCTTCATGGATCCAAGGATATTTCAGTTTATTCCTCCGGATCAGTATTGTGATTTCAGCTATGAGGTTTTTCCCAAGGTTCTCCATGCAAGTCAAAAAATGTATGCGGTGAAGATGGATGAGCCGATCATCGGGATTGATACCTTGGAGGCTTATGAAAGAGCGAATGTTCTTGCGGAGAAAATTTCCTTGGGGATGGCTGATAAAAGACGCTAAATGAGAATTCTGATCACTGGGGTTGCCGGATTTATTGGGTCCAATCTTGCGGATCGGCTATTAATGGAAGGCCATGATGTTATCGGTATTGATAACCTTGTTTATGGTTTGCGCCTGAATGTTCCGGATGGTGTGGTGTTTCATCTTCAAGATATACGGGATAAAGACATGTATTCCCTTTTCAATGGGGTCGATGTTGTCTTTCACTTTGCCGCGAAGAATTGCATTGCCGACTGTCAATGCGATCCGGTGGGAACCGCCGATATCAACGTCAGAGGGACAGTTAATGTTTTTGAAGCGGCAAAGCGGGCAATGGTGAAAAAGATCGTCTATGCAGAGAGTTCCGCTTTGTATGAAGGATGTTGCAAGTATCCCACCTCTGAATGTAATGAAGCGCCGGAAAGTTTCTATGCCGTCAGCAAGATGTCTTCAAAGTACTTCGCTGATGCGTATCATCGCTATTTTGGGCTTATCTTTACAGCCTTGCGGTATTTTTGCGTCTATGGACCAGTACAGGATTACCGCCGAACCATTCCGCCGGTGATGAGCGCTTTCATTATTAAACTTCTGAAGGGTGAGCCTCCCATTATTTACGGCACGGGTGAAAAGCGGCGTGATTTTGTATATGTGGATGATATCAACGATTTTCATGTCCAGTGTTTGACGGATGAACGAACGGATAATCAGGTTTTTAACCTTGGTTCGGGGGTAAATTATTCCGTCAATGAAATTTATTCGATGATCGCGGATTTGCTGGACATTCGTATCTCGCCAGTTCGAAAGCCTGATTTGCCCGGTGAGGCAGAAACGACTTTGGCAGATATTTCTGCGGCGCAGGGTTTGGGATGGATAGTTAAGACAGACCTTCGCACGGGCATGAAACATGCGATCTCCTATATTAAAAGTGAAATGGAGAAAGGAAACATATGACATCCTACGTGGCTGACTACCTTAAGGAAGTTCACTCAGTAATTGATGGGTTGGATAGGAATAAGATCGAAAAAATGATTCGCCTCCTGATTAAGGTTCGCGAAGATGCAGGACGTCTTTTTATTCTTGGTGTCGGTGGCGGGGCGGGCAATGCCGCCCATGCAGTGAATGACTTCAGGAAAATCTGTGGGATTGAAAGCTATACCCCCACGGACAATGTCTCGGAATTAACGGCGCGTGTGAATGATGACGGCTGGGACACCTCGTTTGTGAATTGGTTGAAAGGGAGTCGATTGAGAAAAAACGATGGGGTCTTCGTATTTTCAGTAGGCGGGGGCAATTCAGAAAAGAACATCAGTATGAATCTGGTTAAGGCCCTCGAATATGCGAAAGAAGTTAATGCCAAGGTATTTGGCATCGTAGGACGGGATGGCGGTTACACGGCAAAAGTCGCCGATGCCTGTGTGATCATTCCCACGGTAAACCCGGAAACGGTGACGCCTCATACGGAATCTTTCCAGGCTGTCGTCTGGCATCTTCTCGTTTCCCATCCGGACATGAAAATTTCTGAGATGAAATGGGAAAGCGTGAAGTGAAAGCGGTATTTCTTGATCGCGATGGTGTCTTAATTCATTCTCTCGTACGCAATGGGAAGCCCTATTCCCCTAATAGACTCAGTATGATGAAAATTATTAAGGGAGTACCTGAGGCCTGTCACCGCTTGAAAAAAGCAGGCTTTTTATTGATAGTTGTCACAAATCAGCCAGATGTTGCGCGGGGTAAGCAAAGTCTCGAAGTCGTGGAAGAGATGAATAATAGGCTTCTTAGTATACTTCCCATAGATGACATTCAGGCTTGCTACCATGATGACGTTGACAATTGCATCTGCCGTAAACCTAAGCCTGGACTTTTATTCAATGCAGCTATTAATTGGAGTATTGATATTAGAAAAAGTTACCTCGTAGGCGATCGATGGAGGGATATTGAAGCAGGACGATCTGCGGGTTGTACAACGATTTTTATTGACTACGGTTATGATGAAAGTGTGCAAAGCAAGGCAGACATAACCTTAAAATCATTGGAGGAGGCATCTCAATGGATAATCTCCAAAGAACAGACATAATAGCAACTATGGAAAGATATTCAAATAAACTGAAAGATCTGCGAGTGAAAATATATGCTGACGGAGCTAACCTCGCAGGAATGCTTGATGCATATCAGCACCCATATATAAAAGGTTTTACAACCAATCCCACCTTAATGCGAAAGGCAGGAATTACCAACTATCAAAGTTTCGCCGAAAACCTACTCAAAGCTATACCTGACAGACCCATATCTTTAGAGGTGTTATCTGATGAATTTTCTGAAATGGAACGGCAGGCACATTTGATTGCAGGTTGGGGAGAGAATGTCTACGTAAAAATCCCAGTAATGAATACGCGTAGGGAACCTTCATACGAATTAGTAAAACGCCTGAGTCATTCGGGGATAAAGGTTAACGTTACGGCTGTGATGACGTTGGTGCAAGTAAATGATATTTTAAAAAGAATAGTTGGCGGTTCACCCTGCTACATCTCCGTATTCGCTGGGCGGATTGCGGATACAGGACGGGATCCCCTTCCCATAATCGGGGAAATGTTAACAGCGCTTCGTCTATTACCAAATGCAGAATTAATTTGGGCAAGCCCCCGGGAGTTGCTTAACATTTTTCAGGCTGACAGTCTTGGATGTCACATTATAACGGTAACAAATGACATTCTTAAAAAAATGGAACTTATTGGAAAAGATTTGAATGAATACTCTTTAGAGACAGTCAAAATGTTTTATCACGATGCAAAGCAAGCGAAATATAATCTCATTTGAATTGTGGAGAAAGAAAATAATTTTGCGGATAGCGATTGTTAATTTAACTGCTGGAGGGATGAGTGGGGGGTACCGTAAATACCTGCAGAATATACTGCCATTAATGGCAAAAGATAAACGGGTTGATGGGTTAGAAGTATATATACCTGTTGGCCATGCCGATATTTTTTCTAATAATGCGTTCTCATTGCATAATATACCCGCAGACAATGTGTCTAACAATAAGACTTGGTTAAGAAATGAATTGGTCACGCACCAGTTCGATGTTGTCTTTATTCCATCCGCCATGTGGATCAACTGTGGTAAAACGCCGTTCGTCACCATGATTCAAAATATGGAGCCGCTTGTCGTCCCTTTTCAGGGAAATCCGCTGAAGGAGTGCATAAAGAATATCGGTCGTTACATGGCTAATCTATATGCGTGCAGGCGAGCACACAGGGTGATCGCTATTTCGAAATTTGTGAAAACGTATTTGACTGAGAAATGGAGGATCGCATCGGATCGCATCGATCTTGTCTATCATGGCATTGACCTCACTACTCAGGCAAGCGCGGATGATCATGGCGCCATCGCGTTACTAAAATCATTTCTATTTATTTTCACCGCTGGCTCAATACGGCCGGCCCGAGGATTAGAAGACATTATTCGGGCATTAGCGATTCTGAATACAGAACAGCCCGTTCAATTGGCCGTTGGTGGAAATGTGGATCCCGGAATGGAGCCCTATTTTAGTAAATTGAAGAAAATGGCTGAAAATTTAGGAATAACAGAACGTATTCATTGGCTCGGCAAAATGAATGATTCTGAAATGGCTTGGTGTTACTCTCATTGCGATGCTTTCATTATGACCAGCCGTGTTGAAGCCTGCCCTAATATCGCCTTGGAGGCAATGAGCTACGGCTGCGTGAATATTGCCTCTGAAAACCCACCACTGCCGGAATTTTTTGGTAATTCAGCTTTTTACTATCCGCCAAAAGACGCCAAGACACTGGCTCAATTGATTCGGAAGGTTTTATCTTTGGATAAGCCCGAAAAAGATGCCCTATCCAATACTGGCAAAAGTATTGCCTCCAAGTTTTCATGGGAAGTGTGTGCTCAGAAAACCGTAAGTGAATTACAGAAAGCCTTAATTTGATGTTTGCTGTAATCGTTGATAAATTGGCCGCTCACAATGCAGGACTTTCTGATCAGTTCTCAAGTTCTTTCGTTGACATAGGATTGCTTGCCGCATTCAATGAGGCAAGGTCTATATTCATAAAGCCTAACCTGACCTACCCTCATTTCAAGGCGGGGGTTACAACCCGGGGAGATTTCGTTGCGGCTCTCGTTGCCGCGTTGCGAAATATAAACACAACGACGAAAATATATATAGGCGAGGGCGAAGGAGGATATAACAGCTTCTCAATGACGGATGCCATGAAGGGTATGGGATTCTATGAAATTGCAGAAACCTATCCAAATGTTGAAATCGTAAATTTATCTCACCTGGAGACACGTACGGTAGAATTGCAAGCTAACGGGAAGCCATATTCACTGAAACTTCCTGAATTATTTTTCAGCGACATCGATTTTTCCATCACCTGCCCCCTCCCAAAAGTTCACTGCATGACGGGAATCACCCTTTCGTTCAAGAATCAATGGGGGTGCCTGCCGGATACGATGCGTCTGAAGAATCATTATGTGTTTGATGAAATTATCAGCCAAGTTTGCGATGTTCTAAGATTTCGTTATGCATTCTTAGATGGGAGGTATGGTCTGGACAACAATGGTCCTATGATGGGTGACCCAGTAGAAATCAATTGGTTTGCAGCCTCAAATTCATTGGGGGCTTTTGATCGGGTTGTGTCCGGCATGATGGGGTTTAATTGGCAACGGATTGGCCATTTGAAGATGGCAGAGAAATACGGGTTCATGCCAGGGAAAGATGAAATTCAAATCATCGGAGATCCTGTTACTTTGAAAAGGAGATTTACACTAAAAAGAAATTATTGGAATTACCCTGCACTTGCGGCTTTTCATTCCAAGCAACTAACGCACCTGTTTTATTTTTCCATGTGGGCGAAACTGCTCCATGACATCATGTATACATTTCGCAAGAGGCCCATTGCTCCATGAAGAAAGATATGAAAAAAAAGATATTAACCATCATCGGTACGCGTCCGGAAGCAATTAAACTTGCACCTGTCGTGCTGGAACTGAAACGCCGACAGGATTTGTTTAATTTTCCAGTATGTGTTACAGCCCAACACCGTGAGATGCTTGACCAGCCGCTGGCTCTTTTTGGCATTAAGCCAGATTATGACTTGGATATTATGTCACCCGGGCAAACGCTGGCGCAAGTGACGGCCCGTGCGATGGAAGGACTTGATAATGTTGTTTCCCAGGAAAAGCCCGATGTAATTTTAGTGCAGGGTGATACAACCACTGCATTCTGCGGTGCATTGACTGCGTATTATCATCAGATAAAGGTCGGTCATCTAGAAGCAGGATTGCGTACGGGCAATAAGTATGCACCATTCCCCGAAGAGATCAACAGATGTATGGTAGGGCGTATTGCCGATTTACACTTTGCACCAACCGAAACGGCCAGGCAGGCATTACTGGACGAGGGCATAGCGAATCCAACCATATTCGTGACAGGCAACACAGTGATTGATGCACTCCTATGGGTGCGGGAACGAGTGCAAGCCGCACCTCCTGAATTACCAAAGGGATTGTTTGAAGCAATAAAAGACCAGCAAGTCATCCTTGTTACGGGCCACAGACGAGAGAGTTTTGGAGACGGCTTTGACAATATTTGCCTTGCAATCCGGGCAATTGCGGATAGTTTTATGGATGTCGTATTTGTTTACCCTGTACATCTCAATCCAAACGTCGGTGAACCAGTCAATCGCATCTTGGGAGGGCATCCGCGCATTCATCTGATTGAGCCGTTGTCCTACGCGCCATTTGTGTGGTTGATGAATCATTCCATAATTGTGCTGACGGACTCAGGTGGGGTGCAGGAAGAAGCGCCATCTCTGGGCAAGCCTGTTTTGGTGATGCGCGAAACAACCGAGCGTCCGGAAGGTATCACCGCCGGCAACGCGCTTTTGGTTGGCATTCAGAGGGAACGAATTGTGGAAGGACTAACGCAATTGTTGCGTAATTCTGACCAACGTGCGGCAATGGCGGCAGTGAACAATCCCTATGGAGATGGTCAGGCGGCTCAGAGGATTGTGGATATTCTGGCAAAAGTAAGATAAACGATTCAGAATCGACAAACGAGGAGAATGCATGGCCAAAATTCTTATTACAGGCGGAAGAGGATTTATTGGTACCAATCTCACAAACGAACTTTGCTCACGCGGGCATGATATATGGACATGTGACATTTTACAGGGAGAATATCCGCAGCATCTCAAAGCAGACACGGGTGTGTATCAGCAGATGGATTCGATTTTCAGACAACACAAGTTTGAGTACGTCTATCACTTGGCTGCAGAGTATGGGCGTTGGAATGGTGAGGATCATTATGAAAACCTCTGGCGGACAAATACCATAGGAACTAAGAATATGCTTAGGTTGCAGGAGCAACACAGATTTAAGATGATTTTTTTCTCCAGCGCGGAGGTTTATGGGGATTATGATGGTTTAATGTCGGAAGATGTAATGGAGCGTGTACCTATCAAGCAAATGAACGATTACGCTATTACAAAATGGGCCGGTGAGTTACAGTGTCTGAATCACGCCGCCATGTTCGGCGTTGAGGTTGTTCGGGTAAGACCGGTCGGTTGTTACGGG
>JAGVOC010000407.1 GCA_020052975.1 Desulfobacterales bacterium | reverse complement strand
GGTAAGGCAGACCCGGTACCCTTTTTCAGCGCAGATAAAGGCAAGCGCAATTCCTGTGTTTCCGCTTGTCGGCTCAACAATAAGTGTGTTTGAATCAATACGGCCGTCTGCTTCGGCAGCTTCAATCATTGCAGCGGCAATGCGGTCTTTAACACTCCCCAGCGGATTGAAAAACTCAAGCTTCGCAAATATGTCGGCGTTGAGCCCTGCGGCAACCTTATTCAGACGCACAAGCGGGGTTGAACCGATTGTCTTGCTTATGCCCTGGAATACTTTCATTTTGCGTCCTTTTATTATTTATTAGAATCAAATAGTTATTCCGCGGCTCTTTTTATATGTCAAACGCGGTGTTTCAGTAATCACAGTCGTATCAGGCGGAACAGATTCCGTTATCCAGACATTTCCTCCGATAACAGATCGTGCGCCTATCACCGTACCCCCTCCAAGAATGGTAGCGCCGGAATAAATAATTACATCGTCTTCTATTGTCGGGTGTCTTTTCTTGCCTCTTAAAAGCTCACCTGCATCTTTGGGAAGTGATAGTGCACCCAAAGTGACTCCTTGATATATCCGGACCTTTTTCCCGATAATCGTTGTTTCGCCGATGACTATTCCGGTTCCGTGGTCTATAACAAAACTCTCTCCGATTTCAGCTCCCGGATGAATATCTATTCCTGTCAGGTTATGGGCGTATTCCGTCATTATTCTGGGAAGAAGGGGAACACCGCTTTTGAAAAGAACGTGAGCCAATCGGTAAACCGTTATTGCAAACAGACCGGGATAGCTGAAGATAATCTCATCAAAGCTTTTTGCGGCGGGGTCTCCTTCATATGCAGCTTTTATATCAGTCGCCAAGGTTTTTCTGATAGAAGGAATTTCCTCAAGGAATTCAAGGGCTATCTGGTTACCGCGTTCAGCACAATCACTGCATTCCTGGCTGTATCTGAAACAATCATGCCTTATACAGTTTGAAATCTGCTCTGAAACCATATCATAAAGTACGGACACGGCCTGCCCGATGCTGTATCTTAAATTGACAGGATCGATTCTTTCTTTTGAGAAAAAACCGGGAAAAAGAATCTCTCTCGATTTGTTTATTATTGCTACAACCGAATCCTTTGAAGGGATAGGGTCATAATCTATATGAGTATAACATTCCTTATCGTCGCAGCCCCTGATTATTTTTTCAGCTATATCGGGAAGTTTATCTCTTATCCTTGTGAATGATTCGGCTTCCGTTTTGCATGTTTCTCTGAATTTCAATATTTTTTCGTCCATATGTTTCTCCAAATATTTGAGGGTATCCTGCCTTGCCGTCAAAAAAAACAGGAAATTATGCTACTTATATCTATATTAAAAAACAACTCTTGTCAAAACGGCATATTAAAGCAGGGCGTTTTTACAAAAACGCGCTTCGAACTCGTTAAAATCAGCTTCATTAAATATCTCGGCAAAGCGCTTTCCTCCGGTACTCTTTTTCTTATACAGGTTTATGCATAATTGAGTTATTTCAAAAGCTTCTTCTTCGGTTACAACGCACTTCAGTTCATGCCCAAGCCTGGGGTGCCTTCCCAATTTTCCTCCAAGCAAAATTCTGAATCCATTCTTACCGGAAACGAGTGTTCCGGTTGGGCATGCTTTAACGCACTTGCCGCATTTAAGGCAAAGATCGAAATTTATTACCGGAACTTCTTTTTCCTTATCGATTGAAACAGCGCCTTCAGCGCATGAACCGACGCACGCGTCGCAAAGTGAGCATTTTTCATCCGTTATTGCCGGTAAAACAGCTCCGATTATTCCTATATCTTTTATCTGGGGCTGGGAACAGGCATTCGGGCAATCAGAAAATGTTATCCTGAATTCGTGATGAAACTTAAGGTCACCTTTTACATTTTTTTTCAAAAAACCGAGTAGATCTTCTTCTTTCAAAAGCATTTCGATTCTTTTTAATAAATCGTCTCCGACATATGCCCGGTTCGGACAACCGCTTGGACCGAAGCATGTGTCAAGCTGATATCCCTTTATTTCAGAAGCAATTCCGGAGAGGTACCTCTGCTGAGTTGCTTTTACTTCCGCAATCGCCACAATGCTTTTACCCGCCTCCGATGCCTCTTTTTCAATGCGCTCCAGAACCTTTTTTACAGCCTCTTCGGCTTCTTCAGTCCATTTCATATATCCTCCGGCTTAAAAAAGCCCGCCCTCAATATACTTCTATCAACAATGATGTACTCGTAAAAAGTCGGAATTCAGACGGCAAAGTAAAAAGCTCATTATGCAAGGCGTACGAATCTTGAGGAATGAAGCGTACTTTTTGGTACGCTGCAATGACGAAAGATGAAGCGCAACACAGCAGAATGACTTTTTACGAAGCCGTCAACAATCTATATGATATTTATAATACTGCAATCAAGATATACAGTGTTTTGCCTTTCAATTCCCGCTTCCGCGTTTGCCGCCTGCATTATGCTTGATATTCCCTTCAGAATCATTTAAATATCAACCGAATGAAATTAAAAAGGATTGCTTTCGACAATCCCTTGCAGCCGATGTGCAAGCGCCCGACTTAACTCCATGATATAAAAAGACAAGCATATAATCATAAAATTCTATGATATAATAAACAAAACAGAGATATGCCAAGAAAAATACGAGATTTGATCAGAGATTTGGAGAAAGCAGGTTTTGTGAATCGAGGAGGAAAAGGAAATCATAGAAATTTTGTACATCCAATGCTTAAGAAGCCGGTAACCATTTCAGGCAATGATAGTGAAGATGCAAAACACTATCAGGAAAAAGCAGTGCGGACTGCCGTTAAGGAGGTGCAAAAATGACCGCTGGCTCAAAGTATGTAAAAATTATTGAGTGGTCAGATACTGATAACTGCTTCATCGGCAGTTGCCCTGAGCTTTTCTATGGCGGTTGTCATGGAAGCGATGAACGTGAAGTATTTGACGAGCTTTGCGATATTGTCGAGGAAACTGTGCAACTCTACAAAGAGGATGGTAAACAGCTTCCACCGCCAATATCTGGAAAAGAACTTGTGAACGAATTACAGAAAGTTGCATAACCATCAAGTCAGAATAAAGTTGTCTTCTAATCTCAAGGATATAATATCCCTTGAAATTTATTCGCTTCCCTGGATGGCGTAACAAAGGCCGCTTATATAAAATATTAGTTTGACCATTTTCAATTTCCGCCTTTGCCGCCTGCATTATGCTTGATATTCCCTTCAGAATCATTTACATAATAACCAAATGAAATTTTTGAATATATGGAGGATTTAAGAGTGATTCGAGAATTCAATGTTGTTATAGAGAAGGATGAGGATGGATATTTTGTGGCATCTGT
>JAGVOC010000103.1 GCA_020052975.1 Desulfobacterales bacterium | reverse complement strand
TTTTTTATACCAAAATGTAAAGCGAAAAGCAAGCAAAAAACGCACCTTTTACTAATTATTTCAAATACTTAAAAGGCCGGACTTTTTACGAGTCCATCAGACTTTAATGCCTCAAATTTTGCCCGTAAAAACTCTCGGTGAGAATGCATTAATTTGTTTAATTCATTGACTTTACCTTTATAGTCTGTAAAGTGATTAACCCATTTATGGCATAGTAATCTATGTAAATAAAACCAACCCTTACATTGTTCAGAAATAATGTCGTAAATAGTGTCATCATCAGGTTTCGCGACATATTTAGAATTGAAAAAATGTACTAATTTATTACGATGATTACGCAATTCGTCGAAGCATTTAATTTCTTCTTTGGAAAAATTTTGCTTAGCTACATTTTTCAATCTTATAACTGCATCATTGATTCCTACAGATTGAAAGTCGCCGTTCAAAAAACTGGAAATTTCCGCATTTTCAGGTTTTTTTACAATAAGTGCCCAATGTTCCTTTAAAAGACGTGCTTTAAAGAAAAGCTCAATAGATGAATAAAAATCGATAACTGAGCTTTTCGGATGTTCTTTAAGCTCTTTTATAGATTTTGTCATAAAATCAATTGCGTTCGAAACAACACTTTCAAATATTTCTTTTTCGTTCATTTATTGTTACGTGGCCTTTCGCCTAACATAATATTAGACAACATTTGTGGCACATGATTTGTGATATTGGAACGTGGAAAGCAACACGGAAAAACGGAGAAGCCCTTTGTGCATTGTCACGATTGTACTGCTATTTTATATGGTGGATATTGACAATAAGCAGGGACTTTTATGTCAAGGTCAAATCAAGGGATCAGCCTGTACAATCCTGCCCCCTTCGTTTCTCCAAATCCGGTGGTTGTCCCTATATCCCTCCTATAACAAATTGTTACATATTTTTCTATACTTTACCACATAAACACTATAATTTGCATGTTGAAGCTAAAATCTTGCCGGTATGTTATTGTAATTCGTAACTATTCAGGCACAAAGGGGCAAAGGCACATAGGCACAAAGTTTAAAGGAATACAATCGGAATGCAGGACACAACCTGTCCAAGTACCGCTTTGTAAACATTTTATAGGAACTTAAGCAACTCATTCTCTGGATAACTACATCACTACCGACTAAAGGTGGTAGGTTCCCGGGTTAATGTTTCTCGCCGTCCGGTTAAGCACCTTGTTCACCATCAATTTTCAATGATTCTATGCTGTTAATAAATTCTCCTGGTTCGAATACCGGGAGTTTTGATTCTTTAAAATCTGATAAATTTCTTGTCACTATATATTTAGCTCCGGCATGACGAGCTGCTTCATGGAGGACGGCATCTTCGAAATCTTCAAATTTGGAGGCTACAGCATTTTCAAGCACAACAGGATTTACAGGAGCTATGACGAAAAGGGAAAGGAGTGACCGGACATAGCCGGAAGCAGCTTGAGCGCCAAGTGCTTTGGTGGCGAGATAATGAATGGTGGTAACAGTCGTGGCACAGATATACCCTATAATTTCAGAATTTTCTACTTTGGATAACAAGAAAGATGCGTCGTCAGAAAAAGGCTCTCTGTCCAAAAGAACATCCAGAATGACATTGGTGTCAAATAGGGTTTTCATAAATATTTTTCTTCTAAATATTTTTTATATTCTTTCCCATCTACCGGCTTTCCCTTAAGGGCTCCCCTGAGAGTTCTCACCGTTGGCGTGAGTGGATATTCCCTTTTTAACTTTTCATTTTTTATAATTTCAAATAAATCCGCGACGATGCGCGAAACGGATTTACCTGTTTTTGCGGAGTATTCTTTTGCTGATTCAATTAAGTTATCATCCATCCGCAGTGTCAATTTTGTATTCATAGTTACCCCCTGAAATATTGACGTATTGTGTATAAAGATATATACACCATCGGTTTAGAAGTGTCAATCCCTGTTTAACTGAAGTGAATCATCTTGTTGTTATTTCGTTTATGCAAAGACCGCAGGAGAAACATTAAAGCGTTTGCTCAAAATCTTTATCTGACGAATATTGAGCTGACGTTTACCAGTCAAGATTTCAGATACTACTCCCTGACTCCCGATTTCAGACATATCTGATTGTTTAAGACCATGCTCCTCCATTAATGCCTTTAGGGTGTCTATTGGATTCCCCTTTATCTCCGGAATGTTATGGGCTTCGTATGTTTCAACTAGAATTCCAATCGTCTCCATCAATGAAGCTAAAGGATGGGACTCATTATCGCCTACCTCGTCAATTAAAACATCAAGGAGACTGACCAATTTGTTATAGTCTTTTTCATTATGTGGTACAGAAAATACATTCTGTATCTCTGTCCAAACTTTTTCGATCTCTTTAAGTTGGGTATTCATTTCTTACTCCTTCCATCTTCCCCGATCATATTCTTTATGGGTAAGAACATGTCGAATATAAACCCGGTGCGTTTTGTAGTGAATTGCTGCAATCAAACGGGCTCTGTTGCCTCCAATATTGAAAACCGTTAATTTACCTATCTGATCAGCGCTTGGAAAAGTTCTGCGTACTTCAGCAAATGAGTTAAAATCAGTATGCTTAACAATTCTATACCAGGACTCAAGCGCGGCAGAACAATTGGTATGGTTTTCAGCAAATTCGAGTAAGCGCTTTCGTGTGATTATATGCATACAGCATGTTTATCTCAATTTGAGATGTGAGTCAATAAAAAAATATACTTGTACCAGCATACAACCTTTTGTTCAATTTTTTAAATGGACAATCTCCTTCTTTTTGTGTTAGAAAAAGATATCTGGGATATGATCGATACGTAAGAGTATGAGAGTATAATTTTATGAAAAAGATCGGGATTATTGCAAAGCCCAATAAGCCGGAGGCAATAGAGGTTACAAAAAGGCTTGTTGAATGGTTAGGTGAGCGTTCTATTGAGATCTTTTTAGACACTGAACCGGCTTCCTTAATTAAGCACCCATATAGCTATGATATAGCCAAAATTCCTTCATTGGTAGATATGATTATAGTACTGGGCGGGGATGGAACCCTGCTCAGTGTTGCCAGGGCGATAGGTAACAGGAAGGTGCCGATTCTGGGGGTAAATCTGGGTGGGCTTGGGTTCCTCACCGCCATAACCCTGGATGAATTGTACCCTGTTTTAGAAAGCGTTATTGGGGGTGACTACAAACTCAGCAATCGAACAGCGCTAAAAGTCAGTCTTCACCGTGAAGGGAAGAAGGTCGATGGATACAGGGTACTGAATGATGCAGTTATTAACAAAGGGGCTCTGGCCAGAATTATTGATTTAGAAATCAGTATAAACGGCAAGTATCTGACCACTTTTAAAGCCGATGGATTAATAATATGTACGCCCACAGGTTCAACGGCATATTCACTTTCTGCAGGGGGGCCTATCGTTTATCCCCTTCTGCACTCTGTAATAATAACCCCTATCTGCCCGCATACCCTTACTAACAGGCCCCTCATTTTACCAGACAATGTAACTGTTGAAGTAATTCTTATCTCCAGGAATGAGGATGCGTTTTTAACCCTGGATGGTCAGGTAGGCTTTGCCTTCGATGCCGGCAGTATGCTGGAGATAAAAAAGGCAAAAAACCCTGTTTACCTTATAGAACCTCTCCATAAAAACTATTTCGAGGTTTTGAGAACAAAACTGAAATGGGGAGAACGATAAGTTAAGAATAATGCTGAGTGAGCTTACTATTAAGAGTTTTGCCATCATTGATGAATTAACCCTCTCTTTTTCTGAGGGTCTCAATGTACTCTCCGGTGAGACAGGAGCCGGCAAATCCATAATAATCAATGCCATTAACCTGATTCAAGGCAGAAGGACATCTGCGGACATGATAAGAAGCGATGAGGAAGAGGCAATAGTAGAGGCACTTTTTGATATTTCCGATAACAACACAATCTTAAATAAGATAGATGGGTTAGGAATTGAAAAAGAGGAGAACCTGGTTATCAAACGGGTGGTCTCCCGCACAGGTAAAAATAAGGTTTTTATAAATGGGGGGTTGGCTACTCTGGGTATGCTTGCCGGGATAGGAGAGGACTTGATTACCATCTCAGGACAGCATGAAAGCCAGTTGCTCCTCAATCCTGAAAGGCATATTGACATCCTTGACGACTTTGGCAGCCTCCATTATCTTAGAGAAAAAGTAGGGACCCTTTTTAAGAGGCTTCTTAAACTAAGAAATGAGTTGGTTGATCTTACCCATGCTGCCAATAAGAGGGCGGAAAGGGAATCCCTTCTGGATTTTCAATGGAATGAAATAAAAAGGGCAAATCTCAAGGTTGGAGAAGATGAGGATATAAAGAGAGAGAAGGATATCCTTATAAATTCGGAGAAACTCCTGGAGTATTCTAACCATGCCTATAATACCATTTATGGAGCAAAAGAATCTGTGTTGGAAAATCTAAAGGCGGTAAAAACCAATATCAAAGATATCTTCAGGATTGACAGTTCATTGGGGAAACTGTATGATGCCATGGAATCCTCTATCATTGAACTGGAAGACATAGCCTTATCCCTTCGGGACTATGCCCAGAAGATAGAATTCGATCCTGCTAAATTGGAGGAAGCGGAGCAGAGACTTCTGGAGATCAATAAACTGAAGAAGAAGTATGGTTCGACAATAGATGAGATTATTCAATATAAGGATAGAATACAAAGAGAACTAAAGGATATTTCAAACAGTGAAGACACTATAACCAACCTTAAGAATGAACTCCATGATACTGAGATGGAAATACTGAAGATGGCAGATGATCTCTCGGATAAGAGGAGAAACACAGCAGAAAAACTGAAGAACAGTATTGAGAAAGAATTGTGGTCGGTGGGGATGGAGAAAACGGTATTTGAAGCGGGCATTAATAGCCACCGTTTTAACACCAGGGGTAATCTGGATGAAAATGTAGATATAGGCGACATTAGGATTACCGGTAAGGGGATAGATGATGTTGAATTTCTACTATCCCCCAATCCGGGGGAATCTCCCAAAGCCCTTTCCAGGATTGCATCAGGAGGGGAGTTGTCAAGGGTTATCCTTGCCTTAAAGAGTATATTGGCACAAAAGGGTGGGGTGGAGACATTGATCTTCGACGAAGTAGATGCAGGTATTGGCGGAAGGGTAGCCGATATAGTGGGACAAAAACTCAAATCTCTCTCAAGGTTTCATCAGGTTATTTGTATTACCCATCTGCCGCAGATTGCCCGCTTTGCAGATACCCATTACAACATAAGCAAGAAGGTCAAAGACGGTCGGACTGCTACATCGGTGAGGAGATTGGATAAAGAGGAGAGGATAGGCGAGATTGCACGAATGCTTGCCGGAGCGGAGATTACTGAAACGGTTAAAGAGCATGCCAGAGAGATGATAGAGACTGTGAACGTTGAACATCGGTAGTTACTTACCGGAAAGGAGTAGAGTTGATGATAAAAAAGATAAACCATGTAGGGGTAGCCGTTAAAGACCTTGACAAAGCGGTTTCTTTGTTTGAGAATGCCTTTGGTGCAAAAGTAATATTCCGAAAGGTCTTCGAGGATCAAAAACTGGAATCCGCCATGGTTTCCATGGGGGAAAACAGGTTTGAGCTTTCGCAGACGATCGATCCTGACGGTGTTATGGGGAAATTCATCGAAA
>JAGVOC010000309.1 GCA_020052975.1 Desulfobacterales bacterium | reverse complement strand
TAAAGTCATCTTCATGCTCGGAATACCGCTTGCCGTCGCAAATATCCTGGGAAATTATCTGGGCAGCAATCTTGCGGTTAAAAAAGGCGCAAACACCATAAAAATTTTTCTCCTCCTCTCCCTCTCCATTCTCATGATTTCGCTTATATGGAAGTATACAATGAAGTAGAACCCGGTAAACGCCACTATTCCTCTTTTCATCTTCGACAACCGCACTGGAATCATATGCCTCGGCCATCTCCCAACAAGGTGACTGTCGAGTTTATCCGGACATGTATTTATAATATTTGAAACCTGATCCTGTTTTCGTTTGTGGCAAAGAGGCTTTTACCCTATCAAATAAATGCCTTGACATAAAATAGCAAACTTCCTATATTTCGGGCAACAAATAAGGGAGACCTTATCACGTGTCATCACCTTGAATAAAACGCTCTTTTGATTTCAGGTCCAATTGCAGGGGTTGATTTCAGATGAATCAACATAAACACTTCAACATGAAGGAGACTAAGGACATGAAGAAATGTTTTTTTACAGCTTTGGCGGTAGTTTGGATGTTTGTTTTCATGGCCGGACCGTCCTTGGCCGATCAGACCATGGACCAGATCGAGAAGACCGGAAAGATAAAGATAGGATTTCGGGAAGATTCCATCCCCTTCGCTTTCATCGACCCGAAGGTAGGGAGGCAGGTGGGATTTTCAGTGGACATGGCTCAGATCCTTGCGGAAAACCTCTCCAAGCATTTTGGCAAGAATATCGAGATTGAGCCAGTTACCATTACCACGAAGACCCGCATTCCCATGATCACGAATGGGACCACCGACGTGGAGATGGGGTCCACAACCTACACACAGGAACGGGAGGATGTGGTGGACTTCAGTCTGACCTTTTTCTTCTCCGAGACAGCCTTCCTGGTACCCAAGGACAGTCCCATCAAGACCAAGGCAGACCTGACCGGTAAACGGCTGGGAGGCGCTCAGGGAACTACGAACCTCAAAGCCATGGAGGATCAAGCCAAGGCCGGAGAGTACAGCCCAAAAGCGATCGTTACCGTTGAGGGACATGCGCAGGGATTCCTCGCTCTCAAAACCGGCAAAATCGATGCCTACGCCACAGATCGAAGTCTTCTGATGGGTCTTGCTTCCAAAGACGACAAACCGGGTGCCTGGCGGACAACGGATTTCGCCATCGCCTATGAGCCTTATGGATATCTTATGCGAGAGGGCAATTCGGATTTCAGGGATTTCGTCAACAATACCATCCTTTCGACGATTAAGAATGGCAAATTCTATGAACTTTATGATAAGTGGATGGGACCCAAAGGACAGACCCCGATTCCGATGTCTCAGGCTTACAAAGACTATCTAAAACTCATTGTCTACCCCATGAAGGACGACTGGTGGAAGAAGCAATAAGAACAGTTATCCCAACACAAGAGGCCGGAGAGTTCCTGATGTTTGCCTCTTTCATATGAGGCAGACTCCGGTCTCGGCAGACTCTTGTGCGGTATGGGCACTCTCCGCTCGTGCGAAAAAACCGGACCCCGGCCTTTCCTGCCTCCTGACGGAAAGCTCCGGACATAGAGACTGAAGAAGAGGAACCCAATCTCTAAGCTCAGGGGGGAAGGTTTTTCGCTTTTCCAGGATATGGTGAAAGGCATTGTTATATATTGCAGGATGGGGTCAGGTTAGAGGGGTAGGAAATGGGACTGGCATATAAGTTCGACTGGAGCGTGCTTTGGCGTGAGCCTTACGGAGAATGGATGCTGGATGGGATATGGCTTACCCTGCAGATAGGGTTTCTCGCATTAATCATTGCTCTTATTCTGGGAATCCTGATCGGCGCAATGCGTGCAATGCCATGGAAACTGTTGCGCCTGGTGGGCACCATATATGTGGAGATCTTTCGGAATGTTCCCTTCCTTGTCCAGCTCTTCTTCTGGTTTTATGCCGGACCCATGATATTCGGCAAAACCCTTCAGTTCAAGATCAACGCCATCTCCGAGTTGAATTATTACGCTGCAGTTGTCGGCCTGGGGCTTTACACGGCAAGCCGGGTGGCTGAACACGTAAGGGCCGGATTTGCCTCAATCGGCCAAGGCCAATACCAGGCAGCTCTGTCCACAGGCATGAGTCAGCTGCAGATGTACAGGCACATCATGATTCCCCATGCGCTGCGCCTTATTCTTCCGCCCCTTACGACGGAATTCCTCACGATCTTCAAAAATTCATCGGTGGCCATGACCATCGGCGTCGCCGAGACCACCTTTATGAGCTACAAGATCGATTCTGACACATTCCACGGATTGGAGGCTACGACGGGAGCCATGTTTATCTATCTGGTACTGGGAATGACGGTGGTGAAGATCATGAATTACGTTGAGGCCAAATACCGAATTCACGGACTGGTAGGGCGATAATATGTTCAATGCAATAATCGATAATCTCCCCTACCTTTTAAAGGGATTCCTGACGAACGTTGAACTGGCGGTCTGCGCTCTTGCGGGGGGAATCTTCCTGGGTGTTTTGGTGGGTCTGGGGCGGATATCGAAGAACATCTATGTGTATCACAGTGTTACTTTTTACGTGAACTTCATCCGGAACATCCCTCTCATCCTGGTCATTTTCTGGTTCTACTTTATCATGCCCGTTTTGTTCGGCAGGCCCATGCAGCCTTTTCTCTCCGCGGCCATCTCCTTCGTGGTCTTTGAAGCCACCTATTTCGGAGAGATCTTCAGAGCAGGCTTCCAGTCTATCAGCCGTGATCTGGTAAGCGCCGCTTACTCAACAGGTCTTACTTACACCCAGACGGCTCGTTACATCCTGGTGCCCATTGCCGTCCGCAGGATGCTTCCCAGTATGATCACTCAAAGCATCATCACCTTTCAGGATACCAGCCTGGCTTACGTTATCGGGCTTCAGGAATTAGTTCGCAGAACCACCATCGTCGACAGCATGGAGGTCCGCTCCATTCAGCTTTACAGCTTCGTTGCTGCGCTTTTCTTTGTTATCTGTTTTATAGGCTCTCGCATCAGCCGTCACTATGAAGATAAGAGTCGAAAGGCCAATATCTTATGATAGAAATCAAGAACATGAGCAAGTGGTATGATGATTTCCAGGTACTTACAAATATCAACGAAACCATAGCCAGGGGCCAAACCGTAGTCATCTGCGGACCCAGTGGTTCCGGAAAGAGTACTCTTTTACGGTGCGTCAATGGTTTGGAACCTTACCAGAGGGGAGAAATCATTGTAGACGACGTCTCATTGAGCAACCCTAAAACGAACCTCTACAAGCTGCGGCAGAAAATCGGCATGGTCTTCCAGAAGTTCGAGCTTTATCCTCATATGACGGTACTGAACAACATTACTCTTGCGCCAATGAAGGTGCTGAAAAAGTCGAAGCGCGAGGCGGAAAAGAGGGCTGTTGCGCTTCTTGAACGTGTAGGCATTCCTGAAAAAGCCATGGCATACCCGGCAAACCTCTCCGGCGGACAGCAGCAGCGGGTGGCTATTGCCCGCAGCCTGGCTATGGATCCGAGCTACATGCTCTTTGATGAACCCACCTCTGCCCTAGATCCTGAAATGATCAAGGAGGTGCTCGACGTGATGACAGACCTTGCCAAAGAAGGAATGACCATGATCGTTGTCACTCACGAGATGGGCTTTGCACGCGAAGTGGCCGATGAGATCATCTTTATTGATGAAGGTAAAATTATTGAAAGAGGAACGGACGAGAGTTTTTTTGCAAATCCCAAGAATGAACGCACAAGGGCGTTCCTCAGCCAGATATTAATCTGAGGCCCGGGTGAAGGGGAGGTAAAGATGGCAGAGAAGGTCATCGGCATAATCGGCGGCATGGGGCCGGAGGCGACCCTGGACTGCTTTGAAAAAATCATAAAGAATACCCCGGCCGGAAAGGATCAAGACCATCTGCGGGTCATTATTGATTCAAACCCCAAGATACCCGACCGGACAGCAGCCATTCTCGGTACAGGGCCGTCTCCGCTGCCGCTGCTGCTGGAAGGGTGCAGGACCTTACAGCAGGCTGGCGCCGATTTCATCATCATGCCCTGCATCTCAGCCCATTTTTTCCAGGAAGAATTGCGGCAGCAGATAACACTTCCCTTTGTTTCTATTTTCGACGTTGTGGCCACGAGCATTTCCCATGACCATAAGAAAATCAAGATTGTGGGGCTGCTTGGCACCACCGGCACAATTCGGGGCGGTCTTTTTCAAAAGAGGCTGAGAGAGGAAGGGATCGAGACCGTTCTTTGCGATTCTGAGGTTCAGGACCAGGTAATGGCCGCTATCTATGACATCAAGAAAGTCCGGGCGGATCGTTCTCGGGAGGCCATTACCGCCAATCTGGCCGCCGCCGCCCAAGTTCTGGTGGATTCGGGCGCCCAGGGGATCATCGCCGGATGTACCGAAATTCCGCTGGCTTTGAGCACGGCCGATGTCACCGTTCCCTATTTCGATTCCTTGTTGATTCTGGCTCGTGCTGCGATCCGCAGAGCCGGGGTCAAACCGATACCCATTGCGGAATAACCCTGGAACCTGAGAAACCAACATGGATAATTTTAAGGCGTCGCCGCCCCTTACAGGCGATAAAATTCAGTTAAATCAATGCGTTTTTAAATAACGTGAGACCTCTGCAAATAGGAGTGACTTATGGATCTAGCGCGCTTTCCTCGTCGGCATTACACTGTAGGACGAACACCCATCGAACCGCTCAAGCGGCTTTCCGAACAATTGGGCGGTCCTAGTATTTACATGAAACGGGACGATCTTCTGGGCTTGGCGGGTGGCGGCAACAAGACCCGCAAGCTTGAGTTTGTAGTGGCAGATGCCCTCCAAAAAGGCAGCGATACTCTGATTACCTGCGGGGCAGTCCAATCCAACCACTGCCGCCTGACTTTGGCCGCGGCCGTTAAAGAAGGGCTTGAATGTCATCTGGTATTGGAAGAGCGGGTGGCGGGATCCTACAACCCAAAGGCCAGTGGTAACAATTTTCTGTTTCATCTCATGGGGGTAGCCGGCATCAAAGTGGTGCCGGGCGGCAGCGACATGATGGCCGCCATGCAGGACGTTGCAGACAAACTACGAACCGAAGGCAAAAAGCCATACATCATCCAGGGCGGGGCTTCTAATGAGATCGGCGCCTTGGGTTACGTCGCCTGCGCCCAGGAAATCCTGTCCCAATCCTTTGAGCAGGGATTGCACTTCGATCATGTAGTATGCGCCAGCGGCAGCGCCGGGACCCATGCCGGTTTGGTGACCGGCTTGGTCGGCAGCAACAGCCGGTTACCGGTAGTGGGAATCAATGTCTCCCGACCCAAGGACATACAGGAAAACCTGGTTTTTTCACTTGTCAAAAAAACCGCTGACTTGTTGGGAATTCGGCAGGCCATACCCAGGGAGGCAGTCCGTTGTTTCGATGATTATGTCGGGCCCGGATATTCACTGCCTTCCTCTGCCATGGTGGATGCTGTCAAACTGATCGCACGAACCGAGGCCATTTTAATGGACCCCGTTTACACAGGTAAGGCCATGGCCGGTATGATTGACCTAGTCAAAAAAGGCTTCTTTGGTCCCGCTGAGAAACTGCTCTTTGTTCACACCGGAGGATCGCCGGGAATTTACGCCTACCTGGATACCTTTTGGGATGACTTGTAAGTTTAGGTCTCGGTTCCTGAACAAGAGATCATTCATATATGCTATCAATCATCAGCAAACCGTGATCGCTGCCCTTTGTTGAGCAGTTTTTTCTCAAGCACTAGGTGTCGTAGACGCTTTTACCACTCGCCAGCGCTTCCTGTGCTACCTGCGTCGCGTTAGTATAGCCGATATAGGGATTCAGCGCTGTAACAATGCCGATCGACTGTTCAACCATTTTCCTCAAGTGCTCGCGATTTGCGTTGATGCCTTTTACGCAGCGCCCGGATAGCGTGCGGCAACCATTGCGCAAGTGTTTCAGGCTTTTGATGAAGAGGCTGTGTACGATAATCGGCTCGAAAGCGTTGAGCTGTATCTGCCCAGCCTCAGCGGCAAAGCTCACCGTAACATCGTTGCCGATCACTTCAAACGCGATCCGGTTCATTACTTCCAGAATTACCGGATTGACCTTGCTTGGCACGATCGAGGAGCCCTCCTGCATCGATGGCAGGTTGATTTCGTTCAATCCTGCGCGCGGACCCGAGGAAAGCAGCCGTAAATCATTGCAAATCTTGGAGAGCTTGACCGCAACACGTTTTAGTACCCCGGAGAGCTACACAAAAGCCCCGCAATCATAGGTAGCCTCGACCAAATTGACGGCAGTGACGACCGGAACGCCGGTGATGTCGGCCAGCTTTTGCAGCGAACGCCGTTTACAGTTCGGCCATCGCGACAGTCAGACGCTTGATGCCAAAATGCAGAGCAACTTTTATGGCTGTAGGATAAACGTCATTCGTACTTTTTACAAAACCATCAAATATTGGTTCTTGCCTAAAAAGCCTATGTCGGGTATAAATTTTTGCCCTGATTTTAACTGAAACCGGTATAAAATTCGGTTTTGGTTCAAAATCAGGCGATTTAGTCAACATACTCAATTATTTCAGTGATTAATGAAGATAAAAACTTCAATAGCAGTTGTTGGAATGGCAGGCCTGTTTCCGGGGGCCTTGGATATTAATTCCTTCTGGCATAATATTGTCAATAAAATTGACACCACATCTGAAATACCTGAAGACAGATGGAGAGTCCCTTCTGCCTTTATGTATGAAAAAAGTTTCAGGCCGGATAAAGCCTATTCCAGAAGGGCCTGTCTGATAAATGATTTTAGATTCGATCCGGCAGGAATTGACATAGATAAAAATATTTTAGAAGAGATTGATCCTCTTTATCAGTTTGTCCTTCATGCCGGCAGGGAAGCTTTCTTATGCTGCAACACAAAAAACCTTGACAGAAAAAGAACCGGGGTTGCACTTGCTGCCATAGCTCTTCCTACCGACTCATCTTCAGGACTGGCACGAAAAATTATTGGCCAGTCATACCGGAAAAATCTATTCGGTAAATCCTTTTCTTCTGATAACAGGTATATATCAACAGCAGAGGCTCTTTCCGCCAGGGTAACAAGCCTCCCGGCCGCAATTCTGGCAAAGGGTCTTGGTCTATGCGGCGGGAGCTTCACTCTTGATGCAGCATGCGCTTCTTCCATATATGCAGTAAAACTTGCATGTGACGAACTTAATTCATACCACGCAGATGCCATGCTGGCAGGAGGTGTTTCAAGACCCGACTGCCTGTACACGCAGGTTGGTTTCAGCCAACTACGTGCCCTTTCTCCTTCAGGACGCTGCTCTCCTTTTGATGAAAAGGCCGATGGACTTGTTGTTGGAGAAGGCGCCGGCATTCTTGTTCTGAAAAGGTTCGAAGATGCATTAAGAGATAATGACACAATATACGGCCTCATCAGCGGCATAGGACTTTCGAATGACATAGGAGGGAATCTTCTGTCTCCCGATTCCGAAGGGCAGGAGCGCGCCATGCGTATCGCCTACGAATCATCAGGATGGACTCCGCATGATGTCGGTCTCATCGAATGCCACGGGACCGGAACTCCGGCAGGAGACATTACCGAACTCACCAGCCTTACAAAATTATGGGGAAATTCCGGATGGTCAAAGGGCCAATGTTCAATAGGCTCCGTGAAATCAATGATAGGTCATCTTCTGACAGGCGCCGGCGCTGCAGGAATGATAAAAACACTTCTTGCAATAAAACACAAAACCCTCCCGCCATCTCTTAATTTTACAAAGGCGCCTGAAAAAAGCCCGCTTCACGGCAGCCCTTTCAGGGTTCAGACGGATATCGAAAAATGGGAAAGAAAAAGTGAAAACACACCGTTTCGCGCGGCAGTGAGCGCTTTCGGATTTGGCGGAATCAACGGCCATCTTCTTTTTGAAGAATGGCTCCCCGATGTACATGACCCGCGTTTGAAATCCTCCGGAACCAGAAAATATTCGGCCCGGGCATCAGATGAGAAATTGACATCCCCTGTTGCAATTGTTGGAATGGGCGCTCTTTTTGGAACCTTTAAATCTCTTAAGGAATTTCAGGAAGGGGTATTCAACGGTAATTCCGCCATATGCAAAAGGCCGGAAGACCGATGGAAAGGATGTGATGAACTTGCCTGTAAGCTTCTTGATGGCCGCGGTTTATGGGGAGCTTATATAAAGGAAATTGATTTCAATTCCGGTGCGTTTCATATTCCGCCCATTGAAATTCCTGATATTCTCATTCAGCATCTCCTGATGCTTGAAGTGGCGGCAGCGGCAATGAATGACGCGGGGCTGCCCGCAAGAAAAATCCGCAATCGAATGGGAGTTATTATCGGAGCAGACTTTGACTACGAAGCAACAAATTTTCAGCTCCGGTGGGATCTGTTAAATTCATCAGAAGGACAAAAGGCAAATTCAGACATGAAAGCCGTTCAGGATGCTTGTTCCTCACCCCTTACATCATCAAGAACACTTGGAGCCCTTGGCGGCATCATAGCAAGCAGGATTGCCCGGGAATTCCGTTTTGGAGGGCCAAGCTTTGTTGTTTCATGTGATTCGTCATCTGGTCTTAAGGCTATTGAAATCGGAGCAAGAGCTATCCGGCAGAATGAAGCTGATATGATGCTTATAGGCGCCGTTGACCTCTCAGGTGATATACGAAACATAATAATCTCTGACAGGTTACAGTGTTACTCCAAAAGCGGCAAGGTCGCTCCTTTCGATATTTTATCCGGCGGAACCTTGCCCGGTGAGGGGGCTGCCGCAATAATTCTGAAAAATCTTGACCAGGCTGTTAAAGATAATGACAGAATTTATGCGGTTATTAATGGTATCGGCAAGGCAGATGCAAGCGAGCATAATGCGCACCCTCCCTTGAAGGAGACTTATGCCCTTTCTCTTGAAAGAGCAGTAAGCGATGCCTCTGTTTCACCATTTTCCATAAGCTATTTCGAAGCGCACGGCAGCGGAAATCCTTCTGAAGACACCATCGAAATAGAAACATTAAATAAATTATTCAAAAACTCACCTGCCAAATGCGCCATCGGTTCTGTAAAACCAAATATTGGTAATGCCGGATCAGCATCAGGGCTTGCTTCTCTTATAAAGGCTTGCCTTTGCCTGTACCACGAAATTATACCGCCGCTGGTAAATTTTACAGAACCTATCACTATCGTGGAAAACAACCTCCACTTTCCTGTATCGCCTCAATTCTGGTACAGGAACAGAATAGATGGTCCCCGCACGGCATGCATATCTTCAATAACGAAGGACGGGAACTGTATGCATGTTGTTATTAAAGGCCATGAATACCCCGCACTGGATGCCATTCCTGAAAAGATTTCCATAGAAAGAAAAAACTCCCTGGGACAAAGAAATTTCGGTCTTTTCATTATTGACGGCAATACAAAGAATGAACTCACAGACGGCGTTGATTCCCTTTCCGGAAAAATAATTAATACAAACGATATAAATGAATGCGCATTTAATTGGATTCAGTATAGAAAACCCGACAGTTCAAAAAAATATGCCCTGTCAATTGCAGCAGGGGATATCAGTCATCTTCAAAAATGGATAAAAGATGCAAAATACATTGTTGAAACCGACACTCATAAAAAAATGAACGGCCCGGGTGGAATTTACTATTCACCAAACCCGCTCGGACAACAAAATAAAACGGCTTTCGTTTTCCCCGGTTCCGGAAATCACTATCTGGGAATGGGCAGAGGAACAGGAGTTTATTTTCCGGATATACTGCGGAAAATGGATGCTAAGACAGAAAAGCTTAAAACACAGCTTGTTCCGGAATGCTTTGTTCCATGGCGGAGCTCATGGAAGAAGGGGTGGGAAAACGACGCCGAGCAAAAAATTGCCGCCAACCCATTAAACATGATTTTCGGACAAGTTGCCTACAGCGGGATTATCGCTAAGCTCCTGATCAATTTCGGGGTTAAACCTTCTGCTGTTATAGGATACAGCCTCGGAGAGTCTGCCGGCAATTTTGCGATGAATGTATGGCCTGACTACGGTGAAATGCTCGACAGAATGCTTAAAACAGACCTGTTTACTTCAGAACTTGCAGGTACATGCAATGCCGCCCGCAAGTCATGGAATATCCCCTCCGGTGAAAACATAGACTGGTGCGCCGCAGTAGTAAATCGCCCGGCAAAGAATGTAATCAAAGCACTGGCAACTTTTCCATATGTGAGGCTTTTGATAGTCAACACGCCGGATGAATGTGTAATAGGCGGCATGAAAAAACAGGTTGAAGCCTTAATAAGGGACCTTTCATGCGAAGCGGTTTTTCTTGAGGGTGTTGTCACGGTTCACTGCGATGCCGTCAACCCCGTAGCCGATAAATATGAAGAGCTTCACCTATTTCCGGTTAAGCCGCCTGAAGGAATTACCTTTTACAGCTGTGCGCTTGGACGTTCATATGAAATGACCGGCGCAAATGCCGCTTCGTCTATATTAAAACAGGCAATCCACGGCTTTGACTTCACTGCAACAATAGAGCAGGCTTATAAAGACGGGATACGCATTTTTATTGAAACCGGGCCTCTTTCTTCATGCACAAGAATGATAGACAGGATTCTTGAGAACAGGCCGCACTTTGCCGCTTCTGCATCTGTCAGGGGTGAGGATGAATATGTTACCTTCATGAAATTCATGGGATCTCTCATAGGAGAAAGAATTCCTGTCGATACAGGCAGGATTTACGAAGGAGTCTCTCCGGGGATAAAAGTTTTATCTGAAAATGAAGGCCGCAGAATGGTATTATCAACCGGAGGCAGAGCGCCTGTCCTTTCTCTGATAAATATGAAAACACATGATTATAAGGAACTACTAAATATCACAAATGCATCCGAAGAAAATACAATTACTCCTGCTTTTAAGAAAGAGATTAATAAAAAACACGTCAATACCGCGACAGATTATATTGAATTAATAAAGTCCATCAAAAATAACATTGAATCAACCACCAAAGCGCATAATAAATACCTCGATTTTTCAAATGAACTGGCAAAAAGCTTTGCAGATACTTTTACTTTCCAGATAAACCTGTTTGAAAAGATGACTTCAGACAACACATCAAGTGAAAAAAAAGAAGCCCTCTTTTCCCGTGATATGTGCATGGAGTTTGCTGCAGGATCAGCGGCAAAAGTGCTTGGAAATGAATTTGCCGCAGTTGATACTTACAGGGCAAGAGTACGCCTTCCCGATGAACCACTGATGCTTGTTGACAGAATAATTTCAATAGAGGGGGAAAAGTATTCTCTGGGATCAGGGCGTATTATAACTGAGCACGATGTCCTGCCCGGAGCATGGTATCTTGACGGAGGACATGTTCCTGTATGCATCTCTGTTGAAGCAGGACAGGCAGATCTTTTTCTCTGTTCTTACCTCGGGATCGATCTTGCAGTAAAAGGAGAAAGAACTTACAGGCTGCTTGATGCAACGATCAAATTTCACCGCGGCTTGCCTGAACCCGGTGATGTAATCCGCTATGTAATAAATATCGAAAGATTTGTGAAACAGAAAGAGACTTATCTTTTCTTTTTTAATTTTGAGGGCTATATTGGAAAAACCCACCTGATAAGCATGTATAACGGATGTGCCGGATTCTTTACCGAAGAGGAAGTGAACAATTCAGGAGGAATTATCCTTACGGAAAAAGATACTCTGCCGGCTGAAGGCAAAAAACCTTCCGACTGGAAAGAGATTGTACCGTTAATTACCGAAAGTTTCGATGATAACGCCTTGGAACTTCTCAGGCATGGAAATCTTTCAGGCTGTTTCGGATCTTCTTTTGAAGGAATCAAACTTACAGATTCCCTCTGGCTTCCCGGCGGAAGAATGAAGCTGATTGACAGAATTCTTTCCATAGACTCAGAAGGCGGACGTTTTGGCCTTGGCATGATTCGGGCTGAAGCCGATATCCATCACAATGACTGGTTCCTTACCTGCCATTTCATGGATGACATGGTAATGCCGGGAACTCTCATGCATGAATGCTGCTCACATGCCTTGAGGGTCTTTATTATGCGAATGGGTTGGGTCACGGAAAAGCCCGGCGTGTGCTTCGAACCTGTTGCCGGAGTAGAAAGCGTTCTAAAATGCCGCGGACCTGTCACCCCGAAAACGCGTAAAGTGATATACGAAGTTGAAATAAAAGAGATCGGATATAACCCTGAGCCGTATGTGATAGCCGATGCTTATATTTATGCCGATGGACACCGGATAGTCTTTTTCAAAGATATGTCAATGAAAATGACAGGAATATCCCGTGACGAAATCGAGTCCCAATGGAAATCAAAGGGAATAATTGCCAAAAGAAAGAAAGCTCTTTTTGACCGAGACAGGATACTTGCATTCTCCATCGGAAAACCATCCGAGGCATTCGGAGATAAATACGAGGTGTTTGATTCAAAAAGGCGCATCGCAAGACTCCCCGGCCCGCCCTATCTTTTTATGGACAGAATTACCTCAATTGAACCTGAGCCCTGGATTCTGAAAGCGGGAGGCTGGATTGAAGCCGAATATGACGTCCTGCCGGATGCATGGTACTTCAGAGCAAACCGCTCGCTTTCGATGCCGTTTGCGGTGCTTCTTGAAACCGCCCTTCAGCCGTGCGGCTGGCTTGCCGCATATATGGGTTCAGCACTGAAAAGCAGCAAGGATTTAAAATTCCGGAATCTTGGTGGGAATGCGGTGCTGCACTCGGAAGTCCTGCCGGATTCCGGAACTCTGACCATGCGCACACGCGCAAAAAAAATCTCCGGGGCGGGAGATATGATTATAGAAGAATTTGACATGCAGGTTATTCAGGCAGGTAGAATCATCTATGAAGGGGATACCGTATTCGGGTTTTTCTCGGAGGAAGCCCTGTCAAAACAGGTTGGAATCCGAGACATTGATAAAGAGTTATACAGCCCTTTACCGGAAGAAATCAATACGGGCATTTCACATATGTTTTGGGATGAAGCTCCTCTTACTCCGGACGACACCGCTTTCGATAATGCCCTTCAAATGGCAATGCCGGCAAAGGCTTTTCGCATGATAGATGCTATCGACTTATTTGCTGAAGACGGCGGTCCTTCCGGACTCGGTTATGTCCGGGGAATAAAAAATGTTAATCCGTCAGAATGGTTTTTTAATGCCCATTTTTTTCAGGATCCTGTTTGTCCCGGCTCTCTCGGAATAGAATCTTTCCTGCAAACAATAAAGTTCATTGCAATTAAACGATGGGGACATCTTGCTGAAACCCACAGATTTTCTCCGGTTACCGGGAAATCTCACAACTGGATTTACCGCGGACAGATAATTCCGGAAAACAAAAAGATCGAAGTTGAAACAATTGTAACCGAAATCCGGGATGAACCTTTACCCTGCATAATGGCAGACGGTTATTTGAAAGTAGACGGGCTGTATATATACAAAATGAAGAACTTTGGTATAAAGCTTATCCCCGCTGCATTGTAAATTGATACTTTTTTTTGTTCAAGGAACCAAATCAAAATGCTGTATTCAAAGGTTTATATAGAATCGTTCGGCTATGAGCTTGCGCCCAATGTTATAACATCAGATGACATCGAAAAGCGCCTTGAACCACTGTACGATTACCTCCATTTTCAAAAAGGTCAGCTTGAAATAATAACCGGCATACACGAAAGACGCTTCTGGGATGAAGGTTACACAATGCACGAGGGAGCAACATTAGCCGGCCGGAAGGCAATAAACGACTCGAATATCGACATAAAAGATATTGGCATGCTTGTTTATGGTGGAGTATGCAGGGATAATTTAGAGCCTGCAACAGCCTGTGCCGTTGCGGATGGCCTCGGGCTTTCACACGAAACCCATATTTTTGATGTCTCAAATGCATGCCTGGGAGTACTGAACGGCATGGTACAAATTGCAAATGCCATAGAACTTAGCCAGATCAAAGCCGGTCTTGTTGTATCATGTGAATCCGCTCGTCAGATAGTTGACTATACAATAGGCCGTCTCCTTAAAGAAAAAAACATGGACATGTTCAGAAAAACCATTGCAACCCTTACAGGTGGATCAGGTGCAGCAGCCGTGCTTTTGGCGGATGAATCTGTTTCAGAAAAGGAACACCGTCTGATGGGAGGCATGATAAGGAGCGCTGCCGAGCATCATAAACTCTGCAGATGGGGCCCGGATACCGGAATACCTGCAAGCGGACATCATATAATGGAGACGGATTCGGTCGGAGTACTGAAAAACGGGGTTGTGCTTGGAATGGAAACATTTAAAGAATTCAAGAAAGAGCTCTCATTGTCCGAAGACAAACCTGATAAGATAATCTGCCATCAGGTAGGCTCTGCACACCAGAAAACGATTCTCGAATCGCTCGGTATTCCAAAAGAAAAAGATTTTACCACGTATCAATATCTTGGAAATATCGGGACAGTATCCCTTCCATTGACGGCTGCCATTGCTTATGAACGTGAATTTCTGGAAAAGGGTGATCTTGTTGGTTTCCTTGGAATAGGAAGCGGGCTTAACTGTCTGATGCTTGGTATAAAATGGTAAGTTAATACGGAATATTTAAGTGGCAACAGAAAAACATATTGATATTTCCGGTATAAAACATCTTTACCCGTTCAAATCGAATTATACGGAAATAAAAGGGATTAAATTTCACTATATCGATGAAGGTTCAGGTAATCCTGTTTTGATGATTCACGGGAATCCTACCTGGTCTTTCTATTTTCGCTCCCTCATAAAGTATCTGTCGCCGGAATTCCGTGCAATAGCTCCCGATCATATAGGCTGCGGTCTTTCTGGAAAGCCTGATTCATCCGATTATGATTACAGGCTAAAAAGCCGCGTCGAAGATATAGATTTATTTCTCAGCCGGCTTGAATTAACCGGCAAGATAACGCTTATTCTCCACGACTGGGGTGGGATGATCGGCATGGCATATGCAGTAAAAAATCCTGAGAAAATAAGCTCTGTTGTTATTATGAATAGTGCGGCATTCTTTCCGCCGGACAGAAATATGAAGATACCATTGAGATTGCGGATAATACGCGATATCAGCCTTATTGGAAATATTGCCGTCCTCGGGTTCAATCTGTTTGCAAAGAGCGCTCTTTACATGGCATCATACAAGGGCCTTTCAAAGGATGTAAAAAGGGGGTTGATTGCTCCCTACAATTCATGGAGGAACAGAATTGCAACCTTAAGATTTGTTCAGGATATTCCTCTTGGAAAAAATGATCCGAGCTATGATACCGTTAAGTATGTTGATGATAACCTGCACAGGCTTGCGGATATTCCCATGCTCATCTGCTGGGGTAAGCATGATTTCGTATTCACGGAAAATTATCTTGCCGAATGGCGAAAACGCTTTCCAAAGGCCGAAACTCATATTTTTGATAATGCAGGGCATTACGTGCTGGAAGATGAACCTGAAAAGATATCTTCTGTTATTGAGGACTTCTTGAACAGACATATAATTTGATGAAGACGAGTTCGTTGTAAGTCGGAATTCGGACGGCAAAGTAAAAAGGTGTTATGCAAAAGCCAAACGATGATTTTGTAAATGTATCATCTCATCTTGAAAAAATGGCGGAAATCCAGCCATATAAGAGAGCTGTCGTCTATCCGGTTTCACGGGATAAGAACGGCCGTATAGCCTATGCCCACCTTACTTTTCATCAGCTTGCCGTGGAATCTGATCGGATAGCTTTCGGACTTAATAAAGCGGGTATAAATCAGGGAACAAGGACCGTCCTGATGGTAAAACCCGGGCCTGATTTCTTTGCCCTTGTTTTCGCTCTCTTTAAAACCGGCGCAGTTCCAGTAGTAGTTGATCCCGGTATGGGTATAAAAAGAATGCTTTCCTGTCTTAAATCAACCGGACCCGAAGCCTTTATCGGAATACCACCTGCCCATGTGCTTCGAACATTATTTCCCGGATTCTTCAAAACAGTAAAAGTATGGATAACAGTGGGACAGCGCTTATTCTGGGGAGGACATACCCTTGACAAGATAAGAACGGGAGCAACAGAATCATATCCTCAGGCAATGACGAAAAGAAACGATACCGCAGCCGTACTCTTTACTACCGGCAGCACCGGGCCTGCAAAAGGCGCTGTGTACACCCACGGCAATTTCGATGCCCAGATAAGGCATATCAAAGAGCATTTCAGGATAGGAGCAGATGAAATTGATCTCCCGACATTTCCCCTCTTTGCCCTTTTCGATCCTGCCATAGGGATGACGGCAGTGATTCCTGATATGGACCCCACAAAACCGGCCCTTGTCAATCCGGAAAAAATAATCGAAGCGGTCATCAATCAGGGTGTGACAAACATGTTCGCCTCCCCTGCCCTCTTAAACCGTGTCGGAAGATACGGTAAAAGCAGGGGGATAAAACTCCCCTCATTAAAAAGGGTTGTATCTGCAGGAGCCCCGGTTTCGCTTTCAAACATAAAATGCTTTTCCTCCATGCTCCCTGAAAATTCCGAGATTCACACCCCGTACGGAGCCACGGAGGCTGTCCCGGTCATATCGATCGGAAGCAAGGAGATCCTGTCCGAAACAGGGAGGTTGAGCGAGCAGGGGTATGGAATCTGCGTGGGAACTCCTTTAAACGGAATATCGGTGCAGCTAATAAAAATTACAGATAACCCGATAAATGAATGGTCGGATGATATTATTGCAGCAGACGGCGAGGCCGGTGAAATAACGGTCAAGGGCGATCTTGTTACAAGACAATATTTCGATAATCCCGAAGCCGACGCGCTTTCCAAGATAAAAGACGGAAACGAGATCCGGCATAGAATGGGAGATCTAGGCAGAAAAGACGGAAAAGGAAGAATATGGTTTCTTGGCCGGAAAAGCCACCGTGTAATAACACCGGACGGGACTCTTTTTACAATTCCATGCGAGGCCATATTCAACAATCATCCGGAAGTCTTCAGAAGCGCCCTTGTGGGAATCGGGAAAAAACCGAATCAGATACCGGTCATCTGCATTGAGCCTGAACACGAAGTAAATCTCGATAAGAAAAAGATTGAAAAGGAACTTATTGTGATTGCCGGGAAACATGAATTGACAAAAGATATAAAAGCTATCCTTTTTCACAAATCATTCCCGGTTGACATCAGGCATAACTCCAAGATCTTCAGAGAAAAGCTCACTACATGGGCTGAAAAACAAATTAAGCCGCTGTAAAAAAATAAGGCGGGCATCTGGATGTCAAAAACGGCATAAGGAGCCGTAACGAAAGGATCAAAAAAGTACAGGTTATTTCGTAACGGCTCCTAAAAGGCGGGACGGGTAATAATTCATGTATGTTAAATCTCCACGAAAAGTTCTTGTTACCGGAGGCGGCGGATTCCTCGGATATGCAATTGCAAAGCTTCTTTCAGGAAGAGGAGACAGCGTAACGAGTTTTTCAAGAAGATATTATCCTGAACTTGAACCGTTTAATGCGGAGCAGATCCGGGGCGATATAAGCGATAAAAAGGCCGTTGAAAATGCCTGTAAAGGAAAAGAGATCGTTTTCCATACCGCGGCAAAACCCGGGGTGTGGGGCGATTATAAAGAATATTACAGAACCAATGTGGACGGAACAATAAATGTCATTGAAGGATGCCGGAGACACGATGTTTCTTGTCTGGTACACACAAGTTCGCCGAGCGTTGTTTTCGATGGTAATGACATGGAGGGTGTTGATGAATCGGTTCCGTATCCCGGGGTTTTCCACGCCCATTATCCGCAGACAAAAGCAATAGCGGAACAACATGTCTTAAAAGCATCCATATCCGGTCTTAAAACAATCATATTGCGGCCACATCTCATATGGGGCCCGCGCGACAACCATCTTGTCCCAAGAATAATAGAAAGGGCGAAACGGCTTCGCATAGTTGGAAATGGGAAAAACTTGGTTGATACAATCTATATAGACAACGCGGCATACGCGCATATCCTTGCAGCCGATTCTCTTGAAAAAAACAATACCTTTTCGGGAAAAATATTCTTTATCAGTCAGGGGAAACCTGTGCCCTTGTGGGAGATGGTAAACAATATTTTAAAGGCCGGAGGGCTTCCTCCTGTCACCCGCACCATAGATCCGAAAATTGCCGCAATTGCGGGAGCTTTTCTTGAATCTTTATACGGGATGCTTAATATCAAAAGCGAACCGCCCATGACAAATTTTGTTGCAAAAGAGCTTGCAACTTCCCACT
>JAGVOC010000197.1 GCA_020052975.1 Desulfobacterales bacterium | reverse complement strand
TTGAGAGGATCTGTTCCTAGTACGAGAGGACCGGAATGGACGAACCAATGGTGTTCCAGTTGTCGCGCCAGCGGCATAGCTGGGTAGCTAAGTTCGGAATGGATAACCGCTGAAAGCATCTAAGCGGGAAACCAACCTCAAGATTAGATATCCCTTGAGTATGGAAACATACTTAACTAAAGACTCCTTGAAGACTACAAGGTTGATAGGCCAGATGTGTAAGTGTGGTAACGCATTTAGCTTACTGGTACTAATAGGTCGTGAGGCTTGGCCACAAAATAATTTTCATAATCTGCAGTGCTTATATAACCCAATTGAAAAGATATTTATAAATTCATTTTTTCCCGGTGGTCATAGCGAAGAGGAAACACCCGTTCCCATCCCGAACACGGAAGTTAAGCTCTTCAGCGCCGATGGTACTGCTCGGGCAACTGAGTGGGAGAGTAGGACACTGCCGGGGGAATTTATATATACCCGGAACCTTTTGATAGGTTCCGGGTTTTTTTTTGGTGCACCCGGCAGGGCGCACGTACTTTTTATTGGCTGGCAAAACAGATAATTTTATGCTAATTTCTATACATGAATACAACTCCAGAAATTCAACAGAATGATATTAACCAAAGATTAAAATGGTTAATGTTCTTCAGGGTTTTTTTTACCACTCTTCTTCTGGGGTCTACTATTATCCTACAGCTTAGCGAAAAGCGCGCACCTCTGGATAAGCCGCTGTTAATGCTTTATGGACTCATAGCCGGGGTGTTTGTCCTATCTTTCTGTTATACAATCTTGTTTTATCGTATAAAAAATATTCACCGTTTTGCATCAATACAAATAGGTATTGATACTGTTTTCGTTAGCTGCATTATTTTCGTAACCGGTTGTTTCTCGAGCATTTTTTCTTTTTTATATCTTGTTGTAATTATCTATTCAACGATGCTTCTTTTCAAGAAAGGAGGCATGATTATTGCTGCGCTTTGTGCAATTCAATACGGAGTAATCGTTGATCTTGAATATTATAAAGTCATAAAACCATTTCTTTTGGAAGATAGTCTTGTTGCTGCAAATTATCCATGGAGCCAGGTTCTTTATAAAATACTTATTACAATTGTAGCTTGTTTTGCAGTTGCCTTTTTAAGCGGGTTTTTTGCCGAACAAACAAGAAAAACAAAAAAGGAACTCATAGCAATGCAGGAGCGTGTTAAGAGATTTGAAAAAATGGCCGCTATGGGTGAAATAGCGGCGGGAATGGCTCATGAGATAAAAAATCCACTTGCTTCCATTTCAGGTTCAATTCAGCTTCTGAAAGAAGATATTCGTGATAACCCCTATCACGACAGACTTATGCAAATAATTCTACGGGAGGCAGACCGTTTAAGTTTTCTGGTCAACGATTTTTTACTTTTTGCAAAACCTCCGGCCGGCAAGAAAGAGCCTTTTGAATTGGGAAAGATTATGGCCGATACTATATATCTCTTTGAAAAAGATACTAAATGTTTGGGTAGAATATCTATCTTTAAGGACATAGCCCAAGGTATTTGGGTTAATATGGACCCTATACACCTGCATCAGATATTATGGAATCTACTTTTAAATGCTTCAGAGGCTATTGAAGGTTCAGGAAAGATTGAAGTAAAAATGTGTAATTTGAGAAATAAATATGCTCTAATTGAAATAACTGATGACGGTTGCGGCATTTCGAATGAAGGAATAAAATCAATATTTGATCCGTTCTTTACGACCAAGCCAAGAGGAACAGGACTAGGTCTTTCTATTGTCCATAACATTCTAAAGTCATATGACAGCTGGTTAGATGTTGAAAGTACTGTTAATAAGGGGGCAACCTTTATATTTAAAATAAAGCAAATCGATTCGCCAAGTTATTCTTGACACTATTTTCCAAATAAGTTAATTCATTACACTTTATTATTTTAATTTTGCACTAATTTGCTGTTATTTTAACTCATATTAGAGTTCCGTTTTAATTATTGGTGTAACCCTTTTATAAATCACAGAATAATACAACTTGATATTATTATACATTATAAAGAAAGCAGGAAATTAATGGATGTAGAAAAACCAAATGAATTGATTGAAATGAAAAAAAAGAAAATATTGGAATTGAGGAAGAATAATATCAATTTATTTCCTAATGATTTTAAAGTTCTGCATACTGTCAGAGATATCAGGAATGCGATTGAAAGCTTTCCGGAGTCAAGGGAAGAAGATGAAACTGTTTTTTCTTCTGCAGGGCGTATGATGGCTGTAAATTTGTTCGGAAAGTCTTCCTTTATCAGATTTAGAGACCGAACAGGACAAATTCAGGCATACATAAGAAAAGACAGGATCGGAGATGAATCGTACAGCCTTTTTAAACAACTCGATATCGGTGATTTTGTTGGAATAATAGGAACAATATTCAAGACAAAAACAGGTGAATGGACTTTACTCGCATCTGAATTTAGGCTCTTATGTAAGTCAATCAAGCCTCTTCCTGAAAAGTTTCATGGTCTCAAAGATCCTGAAAAGCGTTATCGCCAGCGGTACCTTGATTTAATCATGAATCAGGAAGTGCGGGATATTTTTATAAAGCGCAGCAAAACTATCCAGTCGATACGTTCATTTTTTCTTGAAAGGGATTATCTTGAAGTCGAAACTCCTATGATGCAACCAATTCCCGGGGGAGCTGAGGCTACTCCGTTTCAAACCCATCATAATGCGCTTGGTATGGATCTGTTCTTGCGTATTGCTCCTGAATTGTATCTAAAACGTCTTGTTGTGGGTGGCTTTGAAAGAGTTTTCGAGATTAACAGAAATTTCAGAAACGAAGGTATTTCAGCCCAGCATAATCCTGAATTTACTATGCTTGAATTCTACGAAGCTTATGCTACGTTCCAGGATCTTATGAGTTTAACCGAAGAGCTGTTTGTCTATTTATCCAGAGAGATTGCTGGATCAACTTCAATTATTTATCAGGGAAATAATATTGATTTTAGTGGAAAATGGAGCAGGATTAGTCTTTTAACAGCCTTGGAAGAGCTTGGTGGAATCGATCCTAACCTTCTAAATAACAAGGAGAAGCTCATTGAATTTGCCTGTTCAAATGGAATTAAAATTACAAAAACTAACCGGATAGGCAAAGTCATTACAAAACTATTTGATGTACTTGTTCAACCAAAGCTTATTCAGCCAACATTTATTACAGAATATCCTGTTGAGATCTCTCCACTTTCAAGAAGGAGTGAAAGAAATCCTTCATTAACTGACCGCTTTGAACTTTTTATTGCAGGTCGTGAAATAGCAAACGGTTTTTCCGAACTTAACGATCCTGAAGATCAGAAAATGCGATTTTTGCAGCAGGTATCAGACAGAAGTGAAGGCGACGATGAATCACATTACATGGATGAAGATTATATTGAAGCTTTGGAATATGGTATGCCGCCGACTGCTGGTGAGGGAGTTGGCATAGACAGGCTGGTAATGCTTTTTGCAGATGCTGCTTCAATCAGGGAAGTAATCCTTTTTCCCCATATGAAACCTGCAGGTTCAAAGTAGTATTAATGACGTTGATGTGCATTTAATAATAATGCAATTTCAATAATATGCAAAAGAAAGAGCATTATTCAACAATTATGAGTCATATTAAAAATGTCTTTTGAATTATTTATTGGCAGCCGCTATTTAAGAGCCAGGCAAAAGCAGGCTTTCATATCCCTTATTACCATATTATCTATTTCGGGTGTTATGGTAGGAGTTATGGCTCTTATAGTAGTTATTGCCGTCATGGCCGGTTTTGAGTCAGATCTAAAATCCCGCATACTCGGAGTAGAGTCGCATATTGTTGTAATGCGGCATGGAGGCCCATTTGCCGGCAAATCTGAACTACTCAAATTTATTGAAAATATTAAAGGTGTTTCGGCAGCCTCTCCTTTTGTTTACACTCAGGCAATGCTTAAATCTTCTTCAGGAGTTTCAGGTGCTGTATTAAAAGGTGTTGATCCAAAGTCAGCAGGCCGCATTGTAAAAAATCTTAAGGCTGATTCGTTGCAAAGAAATAAAATAAGCGAACAGAATACCGGTTACCCAAACTTTGTTCCGGGAATAATACTCGGTAAAGAGCTTGCCGGAAGCCTGAGTGTTTCTGTGGGCGATATGGTATATCTTATATCACCTACAGGCATTATATCGCCTATCGGCCATTTACCTTCCATGAAACAGTTTGAGGTGAAGGGTTTGTTCGAATCAGGAATACATGATTACGATGGGTCACTTGCTTATGTTAATATAAGTGATGCCCAGAAAATTTTGCGTATGGGTGACGCCATAACCGGCATTGAGGTTCGCGTCGATGATATTGACCTTGCAAGAAAAATTGCAGAAAAAATAGTTAATGATTTAGGCTTTCCTTACTGGACAAGAGACTGGACTCAAATGAACAAAAACCTCTTTTCAGCCTTAAAGCTGGAAAAGACTGTTATGTTTATTATATTGACACTTATAGTCCTGGTCGCGGCCCTTAATATAGCCAGCACCCTTATAATGATGGTAATGGAGAAGACGAGAGATATAGCTATTCTAAAAGCCATGGGCGCAACTGATAAGAGTATAAGAAGAATATTTGTGTTTAAAGGTATGATAATAGGTTCGGTTGGAACGAGCCTTGGGGTATGTGCTGGTTATATACTTTGCAAGCTGCTTGAAAAGTACAAATTCATCGATCTTCCCGGCGATGTTTATTATATAACGACACTTCCTGTACGTCTTATCGCTTTTGATGTTTTGCTGATTGCTTCGGCAGCATTGGCGATTTGCTTTTTGGCAACCTTGTATCCGGCTCACCAGGCATCCAAACTCAATCCAGTTGAGGCTATTCGCCATGGATGATAACAGAATCAGTGACAAAAAAAATACTGATTCAAAAAACAATTCAATAAATATGTTAAAAGTTATAGGTATATCCAAGGCTTTTAACAGCAGTGAAGCTCGTCTTGAGATTCTGAAAAATATTAATTTTGATTTGAGTCAAGGCGGAACAATGTCTATTGTTGGTGCATCTGGTATCGGCAAATCCACTCTTTTACACATAATAGGGACACTCGATTACCCGGATAATGGCACTATTTTTTTCAAGGATGATGAAGTGTTCCGTTATGATCCGGACAGGCTATCAAAATTCCGAAACGAATCTATTGGATTTGTCTTTCAGTTTCATCATCTTCTATCTGAGTTTTCCGCAGTTGAAAATACAATGATGCCTGCACTCATAAAAGGAATTGGCAAGCAAAAAGCAAGGGAGGAAGCAGAGACAATACTGATAAGAGTCGGGCTCAGGGACAGAATGAATAACAGGGTTAATACGCTTTCTGGTGGTGAACAGCAGAGAGTTGCTGTTGCAAGGGCTCTTGTGCTTAAACCAGTTATTCTTCTTGCGGATGAGCCAACGGGAAATCTTGATAAAAGAAACAGCGAACAGGTCCATGAGTTGCTGATTGAACTTAATCAGGAGTTGAATATGGCAATGATAGTGGTGACGCACAATATGGAACTGGCGTCCCTGATGCTGAGATGTGTTACAATTATAGAAGGGCAGCTCGTCGAAATAGTTTAAGGAGTTGTAATGAAAAAATATTTATGCCTGATTGCGATTTCAATTATATATTTATTCTCAAATACCAGTTATGCCCTTGAAACGGTCAATGTTTTGGTATTGCCCTTTGAAGTCAATTCACAGGAAGAACTTTCTTATCTTCATGATCAGATTCCTCAGGTGATAAAGAATCATTTAAAACTAAACGGTGCCACTGTTTTGGAACCTGACCCGGCTATGATTTCATCTCTTACTGAAAAAGACATAAGCACAGATGAAATCAGGAGAATCGGTGTTAACTCTGGTGCTCATAATGTAGTCTGGGGAAGCATAACGTTAATAGGCCATCATTTTAGCCTTGATGTAAAGATGATCGAATCTATTGGGAATGAGCTTCCCAAAGCCTTTATTCTTGAAGGTGAGGGAATTGAAAATCTTTCAGGGAGCTTGAAGGAAATTTCTCTCGATATAGGAATGAAAATATTCAAACGGGAAAAAATATTAAAAGTATTTGTTGAGGGTAATAAGCGCATAGAAACCGATGCAATTAGAAGAGTCGTTAAAACAGAAGAGGGCAGTATATACTCCTCTAAGAATCTTTCTGATGACATCAAGGCTATATATGCAATGGGGTACTTTGATGATGCCCGGATTGAATCTGAAAATACACCGGAGGGCAAGGTTGTTACATTCAAGGTTAAAGAAAAACCAACGATAAGGGTAGTCCTTATTAAAGGCAACAGGATATATGAAGATGAAAAGATCAGAGGGATCTTAAACATAAAGACCGGATCTATTCTAAATTTTGTAATGATTAAGAAAAATGTCGAAAGGATTGAAGGCTTATACAAAGAGAAAAATTACCATAACATAAAGGTTGAATATAAAATTCATGAATTCGATAATAACCAGGCTGATCTTGAATTTATAATTTCAGAAGGTTCAAAAGCTTTAATTAAAAACATTATCTTTGAAGGAAATAAAGCATATTCAAGTTCAAAGCTCAAAAAGCTTATGTCGACATCTGAAAAAAACATCCTTTCATGGGTCTCTTCAGCCGGGGATCTGAACAGAGAAGACTTAAATCAGGATGTTGCGAAGCTATCCGCTTTTTATCATAATAATGGTTTTATTCAGGCCAAAGTCGGGGAACCGAAAATTGACATACATGAGTCTTTGATTGACATTACTATAAAGATAGATGAAAATTCACGGTTTGCAGTAGGGAAAGTTGAAATTACGGGCGATTTGATTTTTTCTGAAGAAAAACTTATCGGGAAAATAAAGATTAATAAAGAAAAATATTACAACAGGAAGATTCTGCAAGGCGATGTACTCGCATTGACGGATCTTTATTCGGACGAAGGCTATGCCTATGCAGATATTGTACCCAGTATTGACCAGGACCGGGATAAAATGGTGGTCAATATTAATTTTGGGATTAATAAAGGTAAACCGGTCTATTTTGAAGAAATTCTTGTTGGGGGGAATTCAAAGACCAGAGATAAGGTTATCAGAAGGGAGCTTCTTGTATATGAGCAGGAACTGCACAGCGGGGTAAAGCTGAAAAAGAGCATGCGCAATCTGCATCGTTTGGATTACTTTGAAAACATTAAAGTTGATACGTTGAAGGGAACCTCAGATGATAAAATGGTTCTCAAGATTGATGTTACGGAAAAGCCAACCGGTACTTTCAGCTTCGGTGCAGGTTACAGCAGCGTGGAAAAGGTATTTGGTATGGCTTCAATTTCACAGAGGAACCTTTTTGGCCGGGGACAGGTTCTGGCATTAAAAACACAGTTGGGAAGTGTCTCAAATAAATATACCTTGAGCTTCACAGAGCCATGGCTCTTTGATACTCCTCTTTCAGCCGGTATTGATTTATACAGCTGGGAATATGATTATGATACCTTCGATAAGGACAGCAAGGGGGGCGGAATCAGATTCGGGTATCCTGTTTATGAATTTACCAGACTTTATTTGACCTATGCTTTAGATGTTGCCAATATAAGTAATATCGAAAAAGATGCTCCAGACACCATAAAGGAGATGGCGGGAAACAATGTTTCTAGCGGCATAACAACAGCATTGAAATATGACTCCCGTGATAAAGTATTTAATCCTACCGAAGGAGCAGAACATACCATTTCTATCCAGTATGCCGGTATTGGCGGAGATATAGGTTTTACAAAATATATTCTTGAGACAGGCTGGTTCATACCTTTGTTTAAAGGAACGGTCGGTTCAATACATGCAAAGACAGGATATGTCAGCCAAAACACAGGGCAAAATCTTCCTTCATATGAACGTTTCAATCTTGGGGGAATAAATTCACTGCGCGGATTCGATTGGAAAGATTTAAGCCCGAAAAAGATAAATTCGGAAGGTATTTTGACAAATATTGGAGGAAATAAATTTGTCCAGTTTAATTTTGAATTCCTGTTTCCATTAATCAAAGAGGTCGGTGTTATGGGAGTGCTCTTCTTTGATACTGGAGATGTTTATGATAACGATGAAAGTATAGACTTTGGGAATTTGCGGGAAAGTGTCGGAGGTGGTATAAGATGGTATTCACCAATGGGTCCAATGCGAATAGAATATGGTTATATACTGGATCCTGTGAAAAATGAAAGTAAAGGTGGGAAATGGGAATTTACTGTGGGTACAGTCTTTTAAAGGCATATAATATTTTATCAAGTGATATTTGGTAGTTAATAATAATATAAAAAGGAGACAGAGTAATGCGCTTAGTTAAAACAGCGGTTTCAGCTGGCATAGTACTTTTCTTTTTGCTTGGAATTTCTGCACATGCGGCAGATGTTGCGAAGATAGGAGTCGTCGATTTTATGAAAATCCTTGAAACCTCCAATGCCGGGAAATCGGGTCAGGCTGAAATTAAAAAACAGGCCGATAAGATGAAGGCTGATCTTGAAAAAAAGGGCGCGGAAATAGAAGAGCTGAAGAAGAAGATTGAAAAAGATGCAATGGTTGGAAACAAAGAGATGCGGGAAGAAAAAGAGCGTGAAGTTCAGATAAAGTATTTGGATTTCAAGAATCTTGAAAAAAAATATAGCTCTGAATTACAAAAGATTCAAACTGATTCGCTAGTGCGTATTCAAAAAGAAGTGCAGACCATTGCTGATGAAATTGGTAAAAAAGAGGGTTATCTACTCATAATCGAAAAGCGCGAAGCAGGCGTATTTTATGCTCCAGCCTCTGTAGATATTACAGAAAAGCTGATACAGCAATACAATGCTAAATCTGCCCAGAAACCTGGAAAAGACAAGTAGGAAATCATAATGGAAGCGATGCTTTCCGAAATAGCCGAATTTGTCGGGGGAAGGATTATCGGCAACTCTAAGACGGTCATATGCGGTGCTGCCTCCTTCGAAGATGCGAAAGGATACGATATAACATTTGCCGGTGATGCCGGGTTTCTAAAAAAAATCGAAGAAACCGGAGCTGGAGCGGTTATAGTTCCTCTTAATTTCAGTGAATCTTCAAAGGACCTGATACAGGTAAATAATCCCAAAGCCGCCTTCACTAAAGTTTTGAACCTGTTTTATCCGCCTTCAGTTCCGGTACTGGGAATAAGTTCATCCGCACACTTAGGGAGTGGATTTAAATGCGGCAGGAATATTTCGATTGCTCCGAATGCAGCGATAGGCGATAATGTTGTTCTCGGCGACCGGGTCTCGATTTATCCGTGTTCCTATATCGGAGATAGTGTTGTTATCGGTGATGATGTTAAAATCTACTCCAATGTCTCTGTTCTCGAGAGGTGCATAATAGGAAATAGGGTAATAATTCATGCAGGCTCTGTTATTGGGAGCGATGGTTTTGGCTTTTCTTCTGACGGGAAAAAATACCACAAAATTCCCCACACGGGGATTGTCCAGATAGATGATGATGTTGAAATAGGGGCCTGTAATACTATTGACAGGGCGACCTTTGGCAAAACATGGATATGTCGGGGAGTAAAAACTGACAATCTGGTTCACATTGCACATAATGTTAAGGTCGGAGAAGACACTCTGCTTATAGCTCAGGCTGTCATCGGCGGGAGTTCCTCGATAGGAAGGCATTCAATTATTGCCGGGCAGGCAGCAATTGCTGACCATATAACCATAGGAGATAATGTTACGGTTGCAGGTAAAGCAGGTGTTGCCAAATCAGTTCAGGACGGTGAGGTTATGTCGGGCGCTCCTGCAATGCCTCACAAGCTGTGGCTCAGGGTTCAAAATATTATTCCCAAGCTCCCGGATATTAAAAAGAAGCTTTCTGAGATTGAAAAGAGGTTAAACAGGATAGAAGAAAAAAAAGATATTTAGGCTTGAGTGTTTCCCATGTAAATAATTTTGGACGCCATTAATCGGTGATAATAAATGATGGAGAAAAAATGGGAAAGATAATTGATATAGTGGAAATCATGAAACTATTGCCTCACAGATATCCTTTCATTCTGGTTGACAGAATAATTGAACTTGTAGAGGGCGAAAAAATCATTGCGTTGAAAAACGTTACTATTAATGAGCCTTTTTTTATGGGACATTTCCCTGGAACTCCGATTATGCCCGGAGTTCTCATTGTTGAAGCTATGGCGCAGGCCGGAGGGATACTTTATTTAGCTTCAAACCCGGAAGAAAGACCAGGGGAATTGGTTTATTTCATGGGCATGGATAAAGTTAAATTCAGAAAACCGGTAATTCCGGGCGATCAACTTATTTTTGAAATAAAAATAATTAATATTAGATTAAAAGCTGTCAAAATGGCAGGTATTGCGACGGTTGATGGGATGCTTGCGGCTGAAGCTGAACTTTTGGCCGCGTTTGGAGGAAAACCATGATTCATGAAACTGCTATTGTTAATCCTAAGGCTGAGATCGATTCAAATGTCAATATTGGCCCTTATTCTATTGTAGGTGATAATGTTATTTTAGGTTCAGGTACCGTTATAGGTCCACATGTTGTAATAGAGCCGTTTGTTACGATTGGGCAGGATTGCCGCATATTCCAATATGCGGCCATTGGTGCTATTCCCCAGTCGCTGAAATTTGAAGGCGAAAAAACATATGTGAAGATCGGGCGGGGAACAATAATCAGGGAGTTTGTGACAATTCACAGGGGAACAGGGTTTGGCGGAGGAATAACAGAAGTCGGAGAAGAAAACTTTTTGATGGCCTATACCCATATAGCGCACGACTGCAGGGTAGGCCGTAAGGTTGTCATGGCAAACAACGCAACTCTGGCCGGACATATAACCATAGGAGATCATGCAACAATAGGGGGGCTCGTAGCCGTGCATCAATTTGTCAAAATCGGAGAATATGCTTTTGTCGGCGGCAAATCGGCAGTTGTTAAAGATGTGCCCCCTTATGTCATTGCCGCGGGAGACAGGGCGGAGTTGCACGGCTTGAACTCAGTCGGCCTCAAACGTCATGGATTTTCTCCTACGACATTATCCCTGCTGAAAAAAACATACAGAATAATATTCAGAATCGGACTTACCATAAACGAGGCGATTGAAAGAGTTAAGGCTGAGGTCGAGCAGGTTCCAGAGGTCGTAAATTTCATTGATTTTATTAGATCTTCCCAGCGGGGAGTTACACGATAATTTGATGACAAAAAAAATTGGACTAATTGCGGGAAGCGGACAGTTCCCTATACTTTTTTCAAGAAAAGCCAAACAAAAAGGTTTTCTGGTATATGCTGCGGCTTATTTGAATGAAGCGGATCACGCATTAAAAGATGATGTTGAAGCAATTGAATGGATGAATCTTGGGCAGATTAAGCGTTTGATCAGTTTTTTTAAAAAAAACAGTATAACAGAAGCTGTAATGCTGGGTGCAATACAAAAGACCAGAATGTTTTCAGACGTAAGGCCTGACATCAAGGCTATTTCACTTGTTGCACGTATGAAAAACACGCATGATGACGGGCTGTTAAGTGCTTTTTCCGAATTGCTTGAAAATGAGGGTATCATGATCAGGTCTTCCACTTTTTTGCTTCCGGATCTGGTAGCAGAGGAAGGCTGTTGGACAAAGAGAAGACCAACAAGAGCAGAAAAAGCAGATATAGAGATCGGATGGCATATTGCAAAAGAAATCGGCCGCCTTGATGTTGGACAATGCGTTGTCGTGTGCGGCGGCTCTGTTCTTGCCGTTGAGGCTATTGATGGCACTGATGCCACAATTAGAAGAGGCGGAAAACTTGGAAATGGTGAAGCGGTGATTGTTAAAGTCTGCAAGCCAAATCAGGATACAAGATTCGATATGCCGGCAGTTGGGATTCAGACTATAAAGACTATGAATGAATCCGGTATTAAAACTCTTGCTGTAGAAGCTCAAAAAGCGGTTGTTTTTGATAAGGAAGAGATGGTGAATCTTGCCGATATATTTGGAATTAGTATCATCGCCATATCCTTATAAAAAAAATCAATGATTTGGAAAAGGCGGACTCTTGCTCTGATTGAACCGAAACAGACACTATTCCCTACGGTCGAATCCGCCTGAGGCGGATCGCTGCTTGCAGCGGGGAGCTTCAATAATGATTGTCTCGTAAAAACCAATTAATGCTCATTTAAGTGAGTTTTTTTGGATTGTTTAACCACCTCACTAAATCTAATAACTCGGGCGAACGCTATAAAGCAGCTTGTGATTTTTATCGCTCAGTGATTAACAAATCTATTTACCAAAACGCTCAATGTAGTTCGAAACAGGACTTGTTCCGAGTTCAATAATATTTTTGGAAGAATAAATGAAAAAACTGCGTTTAGGTGTTGTAGGGACTGGATATCTTGGCAAATTTCATGCTGAAAAATATGCTAAGATGGATGATGTTGAGCTTGTAGGTGTAGCAGATATAAACAGACTTCAGGCCGAGAGCGTATCCCGCAGCATAAACACAAATGCTTATACAGACCATAGAGATCTGATAGGAAAAGTTGATGCTGTCAGTATTGTTGTGCCTACTCCGGCACATTTTTCAATAAGCATGGATTTCCTGGAAAATGACATAGATGTACTTATCGAAAAGCCTATAACAACAACAATTGAGGAAGCCGATGAGTTGATACGCATTTCAGAAGAAAGAGGGCTTATAATACAGGTAGGTCACCTTGAACGATTTAATCCTGCTATTCTTGCACTAAAAGATATAATAAAGAATCCAAGATTTATTGAATCACATAGGTTGAGTGTTTTCAAGAACCGTTCTTTGGATGTCAGCGTTGTGCTTGATCTTATGATACATGATATTGATATAATATCCAGTTTTGTCGGATCTGAAATAAAAAGCATTCATGCTGCAGGTATTCCTGTGATTACCGGTCATCTTGATATCGCGAATACCCGTCTTGAGTTTGAAAATGGATGTGTTGCAAATGTTACGGCTAGCAGAATATCAACAAAAAACGAGAGGAAAACGAGAGTCTTTCAGCGTGATGCTTATATATCTGTTGATTTTGCAAATCAAGAAATAACGATTATTAAGAAGAAGAATGATGAGGAAAACAGTCTTATACCTGGTATGGAGATAAAACAGCTCTCTTTCCCCAAGGGGGATGCTTTGAGAGATGAGCTATCGGCTTTTGTAAAGGCGGTAAGCTGGCGAAAGGTCCCTGAGGTTACAGGCCAGATTGGACGTGATGCCCTCAAGGTAGCGTTAAGCATAATGGAGCAGATTGATTTTTCTAAAAAACAACTTTTAGGCCGATGATTATATGAGCAAGCCTTTATATCCAAAATGTGTTATGATAATTGCTGGCGAAGCGTCGGGAGATATACACGGGGCAAGGCTCGTAAAAGCTATGAAAAAGAAAAATAATGAACTCATTTTTTGTGGTGTCGGAGGAAATGAACTTAAAAGTGCCGGAGTCAAAATTGTTATTGATTCTTCAAAATTTGCAGTGGTTGGGATAACAGAGGCTATCTCCAAGATATTTTATCTTATTAAGGGACTGGCCAAAACAAAAAGGCTTCTAAAGAGCTTTAATCCCGATCTTCTAATACTGATAGATTTTCCTGATTTCAATCTTAATATCGCCTCCGCAGCAAAGAAACTTGGCATACCTGTTTTATATTATATAAGTCCTCAAGCTTGGGCATGGAGACAGGGCAGAGTAAAAAAGATTAAAAAACTTGTAAATCATTTAGCTGTAATCTTGCCATTTGAGGAAGCTTTTTTTAGAAAACATGGGATTCCTGTTACATATGTTGGTCATCCGCTCCTTGATGGAGATTATTTGCCGGCTGAGCTCGAAAAAAAGAAAGATATTCCTGTGGTAGGCCTTTTGCCTGGTTCACGTGACAGGGAGGTTGCAAGACTTCTTCCTGTGATGCTTGAGGCCGCCGTCCTGATTCGAAAAAGAATAGGCAATGTAAGGTTTGTTGTATCACTTGCTCCAACAGTTGAACGGCAATATGTTGAAAAAATAATCAGCGAACACAGTGGTAATGATTTCGAAGTTGTTCCTGAGCATGTGAGGCAGGTTTTTGAAATGTGCTCACTTGTTATAGCAGCCTCCGGAACGGTTACTCTTGAAGCTGCAATTGCCGGTATTCCTATGGTAATAATTTACAAGGTCTCTCCAGTAAGTTACGGGCTTGGAAAGATATTAATAAAGGTCAGCAGTATTGGTTTGGTTAATCTTATTGCCGGAAGAGAAATAGTTCCTGAACTGATTCAGGGAAAAGCTTCGCCTGTCAATATAGCAAATGAAATTTTAAGGATTCTGGAAGATTCCAATACAATTGAAACAATGAGAAATGAACTTGCTTGCATTCGAAATCTCCTAGGAGGCCCAGGTGCTTCTGAACGAGTAGCCGATATAGCTATAGGAATGCTGTAATGATTACTGTGGAAAGATTTTACCGGTGTTAACATCAGGTTTTTATCAATGGATATAAAAAAAATACCATCATCATTTATTAAACCAAGATATCTTGAACTCATAAAGCTGATAAAAGAGAGCTGGTTTACGCTTTTTCTGGCTACAGTGTGTCTTCTCATAGTTGCGGGAACAACGGCTGTTTCGGCATATTTAATCAAGCCCGCCCTTGATGATGTCTTTATCAGTAAAAACGCAAGAATGCTAAGACTTATTCCTGCCGCCGTCATCATAGTCTACTTTTTACGCGGTCTTGGAATATACGGCCAGGAATATCTTATGAGCCATGTAGGCCAGAACATCATAAGACGCCTGCGAAACCGGCTGTACGATCATATACAGGATCTGCCGCTTTCGTTTTTTCATAAAGAAAAGACGGGAACCCTGATGTCCCGCATCACAAATGACGTTAATGTCATCAAAGCGATGGTCTCCTCGGTTGTCACCGGTTCCGTGAGAGACTGTTTTACGATTGTCGGTCTTACAATCGTCATATTCTCCCAGATCTGGGAACTCGCATTATTCGCTTTTATTATTTTGCCCCTGGCTTTTTATCCTATTGTGGCGCTTGGGAGAAGGGTAAGAAAGGTCAGCAGGAAATGTCTTGAAGCCATAGCAGATATGAGCTCCTTCCTCCATGAAACGTTTGCCGGAAATAAAATTGTAAAGGCATTCGGCATGGAGGCTTATGAAAAAAAACGCTTTTTTGATAAAACATTCCGGCTTTTTAAGCTTGAAATGAAGGAGGTAAGGGCAAAGTCGCTTTCTTCTCCAATAATGGAATTTCTGGGAGGGCTGGGAATAGCCTTTGTCATATGGTACGGAGGATACAGGGTGATTTCCGGAACCTATACCACCGGAACTTTTGTCTCATTCCTTGCTGCTGTCGTAATGCTTTATGATCCGGTAAAGAAACTCAGCAAGCTTAATAATCAGCTTCAGCAGGGATTTGCCGCAACAGACAGAATATTCGACATAATAGAAAGGCAATCGGATATCAAAGAGGATGAAAATCCTGTGGTATTATTACGCCGCCCCCATAATGTAAGCTTTGATCACGTTTCTTTTAAATATAAGGATGTTACTGTACTAACAGATATTAAACTTGAAGTAAAAGCCGGAGAGATTATTGCCCTTGTTGGCATGAGTGGAGGAGGTAAGACATCTCTTGTTAACCTTATACCCAGGTTTTACGATGTCAGCAGCGGTTCTCTGCTTGTAGATGGTGTTGATATAAGAAAGGCCTCAATATCCTCCTTGCGCGATCAGATTGCGATAGTGACACAGGAGCCCATACTTTTTAATGATACTGTAAGAAACAATATAGCTTATGGAAATTTGAAAGCATCGGAGGAAGAGATTGAAATGGCCGCAAAGGCGGCATACGCTTATGATTTTATACAGGGTTTTCCTGATCAACTCGATACCATTATCGGAGAACTGGGAGGCCGTCTTTCAGGGGGTGAGAAACAGCGGATTTGTATTGCCCGGGCCCTTATAAAAAATGCGCCCATTTTGATTCTAGATGAAGCCACCTCTTCGCTCGATACCGAATCTGAAAGACTGGTACAAAAAGCGCTCGAAAACCTCATGAAGGGACGAACAACTTTTGTTATCGCCCACAGATTATCAACAATTGTATATGCAAACAGAATATTAGTAATTGTTGACGGTCGTATAGTTGAGGAAGGGAAACACGAAGAACTCATTGCAAAGGAAGGAGAATATTATAAACTTTATAAGATGCAGTTCGGTGCAAGCGACACAAAATGAAGATCAACTCTATTGTAAATAAATACTTATTCAAAGAGATGATTCCTCCTTTTTTAATCAGTATTATTTTTTTTACTTTTCTCTTCCTGATGGCTAAAATTCTTCTTATAACCAATCTGGTTGTAAACTATAATATAAGCCTGCCTAAAGTAATCCTGTTGTTAATTTATTTTGTCCCTTATTTCCTTGTGTTTGTGGTACCGATGTCGGTTATGATGTCTGTTCTTCTGACCTTTCTCCGACTTTCAAGCGATAATGAAATTATTGCATTAAAAACAGGAGGTGTCAGTATTTACGGATTACTTCCACCAGTACTGATATTCTGCCTTATAGGATATATAATTACTCTTTTTTTAGCTGTTTATGGAATGCCATGGGGGAAAACTTCTATAAAGAGATTGACGGTGGATGTTGCAACATCAAATCTTGAGCTGGGTCTCAAAGAAAGAATTTTCAATGACAGTTTTAAAGACGTAATGCTTTATGTGAATGAAGTTAATTTAAAAAAGGGCGAACTTATAGATGTCTTTGTCGAAGATAAACGTACTGAGAACATAATCAGTACTATTGTGGCACCAAGGGGAGTACTTATTAGTGAGAAAGACAAGCTTGTTTTCCGGTTAAGGATGTTTGACGGAAGAATCAACCAGGTAAGTATCAAAAATAAGTCGGTCAATTCAATAAGTTTTGAAACTTATGATATTAATCTGGATTTAAAAAGCGCTATTCCAGACACTAAAAGAAAGTGGGTACAAAAAGACGAAAAAGAGATGACTCTTTCAGAACTTCGTTATTATTTAATAAATGCCAAAGATAAAAACTCTAGATATTATAATGCTCTTATTGAACTTCATAAAAAATTTTCAATTCCTTTTGCTTGTTTTGTTTTGGGAATACTGGCTCTTCCGCTAGGTGCCCAACTTAAATCTTCAAGACGTTCATACGGACTGGTTGTGGGCCTTGCCTTTTTTTTATTTTATTATCTACTTCTTTCAATAGGTTATGTTTTCGTGAATACAGCCTATTATCCCCCCGTTCTTGGAATGTGGGTTCCAAATATCGTGATAGGCAGTGTAGGCTTCTACCTTCTTATTAGAACAGCCAAAGATCTTCCAGTAAGAATTTTTATGTTTTCAGACTTGTTGACGTATATTAAATTACATTTTGTCAAAATAAATTAGGCTTTACTAAAGATAAATCACTTATGTCAATAATCGATAGATACTTAACGCGGGAAGTTGCGAAATATTTTTGTATTATATTAGCAACAATTATAGGTATTTATATAATCGTTGATTTTTTTGACGAGACAGATATTTTTCTGGAATCCGGGCTTACCTTTTCAAAAGCATTCTTTTATTTTATCTCAAAAATGCCTATTGCTGAGTTTATTCCAGCCTGTGTTCTATTGTCAGTTCTTGTTACTTTTGGTCTTATGAACAAGAATAATGAGATTGTGGCATTAAAAAGCAGCGGTGTTAGTATCTTTTACCTGTTAAGGTCTATTCTTGGAATTGGCACTTTTTTCTTTGTTGTGATTATTTTATTATCCGAAGCAGTTGTCCCCATAACAAAGAATAAAGCTGAAAGCATATGGGCAAAAGAGGCCAAAAAAAAATCAACTGCAACCCTGAAAGAGAAAGATATCTGGATCAGGGGGAATTATTCAATTTCTCATATCAGATATTTCAACTCAAAAAATAAAACCATACAGGGGATTACTCTTAATTATTTTGATAAAAACTTCAATATGACAAGAAGAATTGACAGTGAAAAAGGAGTTTTTAAAGAAGGAAATTGGTTTTTATATGATACTTTAGAACAAAAACTTAATGAAGGTGGCAGGATTTATTTTCATAAGGAACTTGTTGTTAAGCTCGATTTTTCTCCTGATGAACTGGGAAGAGTCGCCGTTAAATCTGAGACAATGAGTATAATAGAGCTTTATAATTATATAAAAAGGATTGAATCTGAAGGATATGATGCAACAAAATACCAAGTGGATTTTTATTCCAAAATCGCTTTTCCCTTTGTCTGTATAATAATGTGTATTGTAGGTACGGGCATATCGCTAAGAATAAGTTCTAAAGAAAGTCTGCCAGTAAATATAGTCTACGGAATAGGAACAGCTTTTTTATACTGGGTATTTTACAGCTTCTGTCTGTCACTTGGAGGGGGGGGGATGCTTAATCCTCTGCTTGCCGCTTTGATTCCGAATCTTTTGTTTTTATGTTTTGGTATTATTACGCTTCTTAATGCCGATTAGCTTTTTTCTTTAATGATTTATTCTTTAGAGGTAATTTCAAAAGTCCCTAATTTCCGCGAAAATATTTTTAAATATTTCGGAAAAAAGATGAATATAATATTGATATAATTAAGAAAGTGCTCTATT
>JAGVOC010000428.1 GCA_020052975.1 Desulfobacterales bacterium | reverse complement strand
CCTCTTTTTCGTTCAAGCTCTTGCTCTTCTTTTTTTAGTCTTCTGTCCCAGGTTTCCCGATATTGCTTATATGTCTCTGTCTTATATACCATGCTTCCTTCCTTTACCTATCTGATCTGCAACATCAGTACTTCCAAAGTTAGCATCTATCAGGGTTAATTGTGGAAATGCGATTTGTTTTTCTCTCACGACGTCCGAAATGTTCGTATCTGCGAGAAATGCTTTCTCAATAGAATATTTCTCCAGCGCATAAAATGTGTAACTGCCGTCAACTCCCCAAACGCCCCCTAAATCGGCAAAGGAGCGCATGCCGAGTTTCTCACATGCGTAATCAATCATATAAGTCTTTTCAGGTACAAGCTTTTTCATCGTATATGTTTATTATAGCGCGTAGTTGAAAGTATCGGGATCATAATCTGAAAAGGAGACAGGTTGCTTTTCTGGGAAAGGGATGATTATGTTAATTCCCATTTGCCTCTCTTTCCGCCTTCCTTTCGTTCATAACATTGCTTTGAATGCGACGCGATGAATACATCAGCGTCGTTCATGAGCATTATTTTTTCTGCACGTGATTAGCTATAGTATAAATCATGAACGGAAAATTAGGTTATGGATGATGGATGGGCAGCTTGCACAGCAGGGTTCGAGGATTCTCGCCATGGCAAGTCGTCTCGGGCGACAAGGGGGCAAGGATTTGAGTGGAATGCAAAAATCGTTCATTGCGAGGAGGGTTGGTACGACCCGCGGCAATCCTTCGACAAGCTCAGAGATAACAATGTGGGTAGCTTGCGCATGTCGTTTGACAAGCGCATCCTCCTTCCCCTATACTTAAAGTAAGAAAGTAAGGAGGTAAGTCTATGCCTGCGGTTAAAATTGGTCCGAAGCACCAGATTACGATACCAAGGGAGGTGTTTGAGGCCATCCATCTGGAAGTGGGTGATTTTCTCGATGCCCATGTGAAAGATAATGCCATTGTGCTTGTCCCCAAGAAATTAGTCCCCAAGGACCAGGCCTGGTTCTGGACAAAGGACTGGCAGGAGAAGGAAAACGAGGCGGATGAGGCTATTGCGAAGGGCGAGACCATCGGGCCGTTCTCAAAGGCATCTGATGCGTTAAAGGCCCTGAAAGAATGAGGGTATCGTTTACAAAACCCTTTCAACGGGATTATCAGGGGCTTCCGGAGAGCATCAGGAAACAGGTAGACAAGCAGATAGTGCAGCTAATGGAAAACCCGCGCCATCCCTCACTGCATATAAAGAAAATGGAAGGGCACCCATCCGTGTGGGAAGCACGAATCACAAAAGGATACCGTATGACCCTTCAGGTTGATGAGGACGTCTTTCTTCTCAGAAGGGTTGGCACGCATTCTGTTTTGAAGCGGCCATAGGGGGTGCTTTTCTCTTGCCGGCAACAGAAATAAGTGATCTATGAGAAATACAGAAAAGGCGACAGGCTGGTTTTTCTGGAAAAAGGGCCGATTATATTCATGCCCACTTGCCTCTTCGCTGCCTTATTTTTGTCCGTGCCATTGCTTTGAATGTGAATTACTTATTGGTACTATCACCGGCCGGAATCATAACTCCCATGTGGATGTTGCACAAAGCATCCGCGGGGTGACGAGAGTGCCGGCAGGCAATTGCTGCCGGGGTCAAGGGACCCTTACAAACCCCATAGTCTGAAAATGCCTATCAAAAGAAAAGGACTTCTTCAACCTCTGCATCTTCATGATTGCAAAACTGACGGCATCCGTATAACTGAAATCCTGATCCTGATATTTCCGCAGTATTTCCTCTGCGTTGCTCTCGATATCGGATGTCGAATAAATCCGGGCAATCCTCGGACTGCTGTTTATTCTCTCGAGGAAATTTATTGCTGCGCCATGGCCCAATCCCTTTAACATGAGGATATACGACTCGGCAACGACGAGATTGCTGGTGATGAGACCTTTGTGTGTTTTCAGGAGAGAAGGAAAGATCGATGCAGCGTCTTTGTGGTGGATGTCATCTTCATCTGCAAGGGCAACCCATGCGCCGGTGTCGACAAATATATGCTCATGAAGCACTATCTTCTCTTTTCCTTCTCATGGGTGGAGACATGTTTCGCGACGTAGTTATCATGGTTCGCGGACATATCTCCTTTGCCCGATCTTCCAAGTCCTATAATGCCAATAGCGGGGTCTTCCTCCGGAGGCAGCTCCGCAAGATACCTGTCAATGCTGAGGCGTATTATTGCAGCCTTTGAAGTGCTCTTTTCACTGGCGAGCCGTTCGAGCATCAATTCCTGTTTCGGTTCAATGTAAATCTGTATTGGTTTTTTCTTTAAAGTTCTCATGTGACTAATATACATTATAAAATATGATGTTGTCAAATATGATATATACATTACCTGCCAAGGTATCATCGTGAATGACATGAAGCAATCCTTGCAAGCCGTGAACCTATGCAGCACTGGAGATTCTGGAGATTGCCACGGGACTTAGTCCCTCGCAATGACACCTTGGTCTACTGGCATTGCCATCAGGATAAAAGAAAGATTCTCTCCTCGGCGAGTCGCTGGGGCGAATTTAGGAAGGGCTCAAAGGGGTCACCCATTAAATCTTCATTGTTGACACCAATCATTGGCGTATTCTCCTTATTATCACCGCTCCCTCGCTAAGATTGGGAAATCCAAT
>JAGVOC010000464.1 GCA_020052975.1 Desulfobacterales bacterium | reverse complement strand
TGCTCAAGAATCACGGTTACGGGAATTCTCGTTCCTCTAATAACCGGTTTTCCGTTACAAACTCTTGGGTCAAGCTCGATTCGTTCTCTTAATTCCATACAAGTATCCTCTTATTCGTCATTATAGCACAATCGCGTTTATTGCGTTCATAGCGTTTATTGCGTTCATCGGGGTCAGTTTATGGGGTCAGGTCTTGTTTATTGACAATGACAATTGCGTTTATTGAGTTTATTGAGTTTATCGCGTTATAGAGCGTAAAAGGTGTCTATCACTTTTTTATTGAACGATAATCTTTACTTCTATGTTCAATTTCATAAACCTTTATTTGTTTAGCTTCATTATAAACCCAGTAAAGTAAGCGATAATCACCAATTCTTATTCTGCATAGACCACGTAGATCGTCAGGTAAAGATGTAAGAGGATGATGAATGACTTTATTAGCATTCTCCGCAAGCCAGTCAATCTTTTGGGCAATTCTTTTTTGTATGGATTTATCAAGTTTCTTAAATGAGGCTTCAGCATCGGAAAGAAATGTTACTTTATACATAGTTCTTTTTTGAGAGATTCCCAGTCCTTCCCTTTGCCATGAATATCTTCCCGTCTTGCTCTGCGCATTTTCCTGATAAAATCAGGATTTTTTGATAAAAGCCAGTCTTCAAGGTCATCTATTGTATCTGCCGTTTCAAAAACGCTAAGAGGAAAAGTAACTGTATCTGATTTTCTCTTCGTCAAAGGCATTTGCATATCTCCTTTCTTCTTTTTTTTAGATTATACCACACGGTTCAACTGTAAGCGCGTTAACTATTGAGTTTATTGCGTTTATTGAGTTCATTGGGTTTATTGGGTTCGTTGAGTTTAAAGAGCTCATTGAAACGGAGAATGCGGGAATGTTCACTTTACTTTCTGATTGCCCAATCACTCAACCAAATTAAGCTGTTGAGAAACTGCTCGTGGTTTTTTGAAGAAAGCAATTTTGATAATGCCCGAACGATCATCCCTATAGGCAATTGCCTGGAAACGATAATGCCGCCATGGCTGATCCCTTTCTTTGCCATCACCGCATGAATTCTGCAAAAATCAGAGGCATTGAATGTGAAGATTGCTCTGCCTTCGGCAGTCGCATAGTTGAGTTGTTCGATATCGGAAAGGCCCCTTCGCGCCGCCTCCTTGACTGTCTTGATATCATATCCCCTTAATTTCAATTCAACAGCAATGGCTTCCGGAACATTCTCGTCAAGATACAGCCTGATCATCTGGCGGCTGCTGATCTCAGAGAGGGCTCATCTTCATTTTCTGCTATATCTTTTTCTATTTCTGCCGAATTATCGTAGTAATAAGAAAAGGCGTCGTGTATTTGCGCAGGGGTCAGTTGAGGAAATTCTCTCATTATCTCTTCCAGCGACATTCCGACCTTATACCACTTCACTATCGACCAAACCGGAATTCTTGTACCAGAGATAATGCTCCTTCCTCCGCAGACGCCTTTTTTTTGCGTAACATAAGGATGCAGCCTTGTTTTTTTCACAGCAAACATTTTTTACCTCGTGTTTTGATCGCAGATTTATATAACCAATTCTCCCCGATATTTATCTCCTCTGTTCCGGTATCAAAGGAAACCTCAGAGGTAAGAATACCGGCACCTCCTGTCGTTTTTTAGTATATCATATGCGTTGATAGTGCAGAAGCAAATTCCTGGGGTCAATTCTTTATCATTGACATATTCATAGGCAGTCAAGCAAATAAGCTTATGGCTCATAGCGAATAGAAAAATGCGTTTATTGCGTTCATAGAGTTTGTTGGGTTCGTTGAGTTTATAGCGTTATCGCGTTACTTGAGTTTATAGCGTTCATTGCGTTTGTAGCGTTAATCGGGCTCACTGGTTTATGTTTTTTTGCCAACTATGTTCTGTATATCTTTCTTCAACTCCGGTATTCTATTGATAACAGCCATCCAGACTCTTTCATAATCAACACCAAGATAATCATGGATAAGAACGTCTCTCATACCGGATATTTTCTTCCACTCAATATTTGGGTGCCTCTGTTTAATGGTTTCTGGTATACGTTTCGTTGCTTCACCTATTATTTCTAAATTTCTCACCACTGCGTCTTGAAGCATCTTATTCTTGTAGAAATCGCTTTCTGAAACATTTTGCACGTAGTTCTCAATGTTTTCTATTGCTTCGAGGATATGGAATAAATATACCGTATGGTCTTTATCCATAAATAGGAACTGCTTCTTGGAGGATTCTCTTTCTGATGTATTTGTTCAGTGAGGCAGGAGTAACAATTTCTGCCTTTCTTTGAAAAAGATTTTCTAAATCAAGCTTTAAGCCGACCATATCGAGAAGATCAGCGGTTCTTTCGAATTCAACCAGAAAATCTATATCACTCTTTTCGTGCATCAGATTTTTTGCAAAAGAACCAAAAGCGCTGATTTTCTGTACCTTATGTTTCTTGAGAATGTCCTGGAAATTTTTATCAGTCTTTAGATTATTTATATTTTTCATTTAGTTACTCTCTTCACGGTTTCTTCAGCATTATACCATATCGATAGAAGATTTTAGGGCACGGAACATGGGGACAGGTCTGGTCTTGTTTCTGACAATCAACAACATAACGGCCGTGAATCGTGAACGACTGTAAACCGTAAACCGTAAACTGAAAGCACGTAAAGCGTAACATATGAATTTCGAGATTT
>JAGVOC010000426.1 GCA_020052975.1 Desulfobacterales bacterium | reverse complement strand
GCCTTTCGGTAAGGTGCTTCCGTCTACCGTGATCACCTTGACCAGATCCGGATCGGAAACCGGCTTCAGAGTGGCACCGATATGCCCGTGCTGTCCACCATCAACCTCTATGACTATCCGTTTCTCATAACAAACAAAATCCGCAATATATCTACCAATTGGCTCTTGTCTTCTAAACTTGAACCCTTCAAGCTGCTTTGCTCTCAAGTATGTCCATAAAAGACGTTCTGTATCTGTCAGTCTCTTTCTAAGGGTTTTTGCTGTCGGAGTTATGTCTTTGCTCAACCTTAAATCACCCCCACCCTCGCCCTCCCCCATCAAGGTGGAGGGGAAAGTTTATATTACCCACTCACTTTGAGAAAGAACCAAAAATGGAAACTTTCATCTTTGACGAACTCGTAAAAAGTCAAAATTGGGATGGCAAAGTAAAAAGCTCCAGATGCAAGGCGCGCAAATCCTGAGGAGTGAAGCGTACTTAGAGCTACGCCGCAATAAGCCTGCCCCGTGCTTGACACGGGGAAGGATGCAGTGCAACGCCACAGATGGACTTTTTACGAAGCCATCATCTTTCCGCTTCATAAATCAACGGCTTTATATCATCACAGTGAGCAAAACTCTTATAAACAGGGCAATCCCTGCAAGAGGGCAGCTGACAGGAACAATTTTCTCTTATGACCCAGCAGGGTAGTGTTTTATCTATAAAAGCCTTGCATGATTTTTTTACTTTTATTGAACAACCTCTTATCTTATGGCAAGGAATAAGCGCCATTATACGTCGCATTCCCTCAAAGTTGAGCCCTTCAACCTGTGTCATTTCTTTAATACAACGAATTTTTTCCAACTCTAAATCGGAATAAATCCGTCTTCCTGTAGATGTCTTAAAGGGGATAATCAATCCTTCCTTCTCATACTGGCGAAGAGAATGAACTGAAATATCCAGTTTCTTTGAGGCAATTCCGATTGTATAAACAGGTTCGCTGGACAGTATTTCCTTCTCCACCTTTTTGGTTTCTGTCCTTTTCATTTTCTATTTTAGCACCCTTTCAATTTCTTGCTTGTTTTCTTCGGCATCTCTATTGCTTTCTTTTCAGTCTTTGTTTTATCATCTACGGTCGAAGCTGCAGGGGAACTCCCTCCAAAATAGTTACTAACAGCTACTTGTGACCTGTATTTAAGAATCTCATCATCTGAAGCGTTTATAGAGCATTGCGCCGGGTTTAAAATAAAACTGCTCCAATAATTAAAACCTCCTTCAAGGATATAAGCGTCGATGCCCGCAGTCTTCATTACAAGCCATGCCTGACTTGCATGAGAGCTTCCATTTGAATAAATCACAATAATCTTGTCTTTTGGGAGCTCTTCAATAGTACTCTTTGTAATTAATTTTTGTAATGGTATATTTTCTGCGCCCTTTATTTTGCCCTTTTCATATTCTTTTTCGCTTCTGATATCTATTAAGATAAAATCCCTGCGCCCTTCTATTATCCATTCTGAAAGTGTCTTGGGATCTATCTGGTCTGTACCTTCAATTATAGTCCTGGCAATAGCTTCGGGATCAAACCGATACTTTGAACTATCCTGATAAGGAAGAAAAAGCATTATTACAGCCAAAATCAGGGCAATTAAAACTCCGATCTGTTTCCCCTGCAGTTTCATACTTCCTCCTTTTCTCCAAACCTTTTTTCAGCCCATTCGGCGCCCCAGAAACCGCCAAGTGCCATCAAAAGAACGAAGAAGCCAACAACACCTGCCGATATTCCCAGGATTCCGTATATTGTTATCCTTTCCCCCCAGAATCCGCTTATAAAGAAATCATTGAGTAATGGGATGGTCTCTCCAAAAACAAACACTCCCAAAAGTACCCCAATAATATAAAATAAGGCATCTGTCTTCAATGTGCTGAGACCCACAGCACTTGTACCGGGTCAGTATCCCCCGATAACAAAACCGGCTCCCATGATTAGCCCTCCGACAATCCCAGGCCAGAGATAGGTGGGGTTGATATAAATTGAATCAATATCAAGCCAGCCGAAGGCATTAAAAAAAATCATGCCTGTCATTGCAGTAACAATAGCTGTAAACATCACCTTAAAAACAGTAAGGTCGCGGAAATAAAACTGAAGTGCAAGCTTGCGCGAATTTCCAAAACCTCCCCTTTCGAGAAAAAAACCAAATCCAATGCCTATTAGAAAACCAATCAACAAACTTATCTCCAGCCTAAAATCATGTGTTATTTCTAATGGCGCAAACATTATACTCCTCCTAAATCCACAATTTTCTGAAGACAAATGCAAGGGCATAAGCTCCAGCAAAGATTGACATCATAGTAATCCATGCGCCCAGAGAAAGTACCGCTCCACCCGAAAGGGCTACTCCACTTGTGCAGCCTCTTGCCAGACGAGCACCAAAACCGAACAAAGCGCCTCCAATAACAGCAAAAATCCAGCGCTGTCTTTTATTTATCCGGGGGCCATGGTTGGTTTCCTTTTTTACCCTTCCCGCAAGTGCACCTGAAATAAGCCCACCGACAAGCACTCCAACAAGCTCGAATACATACCAATCCTTCAAAGGGTTTGTATCTCCTCCTCCGTATTTTGCCAGGTATTCGTTCTGGTTAACATGTTCAGGTGAAAAAACCTTTTCGACCGCGACAACTGCACTCATCATAGAACCAGATGCTCCTAATCCATGCCCTGTTATAAAGAATGAAGCCAGAAGAACCAGTCCTAGTCCGACTCCTGCTAAATATGGGGAAGAATACGTTTTCCTTTTGGCTGCCATACCGTACCTCCTTATGTATTTACTACCTTTCTGTCAATAACCAATCCAGGTTGATACCTGTCCTGCCTCAACGATTACAAACCTCAGCAAAATCCCCCCAAACAATACGAGAGAAGCTGCTATAGTGCCGGGAATTTTTCTGCCTTTCAGTTCCATAAACTCGAGAAAGGCAGGGAGAAGAAGCCCAATTCCAAAGAAAAATATCCAGAAATATGTTGTCATCTCTCCGCCTAAAATCAATTGAATTGCCTTTAAATGTTGTTCTGAAGAAGACAACATTCCAGTGATGAATAATATAAGCAATGAGATTTCACCTGCGATTAACCAAATATCTACCCTTGTGAAAAATTCTATTTCTTCACGGTCCTTTGAAAATAACACAACCAGAGCAGCCGCTGTCGAAACTCCCGATACGAGGAAGATAGGTCCCATAATTGGAGAGTTCCAGAAAGGTCGTGCGCCGAAACTACTCAACAAAATTCCTGTATAGATGCCCAGAAGAATACCAAAAGGAATGGCTGTCTTCGCTATCAATCTCCTGTGTTTTTCGGAAAAATCGAGAAGCCAGGAATATACCCTCAGGTATCTCCATATCCTGGGCTTCGATTGAATACAGGCATCAATCCATAAAGAAGCCTTTGAAAAGCCCTTTCTAAATGTTGTCAGTATCAGTAAAAAGCTTATCGGATACACAATGAGCAGTATCCATGAACCCCAAGACATAGGGGATGTGAACCGAAAGGTTGTATAAAATCGCCATACATACAATCTATGCTCAAGGTCTATAAAAAGAGCAACCATTCCCAGACTCAGAAGTACAGGTGCAAGAAGCGCAAGCCTGTTGGCAACAACATGGGATTTCTCTTCATTGTCTTTCAATAACATAAAAGAAACAACAATCAGTATCCCGGCTGTTATTCCTCCCAGAAAAAGATAAACTGGAACTTCCCACCCCCATATATGGAGATTTGGATCAACCAGATGATTCATTTTATTGGTGGTAATTGTAACTTCCATCATTGTCACCTCAAATAAGATGAAGTCGTAAAAAGTCAGGAAACTCTCTTTCTTGTCATTCCGGCGGACCCCGTATCAAGTACGGGGCAGGCACCGGAATCCAGCAATTTCAAGCACTTCTAGACTCCGCCCCGATTTTCATCGGGGTGACGCACCGGAGTGACGGCTTTGGGGACTTTTTAGGAGACCGTCAAATAAGATAATAGACGTTCGGTCTGGTTCCTGCTTCAGGGATCAATATTTTGTATTTCCTTTTTCTTAACAGTTTTGAAACGTTACTCACAGACTCATTTACATCACCAAAATCTATAGAATGGGTTGGGCATACAGACGCACACGCCGGGGACAACCCCTTTTTTACACGATGCTCGCAAAAAGTACACTTGCTCACATATCCTTCAGGCATTATAAAGCGAGCGTCGTAGGGACATGCTGCTATACAGGCTTTGCAGCCGGTACATTTACTTTTGTTCACGAGGACAATATTCGTCCCTCTATTGATATAGCTGGCTCCCGTCGGGCAATACGTGACACATGGAGGATTTGAGCAATGATTGCACCTCTCGGAGCGGATTTCCATATTAAGATTAGGAAATTTCCCGGACACATCCTCCACAATCCAGTCCCTGTGCAGACCTTCGGGAACAAGATTCTCGGTCTTACATGCGATAACACAGTCACCACAACCAACACAGCTTTTTGTGTCAATGACCATTGCGTATTTTTTCACTTATCTCTCCTAAACACTAAATGTCACAAAATTTGCCCTCATACCTACTCCTCCCATAATGGGATCGACCTTTGTCCTGGTGATAAGCCCGGTATCACTTGCCCCTTTCATATATGACCGTTTCATTTTTTTCTGGTCATGACCAAATCCATGAACCATATAAACACAATCTGTCCGTATACGTTCGGTCACCTTTACTTTGACTCTGTTGCTTACTACTCCATCCTGGTTTTCGAGCCTGAGATACTGACCATCCTTTAAACCCCACTCTTTTGACACATCCGTATTAATCCATATCTCATTCTCAGGATCCATCTGGGTTAAGAGAGGATTATTCGTTGTTCTTCCGAATGAATGAGATGGGGAGCGACCGTAGAGAAGCCTGTAATATCCTTTGGGCGGTTCCTCATGGGGTGCATACCTTGGTACAGGATCAAAACCATAATCCTTCAATGTCTGAGAATAGAGTTCAATTTTACCGCTTGGTGTATCGAACTTTACTTCCTCTCCTTTTGCAAGATAAAGGGGCGTTTCCCTTTTTAGAACCTTAACTCCGATTTCCTGCATCTCTCTTAAGGAACTGCCAGCTTTCTTCAGGCGATAATCGAGATATTCCTCTATATTTTTCCATGAAAAGTACTGACCAAGTCCCATCTTATTCGCCAATTGCTTCGCTATCCACCATGCGGGTTTTGTATTGTATTTCGGTTTGAAAGCTGGCATTCGCAAAGCTATCTGCGATTCCCGACCCCATTCTGTTCTAAGGTCATCATAGCGTTCCAGATACGTGCACTCCGGCAAAACAACATCTGCCCAACCGGAAATTTCAGAAGGTAATATATCGACAACAACCAGAAGCTCCAGGTTCTGTATCGCCTCGATTGTTTTTTTTCTATCAGGTAATGCATGCAGCAAATTGGTTCCATATACGATCCATCCTTTGAAATTACAATCCCTGCTAACAGAAGGAATTGTTGCTTCACAAATACCCGAAGAGAGCGCAAGGTTTGCCAATTCATATTTCCCGGGAAAAGCATCCCGCCAGGATCTTTTTGGTTTCGGAAATTGAGGGCGAGGATACTCTGGAATATCTGGTTCTACCGGCATGAAAAACCCCCCTTTTCTTCCCCAGCTTCCAAGAAGTGCATTGAGAACAGCGCCTGCTCTTACACGCTGAGTATCGTCTCCATACCAGACAACATGTCTTCCGGGATGAATCAATGTTGCAGGCAGATACCTGGCCATCTCCCTTGCAGTTTCCCGTATAATTTCAGGTTTTATCGTTGTTATAGAATATGCCCACTCGGGTGTGTCGTCTTTAACTGCTTTTCTCAGTTCATCAAAACCGATTGCATATCTCTTGATATATTCTTTATCATAAAGCTCTTCCTCGACAATGACATTGATCCATGCCAATAAAAGTGCCACATCAGTGCCGGGTTTGATAGGAAGCCAGTATTTCGACTTACTTGCTGCAACCGAAAATCTGGGGTCAACAGTTATTATTGTAGCTCCCCTCTGAACAGCCTGACCAAATTCATAAACCTGGGAACTATGTGTATTTTCACCAATATGGGAGCCTATCAACACTATGCATTTGCTGTTCCTCATATCGGTTCGTTCCGGAGTGCTGATTGCGTCTCCAAACGTGAGAAGATAAGCTTCTTCTCTTGGCCCACGGCAATTGGCATAGGAAGGGGCTGCTATATTATCTGAACCGTAACCCTGAAGAAAAGTCTTAAAGAAGCTCCCCCCGGTACCATGAGTCAACAGAGCAACACACTCAGGTCCGTGTTCTTTCGCTATTTTTTTCAGTTTAGACGCTATATAATTAAAGGCTTCATCCCAGCTTACCTCTTTGAAAACCTGTTTTCCTCTCTCTTGCATTCGGATTAATGGTGTTTTGAGACGGTCAGGATCGTCATATGCGCCAAACCCGGCAGAACCCTTTGTGCATAGATGCCCGTAGCAATGCTGATCATTCTCATTGCCAATAATTTTCCACGGCTTGCCGTCCAACCTGTATGCCCAACCTGCACATTTAAAAGTACACATCTCACAATATGTTGGGGTTCTCAAAACCTTATGGGGAGAAGCATTTCCAGAACCCAATACATCAGATGCAAACTTAAGCAGGCTCCCACTTGCAGCTAGTCCACCCAAACCCATACCCGAGATTTTGATGAATTCTCTACGGGTAAAATCCCTTTTCATGGCATGATCACCTTTTAAGAGCTTTGAAAATCTATACAAACTTTCATTGCGAGGAGCGAAGCGACGTGGCAATCTTATTATTTATCAATGAGTTGTAAGATTTCTCCTTTCAGTCGAAATGACAAAGTGAGTATTTTTCAAAGGTCTCCTTTTATAATAGTATGTTATACTAACTATATTATCCATATCAAATAATATAGAATATCTAGATTAAAATGTAAAGCTTTTTTTGATGTCGGTTAAAAATTTTTTGAAGAGCTTGCCTAATCAAGCCGTTTCCTGAAACGCCCGACAGCCCCTGCAAAGACAATCAAGCCGAGAGTGGTCATTGCCGCAAATTGGGGCCAGAGGACATCCATACCTACCCCCTTTAAGAAAATCCCTCTTATGATAATTAGAAAATACATTAAGGGATTCAGGTAAGTCAACCATTGCACCACAAGAGGCATGTTGGCAATAGGGAAGACAAAACCGCTGAGCATGAAAAAGGGGAG
>JAGVOC010000263.1 GCA_020052975.1 Desulfobacterales bacterium | reverse complement strand
TTTGCCTCTTCCCGGATTTCCCGTAATGAAGAAAACCGACCAGGTTCAATCCAAAAGAGCAGTCAGGTTTCTATAAAAGCGCTTTCTATTGGTGCGCTGTATATTTTTATCGTTCTTCTGGTTTTTTCCCCATGGATGATAAGAAATTACGTCTGGATCAAAAATCCTGTTTATCCTCTTTATCAGGGTTTTTTTAACAGGATTAATGCCTGGCCTGTTCCTGTGGCACAGGATAGAGGCGATAATTCAATAGTGCAGCCTAAAAAGGATAACAGGGGCAAAGATTGGGGACATTTTGCGATAAGGCGCATAATATATAATGAATCATTGATGCAAACAGTTCTTATTCCAGTCAGAATATTCTTTGAAGGGGAAGACGGCAATCCAAAATATTTTGACGGCAAGCTTTCTCCCTTCCTTTTTATTCTGCCCTTTTTCGCCTTTTTTCGCATAAAACAGGATAACTCTGTCATAAGGCTGGAAAAGGAAATATTACTCTTATTTTCAATTTTTTTTATCCTCTTTGCATTTGTAAAAACCGATATGAGAATAAGGTATATTGCGCCTGTGATTCCTCCGCTTGTGATACTTTCGGTCATGGGATTGCATAATATTTTTTCATTGTTGAGCGCCCGTTTTCCTGTTTTATCAGGCAGGATCTTATCGTTTTGTTTATTTTTTTTCTTTGCCGTAATAATATCGATTAACGGCATTTATGTTTTTCAGCAATTCAGGATCGTAAATCCTGTGGGATATCTGCGGGGGGACACAGGGCGGGATGAGTACATTGAAAAGTACCGTCCCGAGTATGCGGCTATAAAATATGCAAACGGCACTCTTCCGGCCGATGCAAAAATTCTCTGCTTTTTTCTTGGTAACCGGCGTTATTACAGCGACAGGGAGATGCTTTTTGATGAGACTATTTTGATAAATTCTCTCAGGAAGTCTGATATGCCCGAAAAGATAATATCAGATATGAAAAAAAAGCAAATAACGCATCTGATAATCTGGTATGATATGTTTGACGGATGGGTGAATAACAATTTTAACGCGGGCGAGAGGGCTTTGCTGAGCCGGTTCTTCAAGGAAAAAACAACACTCCTTTTTTCAAAAGGCGGATACGGCCTGTTTGAATTGAAACCGGGTACATAGAATGATATCGGTTGATTGAAAGAGGAAAAATGCAAAAATTTAATGTATCTGTCATATTGCCAACCTATAATGAAGCAGCAACAATAGGAGATCTTGTATTAAAGATAAAAGATCTTTATCCGGGTTTTGAAGTCATTGTTATAAATGACGGATCAACAGATAATACCGCTGAAGCTGCAAAAAATGCCGGAGCGGACGTATACAGCCATCCTTATAATATTGGGAATGGAGCGGCTATCAAGAGCGGAATCAGGATTGCATCAGGAGATATACTTGTATTCATGGATGGTGATGGTCAGCATGATCCGGCTGATATTGCCGGCTTTTTAAAATATATGCCTGAATATGATATGGTGGTTGGCGCAAGATCAATAAAGGGCCAAGCATCGGTCGGACGTGCCATAGGGAATAAAGTGTATAACTGGCTCGCATCGTATGTTGCTAAATTTTATATTCAGGATCTTACGTCAGGATTCAGGGCGGTAAAATCGAAGATAGCAAAGAGTTTTTTATACCTTATTCCGAATACCTATTCGTATCCGACAACTCTGACTTTGAGTGTTTTAAGAAGCGGCTGGTCTCTTAAGTATGTTCCGATAAAAATAAGGGCGCGAAGTACAGGGAAGAGCAATATAAAGATATTTAAGGACGGAGTTCGATTCTTCATGATCATAACAAAAATATGCACTCTTTATTCTCCTTTAAGAATATTCCTTCCGGTCAGCTTCGTCCTCTTTGTACTTGGCCTTTCAAATTACATATACACTTTGCTGACTCAGGGCAGATTTACCAACATGAGCGCACTGCTTTTTACAACTTCTATAATTATATTCATGATGGGGCTTATATCCGAACAAATCTGCCAGATGAGATACGAAAGGCGGGATGTGGATCGTTCCATGATCACAAAAAAATAGATTTATTCCTTAACGGGAAGCTCAACTCTTCAGGGTTGGGAGCTTCACTTTTGATGAGTTTATCGAATTTGAAAATACTCTTTGTTTCCACCTCATATCCGAGGGATGACCTTGACTGGAAAGGCCGTTTTATTGAAAGAATGTTGTGCGGGCTTTCGGGAAGGGATATTATTATATATGTATGGGCTCCGCCCGGCAAGATTCCTGATAACGTAAAATACGCTGCTTCCGGTGAAGAAAAAAAATGGCTTGAAAAATTGTCTGAAGAAGGGGGTATTGCCCATAAAGTCCGCAGCGGTCCTTCTCAGGCTTTTGTGTGGGGTTCAGGGCTTTTATTGAGATTAAGAGATGTATATAAGCGCTTTTCAGATGCAGATATATATCACGTAAACTGGCTCCAGAATGCCTTAAGTATTCCTGATAACAAAAAGCCCGTTCTTGTTTCAGTGCTTGGGACTGATTTAAGTCTTCTTCGTATACCCGGAATGAAGAGTGTGTTAAAAAGAGTGTTTCAACGACATCCTGCCATACTGGCCCCAAACAACAGCTGGATGACCCCGGTTCTTGAAGAGAATTTTGGAAGTGTTGCTGAAATAAGGGAAATCAGATTTGGCATCGACGATGAATTTTACAGTATTGAACGCGCTGTAAGCTCAAATCCAAGAATTTGGATTGCTGTAACAAGAATTACAAGGGATAAAATCGGCCCGCTTTTTGATTGGGGCGAAAGCTGTTTCCGTGAAGAAGATGAGCTGCATGTTATCGGCCCGGTAATTGAAAAGATTAGTTTGCCGGCGTGGGTCAAATATCATCCCCCGGCTAATCTCGGAGAAATCAGGGACTTGTGGTTTAAAAGAGCGACCGGGCTTATTACGTTAAGCGTCCATAGCGAAGGTCTGCCACAGGTTGTGCTTGAAGCCATGGCCTCCGGTCTTCCTGTTGTTGCTTCGCCTCATTCTTCTCACAAGGAGGTTGTAGCTCACAAGGAGAATGGATGGATTGCAGGAAATGCAGGTGAATTTCGTGAAGGAATAAAACTGCTGTCGGATCCCGGGGAAAATTTATTGATGGGGTTATCGGCAAGAAACAGCATTCTTAACATTTGCGGAACCTGGGAGAATGCAGCGGAGAGATATCACAATGCCTATATCGAACTTATGCAACGGTCAAAAAAGTAATATTCTTATATTGGGCGGAACCGGTTTTATCGGAACCCGGCTTGCCGAACATTTCTGCAATGCAGGCCATAAGGTTTACTCGCTTGCGCGTAATCCGCATAAAACGTCTTATGAGGACAGCTCCTATGTTAATATTGAGGGGAATATAAATAATTGCAGACTGCTTGAACCGCTTGTTGATGAATGCCCTGTAATTATACATGCGGCAAGTAATTCGGTTCCGGGAGATACAATTAAGGCTCCGCTGTGCGAAACATACAACAATTTGCTTCCGACTATTGCGTTAATTGAAGTCCTTCAGTTATTTGAGAACAGACATATAATATTTATTTCAAGCGGCGGGGCAATTTACGGGAACCCTGAAAAAAACCCCGCTCCGGAATCAGCTCAGTGCAATCCCATTTCTTATCATGGAGCATGCAAGTTGTCTCTGGAAAGCTTTTTATTTTCCTTTACCCACCAGACTAAAAACAGGGTGACAGTATTAAGACCATCTAATGTTTACGGACCGGGTCAGCGAACCCCAAAAGGATTTGGCCTGATACAGACAATTTTGTCCGCTATATTAAATGACTCGGAATTTACCATATGGGGCGACGGGTCTATAATAAAAGATTATCTCCATGTCCGCGATTTTGTTATTGCATGCGAAAAAATCCTCTGTTCGGCAAATCAGGAAAAGTATGCAAGGTATAATGTAGGCTATGGAAAAGGTTATTCTATTAATGCAATCTGTCAAATAGCAGAAGAGATAACAGGAAAGAAATTAAGAAAAGTGTATAAAGAAGCGAGAATAATAGATCCTGCGGAGATAATTCTAAATACAGATAAAATAAGAGCTGAAACAGGATGGTGTCCTGATATAGACATAAAAGAGGGTATAAGTCAGGTCTGGAAGAGCCTGGAAACGGTTTTGCAAAAAGTCGATACTTAATGACTTTTTTACGAAGTCATCAGAAATAGCTTTTTCCGTCCCAACAATGTGTGCAGAGTTTTTCTTTAGGGAGGCCTATGGCTTCAACAAGATCATCAAGTTTTTGATATCTTAATGTTGTCAATTTCAAACGCCGCCGTATTTTGTCTATCATCAGAAGGTTCTTTTCGGAGCCTGCGGTTGCATATTCTTCAAGATTTAAGTTCTCACGGCCCTCGATTTCCTGGATAGCTTTTCTTCCTGCAAGATCAAGTGTTGATCTTGACGTGGAAAAGTTCAAAAACTCGCATGGATAAATCAGAGTGGGACATGCGGGACGCATGTGTAATTCAAGAGCACCGTAATCAAATAGGATTTCAATATTTTCTTTCAGCTGGGTTCCTCTTACGATTGAATCTTCACAAAATAGGATTTTCTTACCTTCAATGAGTTTCCTGACAGGGATAAGTTTCATCCTGGCAACAAGGTCTCTTGTTTTCTGGTTCTGGGGCATAAAACTTCTTGGCCAGGTTGGAGTGTATTTTACAAATGGCCTTATATAAGGGACTTTTCTCTCGTTTGCGTAGCCAACGGCGTGGCCGATTCCCGAATCCGGAATTCCTGCAACACAGTCGATAATAACATTATCATTTTTTGCAAGTGAGCTGCCACACCTGTTACGGGCATATTCGACGTTTATTCCTTCATAATCTGAGGCAGGATAACCATAGTACACCCACAGGAATGAGCAGACCTGCAATTTATCTCCCGGCTTTTTCTTCTGCACATAACTGTCGGCAGTAAAAAAAACGATTTCGCCGGGGCCGAGAAATGTTTCAGTTGTGTAGCCAAGATTCGGAAATGAGCAATTTTCCGAGGCTACGGCGAAAGCGCCGTCTTTTTTCCCGATAACAAGAGGGGTTCGGCCTAATCTGTCCCTTGCTGCAAAGATACCCTTATTTGTGAGTAAAAGGATTGAACAGGAGCCTTTTATTGCTTTCTGTGCACTTTCTATCCCATTTTCAAAGGAGTCTTCTTCGCAAACAAGCATTGCCACAAGTTCGGTGGGATTGGTTTTGTCTCCGCTTGTTTCGGAAAAATGCATTTTTTTCTTAAAGGCAATTTCAGATAGTTTGTCTATATTGTTCAGTTTTCCGACAGTAGCTATTGCGAATGTCCCAAGATGAGATCCGATAATAAGCGGTTGAGAATCATTATCGCTTATAACTCCTATTCCGAGGTTTCCCTTGAATTTTGGAAGATCAGATTCAAATTTTGACCTGAAATAACTATTTTCTATACTGTGAATTGATCTCTCAAACCCTTTTCGGTTCGAAACTGCCATTCCACCCCTTTTTGTTCCAAGATGTGAATGGTAATCAGTGCCGTAAAACAGATCGTTTACACAGTCATCCTTTGATACTACACCAAACATTCCGCCCATATAAAAATCCCCCCACAGAAAATAAAATATTGCTCAGATGTTCAGTCTGAGGACTGAAGACCGAATGTTATTTAAACAAGACTGAAATTTTCGTAAAAAAGGCAAAAACCTCGTCATTCCCGTGAAAACGGGAGTCCAGAACTACTTGAAAAGACTGGATAGCGCTGGTGCTTCACTTCACAAAATTATAAAGACTGAAACATGTAAAAATTTTGTCTTGATTTTAAGTTTTGCTCAAACTAACATATTTTTTTCAGTATTGCTAACATTTTTCAAATTGCCCGCAATATATTTTAAACTACCCGGTTTTTTAAATCGAAAAGAAAACATAATTTAACAGGCTGCATTAATATTAACTCAAAAGGAGTAACTATGCCGAGGCGCAACGACATTAAAAAAATTCTTATCATTGGTTCAGGCCCGATTATTATCGGACAGGCGTGTGAATTCGATTATTCCGGCACACAGGCATGCAAAGCGCTGCGTTCACTTGGATATGAAGTGGTACTTGTCAATTCAAACCCGGCAACAATCATGACAGATCCCGGAATGGCAGATGTGACTTATATAGAACCTCTTAATCTTAAAACTATAACCGAGATTATTGCGAGGGAAAAGCCGGATGCGCTTTTGCCTAATTTAGGCGGTCAGACCGGATTGAATCTATCTTCTGAACTCCACCTTGCAGGTGTTCTTGAAAAATATGGCGTCAAGATTATCGGTGTGAATGTTGATGCAATTGAACGCGGTGAAGACCGCCAGGCTTTCAAGGATACGATGAACAAGCTCGGAATCGACATGCCAAAAAGCAAGATTGTCAACAAGGTTGAAGACGCCGAAAAAGTTGCGAACGAGCTTGGCTATCCGGTGGTTATCCGCCCTGCTTATACCATGGGAGGAACAGGCGGGGGACTCGTTTATAATATTGAAGAGCTGCGGACAGTTGCTGCACGGGGGTTGGCGGCAAGCCGTGTCCGTCAGATACTTGTTGAAGAATCTGTTCTGGGCTGGGAGGAGCTTGAGCTCGAAGTGGTGCGGGATGCCAAAAATCAAATGATCACCGTCTGCTTTATAGAAAACATAGATGCCATGGGCATACATACCGGAGACAGTTTTTGCTCGGCCCCGATGCTTACAATTGATCCGGAACTTCAAAAGCGCCTGCAGAAATATTCTTATGCAATAGTTGAAGCTATAGAAGTCATAGGCGGCACAAACATCCAGTTTGCTCATGATCCGAAGACAGGCCGGGTTGTGGTGATTGAAATTAATCCGCGCACTTCACGCTCTTCGGCGTTGGCATCAAAGGCAACAGGATTTCCTATTGCAAGAGTATCGTCGCTTCTTGCCGGAGGTCTGACCCTGGATGAGATCCCTTACTGGCGGGATGGAACTCTTGAGAGATACACACCTTCCGGTGATTATGTCGTGATAAAGTTTGCCCGGTGGGCATTCGAAAAATTTGAAGGAGTTGAAGACAGGCTCGGTACTCAGATGAAGGCTGTCGGCGAAGTAATGAGTATAGGGAAAAACTATAAGGAAGCCTTTCAGAAGGCAATCAGAAGCCTTGAGATAAACAGGTACGGTCTTGGTTTTGCAAAAGATTTTAATGAACAGCCCCTCGAAAAACTTATTAACATGCTTCGGATTCCAACCAGTGAACGCCAGTTTATAATGTATGAAGCCTTACGAAAGGGAGCTGATATTGATCAGTTGTATGAAATTACACATATCAAGCCCTGGTTTATCGGCCAGATGAAAGAGCTGGTAGGGCTGGAGGAAAAGATACTTGAACATAAGGGACGTCAGCTTCCTGATGAGCTCCTTGTTCAGGCAAAAAAAGATGGATTTGCCGACCGGTATCTTGGAAAATTACTCGGTATTTCAGAAAAAAATATCCGTGGACAGCGGAAAAAGATCGGTGTTGTTGAAGCCTGGGAGCCGGTGCCGGTCAGCGGAGTGGAAAACGCGGCTTATTATTACTCCACATACAACGCACCCGACAAAGTAGGCGTAAGCGGACGGAAAAAAATCATGGTTCTTGGCGGAGGCCCCAACCGGATAGGCCAGGGGATCGAATTTGATTATTGTTGTGTTCATGCAGCGTTTGCTATCAGGGATGCCGGGTTTGAATCGATCATGGTCAACTGCAATCCTGAAACAGTATCAACCGACTATGATACATCTGATAAATTGTATTTCGAGCCGCTTACTGTGGAGGATGTATTAAGCATATATGAGAAGGAAAAACCTGAAGGAGTGATTGTCCAGTTCGGAGGCCAGACCCCACTTAATATTGCAAAAGAGCTTGAAGAAGCCGGCGTGAAGATTCTCGGAACTTCTCCGGAAACCATCGATTTCGCAGAGGACCGGGATCAGTTCAGGAGAGTGATGCGCGAGCTTGGAATACCACAACCCGAATCGGGTATGGCAATAAACATGGAAGAGGCAAAAGAGATTGCAGACAAGATAGGGTATCCCCTGATGGTCCGTCCCTCATATGTTCTTGGTGGCCGTGGAATGGAAATTGTCCAGAACGAAGATATGCTCCGGCGCTACTTGAAAGCCGCGGTGGATATTTCTGTTGAAAGGCCGGTTTTGATTGATAAGTTCCTTGATAATGCAATTGAGGCGGAAGCCGATGCAATAGCCGACGGGACAAATGCCTTTGTGCCGGCTGTGATGGAGCATATTGAGCTTGCCGGTATCCATTCCGGTGATTCTGCATGTGTGATTCCTCCGGTAAGTATTCCGCCAAAGCATATTGAAACCATAAGTGAATATACAAAAAAAATAGCAGTAACTCTTCATGTAGTCGGCCTCATGAATATCCAGTATGCCATCTTCGACAATACAGTTTATGTTCTTGAAGCAAATCCGAGAGCCTCCCGTACAGTGCCGATAGTTTCAAAGGTATGCAATATCTCAATGGCCAGACTGGCAACCCAGGTTGTTCTCGGCAAAACCCTTTCAGAGCTTAACCTTAAACAGCGTTCCATACCTCACTATGGTATTAAGGAGGCGGTATTTCCTTTCAATATGTTTCATGAGGTTGATCCCATATTGGGGCCTGAGATGCGTTCCACGGGTGAAGTGCTTGGGCTGTCAACATCATATGGAAGGGCTTTTTACAAGGCACAGGAGGCTGCTCAGGTTACACTTCCTCTCGAAGGAAGCGTATTGTTTACTATAGCCGACAGGGACAAGACTGCTGCTCTTGAACCCGTCAGGCTGTTCAGGGATCTCGGGTTTGAAGTTATGGCTACAAAAGGAACGCATGAGTTCCTCAAAGAAAGAGGGATAGAAACAACCCTTGTGTCCAAACTCGGTTTTGGAAGACCTGACCTGGTGGATGCGGTAAAAACGGGTAAAATAAATCTTCTGATAAACACGCCGAGTGGAAGGAAGAGCTCTGAAGACAGTTCAGATATCCGGAAAGCAGCCATAAGGTACAAGATTCCTTATATAACAACGACTGCAGCGGCCGTAGCTGCGGCAAAAGGTATTGCAGCAAGGCGTGAAGGGGATTCGAAGGTGCGTCCTTTGCAGGAGTATCATGCCAATATAAAGTAACCTCAGGCTTCTGCTTTTGGAACGTGTATTTTTTTGCAAGATATGTTATGGGGCTTTTATTCCATTTAAGAATAGAAACCGGTTATGAAAGGAGCATGAATGACAGATTCCTGGTCTTTAACGGCCACACTTAATTGACTTTAATCTTATTATTCCGAGAGGTTTTACTATGATATATAAAATAAATGTCGACAATATGAATTTTGAGGTAGAGGTTGGAGAAATAACCGGAGGAACGGCTCAGGTTACAGTCAATGGTAAACCATATAAGATTATAATCGAAAACCGTGATAATTCGAATGGCGGGATTGTTACCGCACCCATCCAAACTTCTGCGCATGAGCCTGTGAGTCCTTCTGTTTCCCATAAGCCGGATGTTCCTGCTCCGGCAGCCAGGACAACTGCTCCTGCCGGAGCCGGTTCTATAATGGCGCCCATCCCCGGCCTGATTCTCGATATCATGGTAAAAGTCGGGGACCGGGTTGAAGCCGGTGATACAGTTGTTATTATGGAAGCCATGAAAATGGAGAATAACCTTGTTACTAACGCCACAGGAACAGTAAGGGAGATAAGTGTTCAAAAAGGGGCCCAAGTTAATACTGGCGATCTGATTATGATTATAGGCTGAACTATGAGTTTTATTAAGTCGTTAGGATTGATGGTTTCGTAAAAAGTATAAAATCCCGTCACTCCCGTGAAAATCCGCCTGAGGCGGAAACTATCTGAATAAATCCGCCGCGGCGGACTTCCGCGGGAATGACGAAAAAGTGAAAATCCAGACTTATTACGAGTTCATCAGGATTGATATTTGCTGCAAATACGGAATAGCGAATGGAGGTTTATCAGCCTTTTTACAGGGTGCTATTTTATGAATGAATAATAACCGCTCCGATATAAACGAATTCCCATCTTCTGTATATTTGCCGGCATGTTCCGTATGTGTAGCAAATTATAATGGTGAAAATGTAATCTCCGCATGCATAGATTCAATAAAAAACCAGCGATTCGGATATCCTGTCGAAATAATTGTTCATGACGATACGTCGACCGATAATTCCGTAAGAATCATCAGCGAAAAATATCCTGAAATAATTCTGATTGAGAGCCCGGAAAATGTCGGTTTTTGCGTAAGCAACAACCGCATGGCTGCCAAAGCCAGAGGTAAATACATGCTGTTTCTTAACAATGATGCCTGCCTGTTGCCCGATGCACTGGACAAACTATACAGTCATTCTGAATCAGAGAAAGAACCAATGATAACAGGCCTGCCGCAATATGATATGGAAACCGGCGAGCTGATAGATCGGGGAAGTCTATTCGATCCCTTTTTAAATCCAGTTCCGAACAGGGATAGAAATGTTACTGAGGTGGGGATGGTTATCGGAGCTTGTTTATGGCTCCCAAAGAGTTTGTGGGATGAACTTGGCGGTTTTCCTGAATGGTTTCAAACGCTCGCCGAGGATATGTATTTGTGCTGCCTGGCAAGATTGATGGGATATAATGTAAGAGTGCTTCCTGATTCAGGATTTAAGCATTGGGTAGGAAAAAGCCTGGGAGGTGGGAAGGTTGATGCGGGTAAGCTGGTTACAAGCATGAAAAGACGGGCATTGAGCGAACGCAATAAAAGTTTTGTTATGGCATTGATCTATCCACCGCCTCTTTTTCATGTAATGTTTCCCTTGCACCTGTTGCTTTTGCTGATTGAAGGACTTACGCTTTCGGTGGTCAAATTTGATTTCAGGCTGCTGCGTAGGATATACCTGCCGTCTCTCGGGGCAGTGTTTTCCGAATATACGAGGCTGGCGAGGCTACGAAAGATTATACAGGCAGGGCGATGCATCAGCCTGCGGAGTTTCTTGTCGGTTTTTATTCCGGTACCATACAAGGTAAGAATGTTTATTAAGCATGGCTTGCCTGAAGTGAAGTAAACATTATGAAACCTTTACAGAACATTCAATTTAGACCAAGCACAAGGAAGGCGATATTTAAGGCTTAGGTTCATGGTTTATAGTTTATAGTTCCTGGTTAAAAGAAAAAACCAGAAGCTACAAACCAGAGACCAGAAACCAAGTCTTTAAAGAAATCGGGCAAAAGGGGGTGTTATGCAAAGGTTTCATTATGGGGGCAGTAACAAATCTTTTACAGCAACCTGCCAGCTAAATGAAAAACGATGGTATCTAAGAGATAAAAGTTCAGTCATAATCGGAATAATGCGCAGTCGGCGGGACGCCGGTAATCCGGCGCGTTTGTTAAGATGGATCAGTTTGGCTTCCAGCAGATTCAAGGCTTCGGTACTCACCGGATGGATATTGGAGGAAGCCCTTTTTATTGCTTCTTCGTAGCGTGATAACTCGCCGGCATAATAATGCTTACGATTGATATGCATAGACTCATTAAAACGCCCGGCGAGTCGGCGATGCCTTGCGCCAACCTGATTTTCTCCATGTTGACGGTAAAGAATCAGAGGTCTTGAAACAAGGCCAAGATTGTTTCCGGAGGCTGCCAGCAAAGCAATCCATGCGTCGTGAACCCAGTCGGAAGGGATAGGTAAAATATATTCCTTCAGGCTTCTTCTGAAAATGAGTGTTGCTCCGGTTACGACTACATGCTTTAGAAGTACCTCCAGCGAATGACCATGTTCCATTTTTCTCTGCTTGCCTGAGCGAAAACCTGTATGTTGCCAAAGCGTATAACCGAGAGGTGACAATTTTTCATCAACTACGTCTCCATCGGAAAATACGGCATCAATAGCAGGGGACTCAAGAAATTTGCGTTCCACTATTTCAAGTTTATGCGGCATCCATACGTCATCCTGGTCGCATAAGGCGATCAGGTCACCGGAACACAAACTGATGGTCTTTTCAAAGTTCTTTGTGGATCCCAGTCTATTCTGATTGCGATAAAAGTTTACCGGACAGGTTATCTTTTGCGAGAATGCTTCAAGTATTTCCCATGTCCCGTCACCGGAGCAGTCATCACAGATAACAATTTCATCCGGAAGTCTTGTCTGCGCAGCTATGCTTGATAGTTGCTCATTCAGAAACCGGGTGCCGTTGTATGTGCAGAGCGCGATTGAAATTTTCATAGTGAAATAACATCTGATTAAAGGGCCGGGGCTTAATTCCCCCGGCCAGTTTATGGACTTTTTACGAGTCCATAAAAACTGAACAAAACCGAAGGTTCTTCAAAAGCCTACATATTTTCTCCTTCTTTTAAATAAGGCATCCACGGCTTTTTAACCTGCGGTTCAGGAGCGAGGTAAGGCCATCCGTTATAGAAGATAAGATTCGGGTTGTATGCCGGATCATTACTAAGCTCATGACTCCACCGGGCAAGCATATAGGAAGTTTCACGCTGAAAGCGATCTTTTTTTTCTTTGTTATCGTCAGATCCGCGGGATGCAGATTCGTTATGATAAAACTCCGCAAATGGGGTCCATAGATTACGGAACCCTCTCTCCCGAACCCTTAGGCAGAAGTCAACATCATTAAATGAAATTGGAAGAATTTCCTCATCAAGACCACCAACATCCCTGTATGTAGATGCACGTATCACAAGACATGCCGCAGTAACTGCAGAGAGATTTTGCGTCATACAGGCACGTGAGTGGTACCCGGCAATACCCCGCTTTTTCCCGGCATATAGATGCCCTGCAACCCCGCTTTCAAGTAATATCACACCGGCATGCTGAATCGTGTTGTCCGGATAGTAGAGCATGGCACCTACTGCTCCTATGCCAGGCCTTGCCGCATGGCTTATCATTTCATCAAGCCAATCTTCCGATATGACCTCTATGTCATTGTTCATAAGGCAGAGAAACTCGCCGCCGGCTGCTTCTGCAGCAAAATTATTAATTGCTGAATAATTGAACGGGTGGTTGTACTTGATAATACGCGCAATTCCGGACTTTTCCAGGAAATTCAAGTAGTCCAGTGTGTTACTATCATCCGATTGATTATCTACAATTATGATTTCATAGTTGGAATAAAGGGTTTTTTTTTGTATGCTTTTTATGCAACGGCACAGAAGAGACAGACCATTGAATGTCGGAATAATGATTGATACCATCGGGATATGTGATGGAATTGAATATTGGATTCGTACATACCCCGAACTGTCCTGAAATACGCTGCCCTCCTGTGATGTTCTGCTCAGGTGATCCTGCACTATTTTTATGGCCGCATGACCTGCATGCGACTTTTCATTTTGCTTCATGGCTGATGCCTCGGTAAAGGCTCGCCAGTGATAAAGGATATGTGAAATATGTTTAATGTGCGAAGCCGGGATGCGTTCACTCACTCTCAGCGCCAGGTCCCAATCCTGCGATCCGTCACAGTCTTCTCGGAATCCGCCTAAGGCACGAACGACTTCGGCACGGTAAACGCAGAGGTGTCTGATAAAGTATTGTGCGGTGAACAGGTCCGGGTTCCAGTCCGGTTTGAAATAAGGATCGAAGCGCCGACCGTTTTCATCTATCTTGTCTTCGTCGCTGTATATCAAATCAAGGAACGGCTTTTCATTTAGTGCGACTGCAACCGTGTAAAGTGCATGCTGTGGCAGCTCGTCGTTGTGGTTTAGAAGCGTAATGAACTCACCTCGGGCAAGGGTCATTGCGTTGTTGGCTGCAACTGCAATATTGTCATTTTGCTCACGGAGCACTACCCTGATACGTTCATCTATATTTGTGTACTCCTCCAGTACAATGCGTACATCCGATATTGCAGTTGCATCATCGGCAATGATGCAAAGCTCCCAATGCGGATAGAGCTGGCTGCGTAACGATTCAACTGCGCGCCGCAGCCATATTTCAGAAGTGTTGCAGGCGGGCATAAGCACGGAAATAACGGGATGATTTGACAGCGTCGATATATGCCGACGTATGGCATCTATGTCTTTATTGCTCAGGGTGTTATGAAGGTAGATCCAGCGTTCATATGTCATGCCCATATTGATAAATCTAAAGAATGACCTTTTGAGGCCGGGCAATCCGTGGTTGCTGGCAATTTGCCAGACTGAGCGTAACAGGTTCAGACGGTTCTTTTGGCGGGCAAAAGCCGATATCATCATGATAAAAAAGGATATGATACGGTTTGCCCGTTCTGATCTGAATCCGGATAAGTCGTCTGATAGTTTGCCTGACATGGTAAATATTTTAGTATCTGTTCCTTTTCTCCGTTATCCAGCGCAAAATAAATGCAATAAATCTCAATGGCTTTGTTATTTGCCAGGAAATGGTGGATTTAACCCGGGCAAGTTCGTCTTGTAGCGTCATGGAGGCGAAAGACCGTATTGGGCTCGAAAGCAGATCCATATTTCTGGGTCCCTTCCACCGGGGACCAAAAACAGTTCGTTGCAGTTTGTCCTCAAGGTTGACAGCCGACTTTATGTCTTCATCCGTTAGTTCGTAGCCAAGCCGGGCTAAAACCTCTTTTACAAGATCACGATAAATTACCCCGGCAAGAGCAGCGGACAGGGGACTGGAAGAAAAAGCATAGATCAGTCCACGGATCAGCACCCATTTAATGGGAATCGGCCCATCGACCGACCATTCGGCATCAATATACACCCAGTTCCCGGATTCATTCAGCAACAGGTTGGCGGGTATGGCATCAATGTATTCTCCGGGCAATTCAAGACCGTTTCCCGGCAATGCATTGGTAGTGAGATAAGTGACCCATGGAGATGCCCACTGCACGGCATCATCTAAATTTCCTCCCCTCGCCATGATAGATTGCAATGAGATGGCATGGAGTTGACCGGGAATATAATGAACGTATTCCGGGGGCCTGTGCCGGAAACAACCTTCCTCCGGTAAGGGGGCTTCAGGGAATATGCGGTGTTTAGTAACAAAAATTGAACCTTCTTTTTCCTGAAAGACGGTATCCACGGCGAAGACAGGAATGCGGTTTGTGCTGAAAATGTGGGCAAGCCAGTCCTGTTTGGATTTTTCCGTTGATCTGCCTGCCAATATCAGGAAGGAATTGGCTAAATCGGCTATCAATCCGTTTCGTGCAAGAGGTTGCCAAGCAAGGTTTTCAAAGAAAGCCTTCTGCGAGGTGCTTCCATAATCCCGGCTGTTCAGCCGGTACAAAAGATCTGCGGAGCGGAAATCCTTGTGCAGGAATGCAGCTTCCGACAGAATGATCTCCGGCAACTTATAGTCCGGAAACGGATAAAAGAAATGGAGACTTTCAAAACCGGTTCGGTACAGATGGTTGGAAAGTTCTTTCCTGCCGAAGGTGATAGGAGTTTTCCTGGTATAGAGATCATTGATTCCGAAGTAGGGGACACCAAGGTGGTCTTCAGTACAGCCATTGAAATATTTGAGCCCCAACTGGTTTTCGATCGCCATGATGAGCAGTCCGTCATCCTTTAAAAGTGACCGGGCGCATTCCAGGCAGAAATTCACAGGATCATCCGAATCGATGAACAAAGGGGCATATTCCAGCACGCCGATGAGAGTGACGTAATCGAACTTTTCGTCAGTCCTGAATTCGGCTATGTTATCGCAGTAAATCTTGACGTTGGAGAGATCTCGGCATCGCTCAGCGGCGATTTCCGCACGGCGTCGGCTTCCTTCAATGCCGACGACGGTTGCCTGGGTTTCGCCGAGGTAGCGTGTGATCGCTCCGCAACCGCAGCCCAGTTCCAGTATATGATCGGATTGCTTAAACGGAAAAGGCCTCAGCAGGTTGTGCCTCACCGGGCTCAGGTGATATTCGCTCGGCCAGTCGTTGATGTGAAGCCGAAGCTCTTCGGACGCCCCGCTCACATCGATACAGTGCCGGAGCGCCATCAGAAGCCGGTGCTCGATGGCATCGCCATCCGAATAGGCAATGCCGTTGTGAGATGGTGTTACCCATACTTTGAGGTCAGGATTGAAGTAATATGATCGGGCTTCGGTCATTGGGAAATATGTTCTGTTTTCATCTGTAGGGTACCGATCTGATAATAAATTGCTGTCACGGTATTCCAATTGCAGAAATCACATCATTCGGGTACGCTGTAATCAAGAAGAAACACTCCACTCATGCTTTATTAGTATTTTAGTCAGTTTTAAATCGCTTTCGTTAAAAATTTTTCCGGTATTGAAATAATCGGAGCCTATAATATCCATATAGACGGCTCCTGCCAGATAATCCTGTATAACTCCATTGCTTAAAAAAGCTATGTTGATAAAGTACCGTCCGGGAGCAAGCGGCACGCTTTCTGTCGAACAGACTATCCGCCCTGATTCAGGTAATACAGATTGCAGATCTCCGGTTATTTCGGTATCAAATCTTGCAACTCCGACGTTCATAAGATCATAAAGACCGATAATCACACGTGGATTTTTTATATTTCCGCCGGCTTTGTAGTCAATCTCAAAAAAAAATTTTGTGCCTGTCTGAAAAGGAATATTCTCATTTTTTTCCTGATCTTTTATCATAATATTGGTTATCTTGACTTGTCCCTCTCCTCTTCTGTCTGACCTGGTGCCGATATTACTGCTGTCAATTATTTCAGTAATAGAGTTGAGGTAGAATTTGAGGGCTTTGGTAATTCCACCATTAAAACCGATGTTGCCGTTATCCAGGACTATCCCGGTTCTGCACAGATTTTCAACCGCAGCCATATTATGACTCACAAACAACACCGTCCGCCCTTCCCTGGCCACATCCTCCATTTTCCCAAGGCACTTCTTCTGAAACTGTATGTCACCGACCGCAAGTACCTCGTCCACAACCAGAATTTCGGGCTCAAGGTGCGCAGCCACAGCAAAACCCAGGCGTACGTACATGCCGCTTGAATAGCGTTTGACCGGTGTATCCAGGTATTTCTTAACTTCAGCGAAGTCCACGATCTCGTCAAACTTGCTCCTGATTTCCTTCCGTGTCATTCCGAGAATGGTACCATTCAGATATATGTTCTCTCTTCCGGACAGTTCCGGATGAAAGCCCGTACCAACTTCCAGCAGACTGGCCACACGGCCCCTGATCGTAACTCTACCGGTTGAAGGCTCCGTAATGCGTGAGAGAATTTTGAGCAGGGTAGATTTGCCAGCCCCGTTGCGGCCGATGATACCAACAGCCTCTCCGCGGCGGATCTCAAAACTCACATCCTTGAGCGCCCACACCTCTTCCATCGTGTCGCCCTGTATGATGGGTTTCCCCGTTGCCAAGTCTTTTGTCTTGCTCCATAGGTTTCTGGCATTCTGCATCAGCACATCGCGCAGAGCCGTATAGCCGCCCCTTTCCGCCTGGTGGCCGATGACATATTTTTTGCCGAGGTTTTCAGCTTTGATGACGATGTCGGACATAGTTAGTTAAAAGTAAAAAGTGAGAGGTAAAAAGTGAGTTAGAAGACCGTGAATGTTTAATAATAAAAGTAAATAGGAGAAGGTTATTTCAACGTTTTGGCCAAGCCATAAAGCATTTTGGAAATTTCGGTTAGTCTGTTGATAAGGTTTGAATAGTCTTGTTTGTTTATATATTCAAGACGATAAGCAAGCTCCAGTTGCGTATCCAATTCGCTTATTGATCGAGACCTTTGCATAACACCCCCTTTTGCCCGATTACTGCGTCAGGCTCAAATTTCAATCCTCGAAATACTCAATGTATTCCTGTGGTTGAAATTATCGCCTTCCTTGTACTTGGTCAAAATTGAATGTTCTTCAAAGGTCTCTGATCCTTGGGCAATGTTAAGAAACGGCATGAATTCTTTGTTTCCTTTGCGACCCGCACCTTCCGCCAAGTTGCTGGGAATTGAAACCGACGCGCGTCTCATTTGGGAGGTCAGGCCGTATTCTTCGGACTTAGGAAACTCATTGGTTATACTATAGGCCTCTATAACAAAGTCCATTGCCTTTTTCCAGACCTCCAACTCCCTATGTGGCCGGTAATCCATTCCAATTCACCTTTCTCTTTTAACTTTTCACTATCATCAGATAAGGTCTGCAAAGGTTTTTTCCATCTTCCGGAAACGGGTTACGCCCAGATAGAGGAAGAAGGCAATGATGGCGAGGCTGAGCAGGAAGCCGGGCATGTAAATGGGGCTGTTGCCGCCGAGGATGCACCAGCGGAAGCCGTCGATCACCCCCACCATGGGATTGAGGCTGTAAAGCAGTCGCCATTGCTCCGGGATCACGTTACTGCTGAATCCTACGGGAGAAACATAAAGCCCGAACTGCACCACAAACGGGATGATATAGCGGAAATCACGGTATTTCACATTGAGTGCTGTTATCCAGAGACCGGGGCCCAGGCTGGCCAACAAGGCCAGGATGATGAAGAAAGGCAGCAACAACATCTGCCGGCCGGGTGCAAATTGATAATAGACCATCATTCCAACTAAAATTATGAAGCTTATAAGAAAATCTATGAAAGCGGTTACAAGGGTTGCCGAGGGAATGATCAGTCTGGGGAAGTAAACTTTTCCGATCAGATTGGTGTTGTCTATCAGGCTGTTAGACGATTCACTCAGGGCGTTTGAGAAAAGGGACCAGGGGAGCATGGCGGCAAAGACCAAAAGGGCGTAAGGGGCGCTTCCGTCGCTGGGGAGTTTGGCAATGCGGCCAAAAATGACGGTGAAGACGATCATTGTAAGAAAGGGCCTGATAATTGCCCAGAGAATCCCAATGATGGTCTGCTTGTAGCGTACCGAGATATCCCTCCAAGCCAGAATGATAAAGAGCTCCCGATAGCGCCAAAGGTCGGCCCAGTAGTTTTTTTCGGTGCGGCCTGCCTCAATAATAATTTCGCTCATGAATTTGCCGAATTATTCCTATTTATAAGACCCTGTACGGCCTGCAAGCAGAGACCTTTGCATAACGCCCCCTTTTGCCCGATTACTGCGTCAGGCTCAAATTTCAATCCTCGAAATACTCAATGTATTCCTGTGGTTGAAATTATCGC
>JAGVOC010000001.1 GCA_020052975.1 Desulfobacterales bacterium | reverse complement strand
GAGGAAAAGTCCGTCCTCTCTGAGGCATCGGTGGACAACTTCCATATATTTCCTGTAATTCTTATAACAAACATGCTCGAACATGCCGATGGAGACGATATGATCGAATGGTTCCTTCATATCCCTGTAGTCCTGAATCCTGATATCGACAGGCAGCCCTGCACAGAACTCTTTTGCAAGTGCAGCCTGATCGCCCGACACGGTGATACCGACGACACTCACCCCATATCGCTTAACCGCATACCTGGCAAAGCCCCCCCATCCGCAGCCGATATCAAGCACCCGGTCTCCCGGCTGAAGCCCCAGTTTTCTGCAGACAATATCCAGTTTGCCTTCCTGGGCTTCATCGAGATTTCCGGCATTTTGCCAGTAGCCGCAGCTGTATACCATTCGCCTGTCGAGCATTCTCCGGAAGAGTTCATTGCCGAGATTATAATGTTTCTCCCCAACCGTAAATGCCCTGGACCTGCTTGCAAGGTTGAAGGCAGCGGCTTTAAAGAGGTTGTATTGGAGTTTCAGATTGTTCTTGAAAGTTTCTTCGGGCCTCAGCGGCATAATCCTGCAGAAGAATTCGTCAAGGCGGTCACTCTTCCACCATCCTTCCACGAAGGATTCGCCAAGTCCGAGGCCCCCCTCCCTGAAAACCCTTCCGAAGAACCGCTCATCCTGTATGCGTAGATCCCAGGGCCTGGAGCCGTCTATGGTGATTCCCGCAGGATTCAGTATCTCCTGAAGAATCCCCCTGACTTTTCCGATCTCCATGCTTCTACCCCATAACACCTTTTCTTCATCTTAGCAATTTGAGCAGAAAATTCAAGGCGTCGGAAGTTTTTTAACTCTGCATCAGCAGGAACAGGAGGTGTGCACTATCCATCATCAGTAATGATGCCGGCTACGTGAAACATGTTTAACTGTTATTTCCTAATAGAAATCTCTCAATATATCTTTAATTTTCGCTGAATCAAATTTCTGTTTTACAAGCGGCGTTTCTCTGATGACCGATATTCGTTCTTCCAGAATCTGCCTGTTGTTCCTGTATATCACACCGAGGGGGATACGGTCTCCCCATTCAAGCGCTCTCCTGAATGCATTTACTCTGTCGTCCGGGCTGTATTCCGGCTCAAGCTTATATACCCTTTTTTTATACCACTCATAGGTATTGATTTTATTAAACGTGACACACGGCTGAAGGATATCGAGGAGCGAAAAACCCTTGTGGAGGATTGCGGATTTCATGAGTTCCTTGAGATGTTCGATATCCCCGGCAAACCCCCGTGCCACGAAACTGCAGTTAAGGGCCACTGCCAGGGCCATCGGATTCAACTGCTCAGAAAAAACACCGAATGGATGGTTCTTGGTGACCATACCTTCAAGACTTGTAGGAGAGGGTTGTCCTTTGGTAAGGCCGTAGATCTGGTTGTCGTGCACAAAGAGTTTCACATTGATGTTTCGCCTCATGGCATGCATAAGATGGTTGCCGCCTTCTCCGTAGCAGTCACCGTCTCCTGCAACTGCAAAGACCAGCATTTCATGGTTCGCAAGTCTGATGCCCGTTGCAACGGGAAGAGTCCTGCCGTGCAGTCCGTTGAATGTATTGCATTTCAGATAGTGGGGGAATTTACTGGCCTGCCCGATGCCGGATACGATGGTGAATTGATACGGTTCTATCCCGAGTTCGACAACAGTTTCCTTAAAAGCCTTAAGAATACTGTAATTGCCGCAACCGGGGCACCAGGCCGGCGTCTGTCCCTTATAATCTTCCAATACGGGCATTGATTTCTCCTGCAAGTTTTTCGAGCAAAAAAGGCCTTCCGTCATATTTATGGATCTTTTCATGAAATGCGAATCCGGTTTCAGCTCTCATGAGCCGGGCGAACTGTCCTGTGGCATTGTTCTCGATGCAGATCGTAACTTGTGCATTTTTCAGGGTCGAAAAATAATTCTGCGCAAGGGGAGAAGGGGAGGGAAAGGGATAGAGTTCGCTGAAATGTAAAAGCCCTATGCTCTCCTTTTTGGAAAGGAGGTCAACCGCCTCTTTCATGACTCCATAGGTGGAACCCCACCCGGCGATAACAATCCTCGGATTGCTCCCGCCGTAATAGAGCGGCTCTTTTATCTCACACCGTATCAGAGGCAATTTTCTCATAAGCCTCTTCTGGACCATTTTGTTCCTTGTTTCCGCATCTTCGATGATATGGCCCTCTTCGTCGTGCTCGTCACTGTCTGTTACGACAACGTGCCTTGCCTCTCCGGGAACACCGAGCGGCGATACTCCTGTCTCGGTGAACGCATGCCGCTTGTAGGTATTCAGGCGCGCGAATTCTTCTCCTCTGAGCCGGTAATCATTCCAGACTACAGGATTAACATCAAACGTTTTGTATGTCCAGAGCGTATCGGCGATATATTGATCGAAGATAAGAAAAACGGAAACCTGATATTTTTCTGCAAGGTCGAAGGCTTTGTTTGTGAGAGAGAATGCCTGTTCCGGTGTCCCTGGCGCGAACACTATCCGCGGGAATTCTCCATGAGCAGAATGGATCGCGAACAGGAGATCGCCCTGCTCAGTGCGGGTAGGAAGCCCTGTGGCCGGCGCCGCCCTCTGGCCGAGTGCGATGACAAGAGGTGTTTCCGTCATCCCAGCAAGAGAGAGACCTTCTACCATGAGGGCAAACCCTCCTCCCGCAGTGCCGGTCATGGATCTTACTCCTGCAAAAGAAGCTCCCAGCGCCATATTGATTGCTGAAATCTCATCTTCCGCCTGTTCCACGACGATACCGAACTCTTTTTCTTTTCCCGCCAGGTAATTCATGATGCCTGTTGAGGGTGTCATGGGATAAGCAGCATAGAATTTGCATCCTGAAGAGAGCGTCCCCAACCCAATCGCATCGATGCCGGACATGAGCATCATGGTCTGTTTGGCCGCAGAAGTTTCCGGTTCCAGAGGGAACGCACAGGATTTACAATGCGTTATGACATGATTATACCCGGACAGCGCCGCCTGAATATTCGATTCAACAACCTCCCTGCCCTTCTTCAGAAAAGCAGCTTCAAGAATCTGCGCCAATAACTGCAGATCCATCCGGAATATTCCCAGCACTGCGCCGGTAGCTACGGTATTCACCATGATTTTATTGCCGTGTTTCGTTGCCAGTTCGAGCAAAGGCATATCAAGACGCGCAGCTGTCTGCTCTTCGGACACGGGGACCTGACCGACAAGAGATGAGTCATAGAGTATGATCCCGCGGGGAGAAACTTCTTTCTCATGAAGGGTGACGCTGTCGAGATCAAGGGCGACGATGATATCGATCTTTTCTCTCGAGGTCATGACCGGATGATCAGCTATCCGTATTTGGTAAAAATTGTGTCCCCCCCTGACCCGGGATTCATAGTCCTGGTGAGTGAAGACATGATACCCAAAGCGGGAGAATACCTTTGCAAGAGTATCCCCGATGGTCTGGATGCCCTGACCGGCCTCCCCGCCTATTTTGATTGAATAGTCCAAACGATGCCTTCTATGTGAGGCTTTGTTTTAAATTGTTCAACCAGACAATATGGCTTCGCTCTTCCCGGATTAT
>JAGVOC010000171.1 GCA_020052975.1 Desulfobacterales bacterium | reverse complement strand
AGAAGAACAGTTTCGAATCTGGAGAGACGGCAGCGAATGACATTGTCAGAAGTTGCCGTCTTAAGAAAGCCACCGACAAGGTCGGTGGTAGTTTACTATGGATCATCTCCAAATTAGTTGGTGATCCTATAAGGGTTCACGGGTTCAAGGATTCGAGTGAAAAGGGCGGCCCTGTCTATCCCGAGCAACATTGCAGAAAGGTATGGGAGAAAAACAACGTGTGAATCAGAGACCCAAATATTATTATCCGGGGATCTGGGCTATCTCAATAAGGAAAGCCTTTCAGAACTTCTGAGAGATATCGGGGAGGTTGAGAGGATGCTGAAGGCTCTGATAAAATCATTAAAAAACAAACACTTGAACCCTCGAATCCTCGAATCCTTGACCCCTTTCTCCCAACCAAATGGGAGAAGAACCTTAAATATTAATGTACGAATAAGAAAAAAAACCGTATAATAAAAACTGATATTCTGATGAAAAGGCAGGGGCAATCGGGACGGGTGTTTTTAAAATCAACTATTAACTGTAAAACAGAGGAAAAAGAAATGGCAGATAAAGTCTACAAGCAATTATGCGACATGATGGCAAAGCGCGGCGGAATGTATCCGGGCATGGATATACCTGAATTTTATAATCTGGCCGAAGAACTCTTCACGCCTGAGGAGGCGGCTGTGTATATGGCGATACCCCAGGGGTACAGTCCGTCCGGCACAATTGCAGGAAATATGGGCAGAAAAGAAGAGGATGTGGCGAAAATACTGGAAGAGATGGCTTACAAAGGCCTTTGCACTGCAGGGAGAATGGGTGATACGACATTCTACGGAGCGCCCCCGTTCGTTCCGGGAATATTCGAATTCCAGTTCATGAGGGGTACCAGCACTGAAAAAGATATCAGAATAGCCAAACTCATACGTAGTTATAAAGATACCGCAGACAAAACCAGGAAAAAAATTAAAATCACTTTTCCGGTCAACAGGGTCATTCCTGTCAATACGAAAATTAAAGCGGACAACAAGATTCATACCTACCACCAGGTAAAAACATATATTGATAAATATGATCCGCTCGCTGTAAGCACCTGTTTTTGCAGGCATGAAGCGAAGCTGATTGATCCGGGCGACGATTGCGGAAAACCGAACGAGGTTTGCATGCAGTTTGGTATGGGCGCTCAATTTGTCATAGACAGAAAACTGGGTCGGAAAATCGATAAAGAGGAGGCATTACGTATTCTGGAAAAATCAGAGGAAGCAGGCCTTGTTCATGCCGCCATAAACAGGCAGGAAATAGACTTTCTTTGCAACTGCTGTTCCTGTCACTGCATGATTTTGAAGACAGCCCTTTCCCAGCCCAAACCAGGCCTGGCTTTGAATTCCGGTTTTATGCCGGAATGGGATGCAGAGCTCTGCACGGCATGTGGCACATGTATTGAACGATGCCCTGCGGTTGCGCTTACTTCGGGTGTGGAAGACCGTCCTGAACTGAATATGGATCGATGCATAGGCTGCGCTGTCTGCGCCACCGGCTGCCCATCCGAAGCAATCGGATTGATTGAACGACCCGGCATCCCGGTTCCTCCGGTGGATCAGAAAGCACTTAAAGAGGCGATAAAATCGAGCCGCGAATGATCCGGGCAGGGATGCTTATCTGAAAATAAAGATGCCGTAAGGTTGCCTTAGATATATATGATAAGGATGGGGGGGGGCTGCCATGTCCAAAGAGGGTATTAATCTGGAAAGAAAAGGCAAGATTGCTGTTTTAACCATAGATTGTCCTCAGCGAAGGAATGCATTTAATGAACATATGTTTTCCGGCCTTGAGAAGGCAGCAGGTGAATTGAAAAAAAACATGCCGCGTTGTCTGGTGATAACGGGAGCTGGAGATAAGGCATTCTGCGCCGGGTTTGACGTAAGTCCGGAGAACCCAATGGTTTCATATATTGCAGAGTCAGCCGGTAAGCAGGATAGTGCTCCGGCTGAAAGGGTAATCGGACAGGTACGGAGAGCGGTGGATGAGCTTTTTTCCCTGCCTGTACCGATCATAGCGGCCTTGAATGGCCTGGCTTATGGCGGAGGCGCTGAACTGTCAGTTCGATGTGATATGCGGGTCATGGATCCTGACGCGGTGATATGCTTTTCGGAGGTCCGGCTGGGGCTGATGCCGGACTGGGGAGGCGGCCCGGCGCTTGTGCGGCTCGTAGGACCTTCAAAGGCCGCAGACTTGATTCTAACGGCCCGCAGGGTTGAAGCCGGCGAAGCGCTTCATATGGGTCTTGTGAACCGGGTCAGCAAGCCCGGGTGTGCACTCGAAGAAGCCGTCTCACTTGCTGAAATGATTGCCGCAAACGGGCCGAGGGCTGTCAGACATGCCCTGGAAGTAATACGGCAGAGCATGAATCTTCCTTTCCACAAGGCGCTCGATCTGGAAGCTGAAAAAGCTGTTTCTCTTATCATGTCCGGCGAATGCATTTATGGTGTGGCAGCCTTTTTAGAAAAAAAGGAACCTGAATTTCCGGACATCGTATGAGAAAAATAGGGGGCTGTTTCAAACCGTGAGACCTTTGAAGAACGTCCAATTTTGTCCAAGTACAAGGAAGGCGATAATTTTAACCACAGGAATACATTGAGTATTTCGAGGATTGAAATTTGAGACTGACGCAGTAATCGGGCAAAAGGGGGCGTTATGCAAAGGCCTCACCGCTGTCTTAAGGTTTTATCCCTTCTGCCATGCGCCAGACTACTGAAGCAAGGTCCGCCACATCTGCCAGTGTTGCAAAAAGCCTCCGAACCAGCTCACGGCGGGTATCATAATCGCGTTCCGGAAACAGCGATGCCGACTGAGCCGGAATTGAAAAAAAATCCTGTAAAAATTCGATGTCAAGCGGTCTTACCACCGGTGGTTGGTAACAGCGCCGCAATGAAACGAAAGAGCCCGGCATACCTTGTCATAATCGGTTATCACCGAAAACCACCGGCATACCCACTACAAGATAAAGTGTCTGCTTAAACTTGACATACAAGCCTATTAATACGATAAACCAAGACGTGAAAAGCAAATTCCTATCATTGAACCGAAACAGCGAGCGCATTCCCCGCTGCTTGCGGCGGGGTTAGCGAGCGAATTAAAAACAGACACTATTCCCTACGGTCGAAGATTCCCCGTAGCTTGCTGCGGGGAGCTTCAATAATTCCAGGGAGGCGGTCAATCAAGGTCTGGCTGACTATACCCCCATCTTTTTGTCCCGCGTTCCGGATTTCAATGGTTGCCCAAAAGATGGTCGGCGGGCATCAAAAAATTTCCTTGACTTTTAATAAATTCCTGTTAAAAACTAATTTCTCCATCATTTGTTGGAAGCAATGGTTGGAGAGTTTTTGAATGGACGAAGCAGTGGAGGCTTATAGAAAAAAACTGAATCAGTCGGGACAAGGAGGAGCAAAATGGAATTTGACAGGCTTTTTGAACCCATAACGATTAATGGCCTGGAGATAAAAAACAGGATCGTCATGCCTGCCATGGGGCTTATCTATACATTTGATTATTCCTTTAACGACCGTCACCGGGCCTTTTATCTGGAACGGGCCAGGGGTGGCGTGGGACTCTTAACCCTTGGCCCTATCGCCGTT
>JAGVOC010000461.1 GCA_020052975.1 Desulfobacterales bacterium | reverse complement strand
TATCTTTAGCAAGCTAAAGAGTTCTCGTGCGACTTGCATGTGTTAAGCACGCCGCCAGCGTTCATTCTGAGCCAGGATCAAACTCTCCAATTAAACTATTAAATTGTTGCATTTTCATGCAAAATGAGACCTAACTCACAAGCTGTCACTATCTAGTTTTCAAAGATCAAGAAGCTGCTGAAACAGCAGCCCACTTTTCAAGAAAGTATATTCATAATTTATTCAAGATGTTATGTCAAGCACAATATTAATATTTTTTGTTTTATTAATTTTCTGCAAAACACACCCGATTTCTCGAAAGATGTGTTTTATACTATCCTATATTTTCTTTGTCAAGCAAATTATTTATACTTTTTGATGTCAGGTATTATTATGAAGTATGCCGCGCATTAAAAAATGAGTGTTTCTTCTATCCGTGCACATATTATTTGTCAACATAAAATATGTGCTTCAAAATAAATAATTATGCCATGATTTTATTCAAAGAGCTGTTGCAGAAACAAAGAAACGCGTATTTATACTCTGGCATGAATTATGTCAAGAGTTATTATTATTTTATTTTGATTTTATGGAAACGTTTTTTCCCTGATCTTAACAGTATTTCCATATCTTTGATATCATTAGATGTAATCAATTCATCAAACTTATCAACTCGCCTTTCATTGATATAGGCCCCACCCTGTTCAACCAATCTTCTTGCAGCGCCTCCAGATGGAGCCAGATTTACTTCATGAAACAGCTTAAATGCGGGTATACCCGATTCCAGGCGTTTCGCATCTATATATGAAAAAGGGACCGCGGAATCCGCTATTCCAGAATTATCTCTTGGCACAGAGCTTGACGGCAATATTGCCCTGTTGACATACCGCTGTCCAAAAACACTGGCAGCCGCCTGATAAGCCATAACAGCCTCCTCATTACCATGAGCAAGCCGTGTTGCTTCAAAAGACAGGACTGTCTTGGCACTGTTTAAGTCAGTGCCCTGTAAATGTTTAATTTCTTTGATCTCATCCATCGGCAAAAATGAAAAAAGCGCTAAAAATCTAGCCACATCCCTATCATCTGTATTAATCCAGTACTGATAATAATCATAAGAAGATGTTTTAGAAGGATCAAGCCAAATTGCCCCCTTAACTGTTTTTCCCATTTTAGCGCCTGAACTCGTTTTGATTAAGGGAAAAGTTATACCAAAAGCACTTTCCTTTCGAATCTTTCTTATAAGTTCTATCCCAGCAACAATATTACCCCACTGGTCACTTCCACCCATTTGGAGTCTGCACCTGTATTTGTCGAATAATTCTAAAAAATCATATGCCTGCAACAGCATATAGTTAAATTCAATAAAACTAAGACCTTCTTCAGAAACAAGCCGTAATTTGTAGCTTTCAGCCTTAATCATCCTGTTCACTGAAAAATGTCTTCCGATATCCCTTAAAAACGGAATATATTTCAGTTCACTAAGCCAGTCATTGTTGTTAACCAGAAGGGCTTTTTCGTTACCAAAATCAATAAAACGGGATAGCTGATTTTTGATTCCAATAGCATTCTTTTCAACCTTTTCAGAAGTTAGAAGCTTTCTCATCTCAGTTTTTCCGCTTGGATCGCCAACAAGTCCTGTTCCGCCGCCAACAAGTGCAATAGGCCTGTGGCCATGCTTTTGCATGTGGGCAAGGGCCATGATAGGAACAAGGCTTCCAACGTGCAAGCTTGATGCTGTCGGATCAAAACCTATATAGCATGTAACACTCTCATTCTGAATGTATTCTCTCAGTTCTTCCTCGTGGGTGGTTTGCTCAATAAAGCCACGTTCTATAAAAATATCAATTAAGCTGACCATTCTCGACCTCATTTATTAGCATACTCAACAGCTCTTGTTTCACGTATCACAATCACTTTGATCTGCCCTGGAAAAACAAGTGACTCTTCGATTTTTTTAGCAATATCCCTGCTGAGCATCACTGAATCCTCATCAGATATGATTCCGCTTTCGACAATGACCCTCAGCTCTCTTCCGGCCTGTATTGCATAGGTATTTGAAACTCCATTAAACGAATTTGCTATTTTTTCCAGATCTTCCAGCCGTTTGATATAATTCTCAAGGAGTTCCTTTCTTGCACCTGGCCTTGCTCCAGAAAGTCCGTCGGCGGCTTGTACCAGATAAGCATATACTGAAGATGGCTGAATATCTTCATGATGGGCAGCAATTGCATGAACGACTTTGGGGGCTTCACCAAATTTCTTCGCAAGATTCGCTCCAATGACTGCGTGAGGGCCTTCAACTTCGTGGTCAATTGCTTTTCCTATGTCATGTAACAAGCCCATACGCCTTGCCAGTTTTGAACTAAGGCCCAATTCAGAAGCCATTATACCGCTAAAAAAACCTACTTCGATGGAATGCTGCAAAACATTTTGTGCATAACTTGTGCGGAATTTTAATCTTCCTATATATTTTATAAGTTCATTATTAATTCCATGCACACCCAGATCAAAGGCAGCCTGTTCACCAGCCTCTTTAATTGTCTGATCTACCTCCAGCTCGACCTTTTTTACAATATCCTCTATCCTTGCGGGATGAATTCGGCCATCAGAGATAAGCCTCATCAGGGATATACGAGCCACTTCCCTCCTGACAGGATTAAATCCAGATAAAATAACTGCTTCAGGTGTATCATCTATTATAAGGTCAATTCCTGTAGCTGCTTCAAGCGCGCGTATGTTACGCCCCTCTCTACCAATTATTCGCCCCTTCATTTCATCATTAGGAAGTTGAACAACAGAAACAGTTCGTTCAGCAACAAATTCTCCCGCATATCTTTGTATCGCAGTTGAAATTATATTTTTTGCCTTTTTGTCAGCCTCTTCCTTTGCTTCACTTTCAATTTTCTTAATCAGTTTAGCAGCATCATGCCTGGCTTCGTTTTCCATTGCCCTGATAAGAAATTCTTTGGCCTGTTCAGCAGTCAGATCGGAAACCCTTTCGAGCTGTTTTTTCTGCTCCTCAATCAGTTCATTATGTTGAACTTCACTCCGCTCAATATTTTCTTCCCTTTTCTGGAGCATAACCTCTTTTCGCGAAATCTCCCGGTCTTTCCGTTCAATCTGTTCAAGCTTGTTATCTATGCTTTCTTCTTTCTGGATTAACCTTTTCTCTCTTTTCTTCAGCTCCGCCCTTGTCTCTTTATTTTCATTATCGAACTCGCTTTTCATCTTGAAAAGCTTATCCTTGGCTTCAATCTGGGCTTCCTTAATAATAGCATCCGATTTAATCTTTGCTTCTTCTATTATTCTGTTAGCTTCATTTTCCGCAGCCTTAATTTTCTGAGAGGCTATTCTCCCTTTAACCCAATAAGCAACAGCATATCCTATTCCAAAAATAATTATGCCGGCAATTATTATATATACATTCATCAGTTATCTCCACTTGTGCAGTATGAGCTCAAAATAGTAAGCTTTCCAGATTGATCATTCAAAATAAAGTACCTGCAACTATTTATCACTTTTGATTAAATCAATATAATTATAAAACCATTTTCAAACCATAATTAAGGGCTCCGAACCGATTCTAAATGATGATAATAAATCGAACAGAAAGTAATCATGGTTAATGGCATGAAAATAACTATAAAGAGGGGAAGCAAAAAGGTAAGGAACAAACATCTTTCTAAGATGTCTCTTTTTTGATTCCAAGGGAAATGAACCCCCACCACAGTGCCGTGTTGATAAGCCTCTGAACCGAACGTTCAAAGTTGGTGCCTTATGGTTTCTTTAGGCTTTTCTGTACAAGCAGAACATGCACACCGAAATCAAGGAAGGCTCCTATTGTTATGTTTGTTGGATCAAAGAACAAATATCAATCACGAACACGGCAGGGGTTTTACACTATCATCAAATCCGGAAATGCAGGCCAAGGGCAAACTCTATCCAAGACAACTTACAGAAAGGCTTTAATATTATTTGCAAGATACTGAAATTTCGAAAGGTAACGCGAAAAACACACCATTTCTAAACATTTTCGTCAATATGGAAATCCCATCAAACATTCACATTAAACAATTATCCAACAATCTTATCATATTCGCCGATTTCTCAGAAATTTCACACAGAAAATCAGAATGATTTTTTTTAATCTCAATGTTATTATTGGCAATATTCAAGGCAGTCATAATCATAATTCCAAGTTGGTTCAGGCTTGTTGGAGAATTATTCAGCTGGGACTCAATCCTTCTGACTTCCTGAACGAGGAAGTCAGCAACCTCTGTTGCATGTAATGCATCAGTTTCGGCTTTAAATGTATAATGTTTTCCAAATAGTTCTACTTTTACAAGATGTTCCAATAAATAATATCTACCTTTCTAAAACAAATAATATGGCCTCTAATTATGAGCTTCTGTAATGCCATTGAGCTTGGAAAGAAGATTATCTATCCTTGACCGAATAAGATCTCTCTCATGGGAATAGCTCTTTTCCGCTTCGATCTTCCCCTGCAGCTCCTCCTCTAATTTCATAATTTTATTTTTAAGTTCTGAATTTATTGCCTCGTATGATTTGCAAAGTGCGACCACTTTTTCAAGTTTTTGTTCTATTTCTTCGAATTGACGCAGAATCATTTCCTTATCCAACCCAATCACCTCATCTATATGATCTTTTATAATATCCCATCTATGCCAAAGTCAAGATATAATACCCAATCTCTTTTGAATTATTCCTTCAACAACCATCAAATCCTGCATGCTATTAACACCCAGTATCTCTTCGCGATCCTCACCAATAATTGCACCAACTCTTTTATTTTCTTTATATCCTATTTTAACTATATCTGTAAGATAAAATTCACCCTGCGCATTATCAGCTTTAATTTTATTTAGTGAATATTCCAAAAAGGTTTTTTTAACGCAATATATACCTGAATTAATGATTTTTATCTTCTTTTGATCTGCAGTAGCATCTGCTTCCTCCACAATTCCTAAAACACATTGTTTGTCATCCATAATAATTCTTCCGTACCCTTGCGGGTTTTCAATTGCAACAGCCAGGATAGACACATCCCGTTTTTCCCTGATATGATTATCATAGAGTTTTGTTACCGTACCGGAAGAAAGCAGAGGGACATCACCACAAAGGATTAAAACCTGTTCCGCATGCTCAGGAATCAATGGAAGGGCACACTTAACAGCATGTCCGGTTCCAAGCTGATCTTCTTGTAAAGCAAAAAGAACTTCATAAACATCTGATACTAATTCTTTTACCGTTTCAGCCTGTTTTCCTACAACGAGAATAATATCCTTTCCGGCAACTTTCTTTGCAGTTTCAATAACATACATCACCATCGGTTTGCTGTTAATCTCGTGCAACACCTTGGCTTTGTCTGATTTCATTCGTGTTCCTAATCCAGCAGCAAGAATGACGGCTACAAGTTTATCTTCTGTTTGCATAATAATTGCCTGTATATGTGAAATATGCTTATCAATAAAAAAGGGCAACCTGTTTTATATGGCTGCCCTTATTATAATCCTTTAAAAACGGATCAATATCAAATAAAATAAACTGGAGAATACTACCGTCGCGTTTCAGCAAGTTTTATGCGTTGCATAGCCCTTTCCAAAGCGGCCCTTAATCTGATAAAATCAGTATCTTCACGGGCAGCTGCTTTTTCCAAACGTTCCTGGGCTCGTCTTAAAGCGGATTTTGCCCTTTCCACGTCTATATCACGCCTTCTTTCAGCAGATTCCGCCAGCACAGTAACTCTGTCGGGAAGCACTTCAGCAAATCCTCCGTTGACAAAGACAAACCTTTCTTCTCCCTTAATATCCCTGTACCGGATAATCCCCACTTTAAGAGTGGTGAAAAAAGGTGTATGGCCAATGAGTACTCCAAATTCACCCAGAGAGCCGGGAGCCATAACAATCTGCGCTTCTTCGCTAACGACTGTTTTTTCAGGTGTAACAATTTCTAATTTTATGTTTCCGGCCATATTATATGCCCTCACTTCTACTTTTCATCGGCCATTTGCTTTGCTTTTTCAACGGCTTCCTCTATACCGCCGACC
>JAGVOC010000154.1 GCA_020052975.1 Desulfobacterales bacterium | reverse complement strand
TTGGCTTACTCCTGAGGAGAACCTTCGATAAAGACCTGCGAGCCTTTGCAGCACCAATAGATTACTTCAATCTGGTGTTCATTCTGGCCATTTTCTTAAGCGGATTGCTATCATGGCTAAATTTTGATTCAACATTGACAGTATCCCGAGAGTACATGAAAGGTTTGATAACGCTCAGCCCTGTGGCTGTTGGTGGTTCAAGTCTGGTAGTGCATATAATACTTCTATCCCTTTTCCTCATTTATCTGCCTTTCACCCACATGACCCACTTCATCGGCAAGTACTTTACGTGGCACGAAGTACGTTGGGATGACAGGATAAATACAAGGGGAAGCTCCATCGAGGCAAAAGTGAACAAACTCTTGAACGTAAAGCAAAATTGGTCGGCACCTCATATGAAGCCAGGTAAAACGTGGGCTGAGACCGCTACAGAGGAGGTTGAATAGATGAAGTCAGCAAAAATAAGGCTTAAAGATATTGGCAAACCATCAGATCAGATGATTCAACTCAACCCGGCAGACTTTATGAGACTGCCATACCCTTATGACAAGGCAGATTCCGATCCTGATTTTAAGCAACTTACGGAAGATCAGAAGAAAAAATATGAGGCAACCCTTGACGGGGTATTGGCCATAAGTATACCCAAACCCGAGACAAAAGGGGAAGAGGATGAACTCGTAAGGAAGTTTTTGTCAGGTCTTGAAAAGCTGCTAACAAAGGAAAATAACTGGACGTTTTTGCAGCCTTTAACTCTCTCTCTTGAGTACTGCGCCAAATGTCAGACCTGCAATGAGGCATGCCCTATCTACACAGGAAGCGGGAAGCAAGAGATTTACAGGCCCACCTATCGATCTGAGGTCCTTCGGGCAATCGTAAATAAGTATATCAAAAAGGGCGGAAAGACCTTTGCAAAATTAAGCGGCAACGACATCGATCTCAACTGGACGACAGTTGCCAGGTTAGCTGAACTGGCATACAGATGTACTCTTTGCAGGAGGTGTGCCCAGACCTGCCCGATTGGTGTTGACAACGGTTTGATAACCCATGAACTCCGAAAGCTCTTTAGCCAGGAATTGGGTATTGCCCCTGCCGAAATCCATACATTGGGTTCGATGAAGCATTTGAAGTCCGGATCAAGTACGGGTTTGATGCCGGTGGCATTAAAGGACACCATAGAATTCCTGGAGGATGACATAAAAGACAGGACGGGATTAGACATAAAATTCCCAATGGACAAAGAAGGGGCAGACATACTCCTTATCCACAATGCCGGTGAGTTCCTGTCTTGGCCTGAAAATCCAATGGCTTTTGCCATTATATTCGAAGCGGCAGGACTTAACTGGACACTCTCCAGTGATCTGTTAGGGTATGATGCCGTGAATTACGGCTTATGGTATGATGATGTCCAGTTTGCCAGAGTAGCGGTAAGGCATGCCCAGATCGCCAAGAAGCTGGGTGTAAAAAAGATTGTCATCGGAGAATGCGGTCATGCCCATAAGGCTATCTCTGTTATTGCCGACCGTATTATAAACGGGGAAATCAATATACCGAGGGAGAGCTCTTACACGCTGCTGGAAGATATTGTCTGCAATGGAAAACTGAACCTCGACCCAAAGAAAAACGATTTCCCAGTCACATTGCATGACCCATGCAATGTGACCCGCCTTATGGGTGTGGTGGAGCCTCAGAGAAGAGTTATCCGTAAAATCTGTCCACAGTTCAGGGAGATGGAGCCCCATGGCGTCAAGAATTACTGCTGCGGAGGGGGGAGTGGGTTTGCCATTATGCCTTCAATGAATTTTCCCGACTGGAGGACAAGAATATCGGGAAGAATGAAATTTAAACAGATTCTTGACGCCTTTCAGGATGTCATAGACCCGAGTATCAAAAAGATGGTCTGCGCTCCATGTTCCAACTGCAAGGGCGCTATCAGAGAGATATTAAATCATTATGATGCATGGGAAAAATGCGGCATATCATATACGGGGTTAGTTGAATTTATAGTCAATGCCATGGTTGACATAAAAGAACCTTACATCGAATGGCCTGAGATGTAAAGATGGTTGTTACCTTTGGGGGTGACAGGGAGATTAACTAAAGGAAAGTAGTCGTTAAGAAAGGGTTAATATAAAGGGGCGATTCGTGAATCGCCCCTAATTATTTAACCTATTTTATTTTGTCTCGAATCATCTCTAGAAATTTCTGTTTGTCGATAGGTTTTTCCATGTATCCCTCGGGCCCCGGCACAGAGCGCTTGTTAAGAAACTCCTTGAAGTCCATAAGGGGATGCTCATCTCCTCTGAAACCCGTTACAATGACCACAGGGATTCCTTTCAACTCCGCATCCTTCTTTAGCTCTCTGTATAGACCTATACCGGATTTTTCAGGCATCAATATATCTAAACAGATAAGATCCGGTTTATTCTCTTTAATCTTTTTCAGCCCTTCTACCCCGTCTTTAGCAGAGTCAGTCTGGTAACCATTTTCTTCCAATAGAGTTGTTAAATAGGTAATCACATCAGACTCATCATCAATGACCATTATTTTCTTGCCCATTGCGTCCTCCTTTTAATTATTTATCCTGGCTCACGTTCCACTTTACACACTTTTATACAAAGATGTCAAGCCTCTTTTCAGGACTTGTCTGCAAAAATCATTATCTGGGTGATTATAAAAGCATCGTGAAAATTCCTCATAGGTTATGGCAGTAATGAAGACGGTTTAATAGGGATGTGTTCCTACCACTACATCTTTTCCAAAGTTATCCTTCACAAGCGTGGTAAGCTGTTCAAAATCAATTGGACAATGAGCCGTTTTAACTGCTTTCACTATACAGGTTCCCAGATGAATAACATCAAAATCTCGCTCTAAGGTATCGCCGATTTCTTTCATCAATTTTATTTTCGGGATAATAAGCCCTGGACAATCCCCGCAGTTTCCAAGGGCTACCAGCTCGATACCATCCGCATACCTGGAAAACTCCCCTTCCCTCTTGCTGATAGCCTTGAGGCATTTCTCACATGCTACACATAATTGATCCTGAATCCGCTTGCACCCAATAATGGCGATCTTTATCATCTTCTTTTTCCTCCATTCCCCAAATTTCAGGAAACAAACCTTTGAAAGGTTGCCTTATAATCCATTTTTATATTGCTTTCTCAATACGGGTTGAAGCATTGCTGTTTGAAACTGCCTCTCTTTCAGGGGCAGGTATGACTGGAAGGATGGAGACAAATACCCTATAGACAAGCATAAGTGTCGCAATGAGTCCTATAGTGAGGGCAAACTCGCCTATAGCAGGGAAGTAAGCCTTTTCTGCAAAAGGGGATTGATACGCTACGAAGAACACCGCACATCGATTTAACAAGACTCCCAAAATATACATAGAAGCAGCGGAAAACAACCAGCCGGCAGAACTTCGAACTCGCGAGGACAGTAGCATGAGGAAAGGAACCACCGTTAGAAGGCCAAATTCAAGCCAGAACATCCGGGATTGAGTTGACCCTTCGAAAAGGTATACATATGTACCTCTGTAAATCATGTCTCCAATTTTCAACACTATATAAATACCCAATAAATAGGGTATAAATTTAGCCAGTGGGGTCAAGATATCCATTTCTGTTTTATGACCAAACGACTTCGATGCAATCATGGACTCAAATATCACCATGGGATATCCGACAGCAATGGCTGAGGAAAGAAAAAACAATGGAGATAGAAGAGACCAATACAATGGATGCATCTTGTAAGGACTAATTAACATCAATGTTCCCAAAGACGACTGATGTAGGCAGGAGAGAACCACACCCGCAATCACAAAAACAAACATGACTTTCCCCAGAATGTTATCTAAGAAGCTGAGAAGCCTGTCTATAGGCTCATTAAAGAAAGAGAACATCCCGGGAAGGTTTACTTGTCCGATAAAGCGCTCGGTAACCACCGGTAGAAATTCGATATATAACACCGTCAGGTATACCATTACACACATACCGACTTCGAATAAGACCGAATTACCCTGCCACATCATTGGAAGGGCAGGATGCCATATATTATACCACCTTCCAAGGTCAAACATTAACCCAATCCCGACAAAAGTATACCCCAACATCGCTGTGAGGAGGGCTGGTCTGACAAT
>JAGVOC010000040.1 GCA_020052975.1 Desulfobacterales bacterium | reverse complement strand
TCACCGGCCCAGAAAAAAGCTTGGATTCAAAACGCCCTATGAAGTATTCTTCAAAACATCAACTCTGTTAACTGTTGCGCTTCAAAGTTGAATCCGCCTCCTTCCATACCAAAAATCTCCATCACAAATAAATAGTACTTCCACTTATCCAAAAATGACATTCTCAAGTGATTAGATTATCATGTAAGGTATCAAATTAACTCGCTTATTCTCTTTTGCAATTTGGGGGTCAATTGCTCTCATCCCGTGTACTGATAGCTTTGGCGCTTGCAACCGTAGTTATTGTTTCCTTCTTCTCTTTCCAGAACGTCCTTTCCATGCCTTTCACGGATACGGACGAATTTTCCCTGATTGAATCCAGTCGCATCCATTCGCTTAGCGACGTAGAAAGAATTTTCACCAATCAGCTTTTTAATGGGTACGGAGGCGAAGGCATAGGCATCGGGCAGTTCTACCGTCCTGTTTCCAACTTGTCCTATGGCCTGAATTATGCGTTATGGGAGCTTGACCCGTTCGGTTACCATCTGACCGATGTTCTCTTGCACATTATCACCACGGTTACAGCATTTTTTCTTATATACAAATTGTCCAAACGAAATCTTCCGGTTACCTGGCTGGGCTCACTGATTTTTACAATTCATCCCATCCTCATAGAGGTAATTCCCTCCTCCACGCGCAGGCATGACATCCTGGTTACTCTTTTTGTACTACTTTCTTTCTTATTTTTTTTAAACCATCTGAGCAGGGCCCGGGGAAAATTCTGGCTCATTGCCTCGCTATTTGCTTTTGTCTTGGCTTTAGGTTCCAAGGAAATTGCCGTGGCACTGCCGCTGATAATCCTGTCATACTTGATAATTTTTCCCCCGTGGCCGGCGGCCGGGAGGAAAACCAAAGCTTGGCAGGCCATAACAGCAACTCTCCCCTATCTGTCTTTGACCATATTCTTCCTGCTCTGGCGGACCATAATTTTACGGGGGACCGCGGGTTATTTACGCCCTTCCGCCAGCAGTCTGGCGGATGAGTTCTATTTATACGGGGCAATCATAAAAGACTACTTCCTGGATCTGCTCCATCCCGGCGGCCTGGCCGCCGATTTCATCAGCTCATCCCCGGGCGCCGCGGCTATCGTTTTATCAGCCCTGGGATGCCTGATATTTTGCTTTTCATTAGTTGTGCTAGGGCCGGTCCTTTATAGCCATATCCGGGAAAAGTGCGGGCCGGTGAGGAAGATAGTAATCGTCGCGATATGGTGCGGGGCCGTTATTTCCCTGTTTCTTGTAATCAGCTATCCTGACTTGGCTTTCGTGTATAACAAATTCATGCAGAAAATATATGGAGGCGTAGCACATACCGAATTTCTGACCTTGCGTATATTGCAGATTGATCAAGCTGCATCGTTGCAGGTCGCCCTTTTTAGGGGGAGAAACTTCTTTATCATCCTTTTTTCGTTCCTGTTTTTTCTTTTCACTCTGCTGGCGCTGGCTATCTCTCCCCATGCGAAGCTAAAGAATCTGGCCAGTGATTCGGAGGACGTGAAGTTGCTCCTCTTTCTGGCTTCGTGGGTTTTGTTACCATTAATTATATTTATTGCCACGAAAACATTCTGTCACTATTACATTTACTTTTCGATTTTCCCTGTATCCATGATCTGGGCGTTGTTGATAGTGCGGGGCGTCGATCTAATCCGGACGAAAACCCGGAGTTATTACTCTCGAGGTAAAGACAGATTTACGTCGCTGAAAGCCGGGATTGCCGTTTTGGCGTTTCTGGCATGCATGTCTTTTTTCCTGGTTGCCCTACCTTTCGAAAATGATGAGGGGGAATGGTCGGATAATGCCGTGATAACGCAGATGCTGCTAGCCAATATTGCTGAAACAATGCAAAAATTACCCGGCGACGCGACACTGGACATTAATTACATACCGAACCATATCACCTCGCATGAGGCTGCTTTTAGCCATCCCAGACAGGTGGTTTATCCGTATACGCACACCTTGAAGTCCTGGCTTAATCTTAATTATCCCGGCAACAATGTCACCATAATCACCGAGGAGGGTCCCCGGATAGATCTTCCGGCGCGGCCCAGTTCTCTTTATTTTGACGTGCAGGAAGATCCATCATATTACCGCCGTTACGAAGTTTACGTAAAGTATGAGTTTAGCTAAAGGGGCGAGCAGAAGTGGATTTATTCCTTCGGCGACTTTTCACTAACTTTTTCGCTGGATTATTTAACCCACATTTGAGTAAGGAAGAATGGTAGACCAGGTGCTACGGTATTCGAAAAAATATGAGAACGACATTTTTCTTTTGAATGGCCTAAAACGGCATCTTAAGGAAACCTTTAACTAACCGCCACACCTTCCTGATTATTCCTCAGATAGGCACTGCGCACGCAAGACTTCGATGGGATACCGATAATCCGGCGCTCCCATTAGCATGCGATTCTGGTTTTTAATAATGCCAGGGAAATCGCAGCCATGAATGCCGCCGCCTGACATCATGGCATATTTGTAGCAGAAGGCAATTTCATTCATCGAGCCCAGCACGCTTCTGCTCCTTGAGCCCGAATAGGCGATATCTTGGTATTGTTCCAGAATTTTCTCAACTTGCGCCTCCGAAAAGCCTTCTTCCGCGAGCACACATTGTAGATTGTCCCGAAACAGGCGGCCAAGATCACGAATCAGCGACCGCGGAATATCAGGAACCAGGAAGTTGAACAAGGTTGTGTCGTTGACAAACAGCACGCTTTTTCTACGATCGATATAAATAAGATTGGCATGCCAGGGTCCCAGACCCGAGCTTTCGGATTCAGACGCAACCATGTCCTTGGCGCCAATACCCATTTCCTTTTGCAGTTTCTTTGTGCAACAAATCAGCTGCATCGCCTATCCCTTGCCCAACCGGAAAACCGCCGCGTTTTTTGTACCCTTCTTTTCTGACACCTCGGCCCGCCGCAAAAGACCGGGAGAGGGTCGACCAGCTGGGCTTCGGTGAGTTCATCGATGTTGATGCTCATTCTGGCTCCTTCCATGCCCCTTCTTGCTGGGAGCCAACTCTTACTATTGTCACGGAAGTAGGTTACGCATGATATCGAAACAGTTCCGCCACTCTATTTCCTTTAACTGTGTCAACGGCAACTGATCTCATTTTTTGTCAACTGCGCAACAGACACGGTGCATCTGGACATAGAATTCATCGTTAGTAGCAAAGAGCATTATGGCTCTGTTGTAGAGGGTTATCTTGGTCGGGCCGCCGGGATGCTCGATCTCAAGCTGATCGATCTGGAGCGGATCGCCGACGGTTGGATCGCCATACACGCCGCCAGTCCCAAGGATTTCATTATCATGAATTGCCAGAATAATGTCGTGCGAAACGACGGCGCCGTCAAGAATGGTCTCGTCCAGATCGGCGTCCTCCTCAATGTCGTCGAGGAATCCATGACGATAGGTGATTTTGCTGATTTGTGGAAGTCTCACGCGGCCACCTTTATCCCAAATGGTGTTCTGCCAATGATGGATAAGCCCGCGATCGTTGCATACCGGGCACGACCAGATGATGTTGGTTGTGCCGGGCTCAAAACCAGCGTGAATTTTGCCGGGACAGGCTTTTCGCTTTGGCCGGCGGCGGCAGGAGAGGGGAACCTCGCGTATTGTGGCCGGTGGGCTGGTGGTCAAATCACTTACAATCGCCCCAAAATGCTTTGCAATCCGCCGCGAACCTCCAAATGCAGCGGGTTGATCCTGCGTATCGAGGAAGTGCGTCATGTCCGTGATCCAGGTATCGCCCATTAAGATTGCCTCCCTACTGATTTGGTTCGCCAAGCCTCGTAATTAACACGCAACCTTATAAATTTCAACCCTAAGTGAGCCGTCATCGACGAGTCCGCCAATGTGCGGGGTTCCGTTTGCCATGCATGCAAGCGACAATAATTATTCTCTCGTCCAGGACTCGGTAAAAGAGCGCATAGGGAAACCGATGAAGCAGCGCGCGACGAGTATCGCGGTGGAGGATTGGAAACCGATTTGGATGCTCGGCGATGGCGCTAAGAACGAGGGCGATCTCGTCCAAATATTCATCGCCCAAGCCAGGGCGCTGAGATTCATACCAGAGGAAAGCATCTTCAACATCCGCTGCAGCCGCAGGACGGAAGATGGGAAACGTCACTGCTGCTGCCGGCTAATCCGGCGGACCACCTCTTCCCAAGAAATACCTTCCACATCTCCACGATCGATCTCATCAAGACGATGATCGAGTTCGGCCCGCTGGGCTGGCGTAAACGGCACAGCTCCGGGATCGACCGTAAGGCTATCCCAGAGCCGTTCGAGGAGTATGAGCCGCTCCTCCGGCGAGAGATCATCAATGTTGAAGGCTGGTTCCACCATACGGATATTATGTCCTTCGCCGTGTGTGAAGGCAAGACCCCTTAATATCCATTCTCGAAATTCGATCGAGCAAGAGGAATAGTTCGAGTCCTGTGTGGGGTTTGCGTTTTTGGGAAAAAATTTAGGCTTGTTTAAGCCAAAAACGAGGCACTGATGTTGGTAGACCAGGTGCTACGGTATTCGAAAAACTACAAGGACGATATTTACCTTTTGAATAGGTTAAAACGTCACCTTAAGCAGCTCTTGACCTAACCTGTCTTGGGGAGCTGTTCCTATAAAAATAGGTGCAACGACCAAAAAATATAGGAATAGTTATCAGCTTTTACTCAGATGGCACTCGGCGGGCTAATCTCAAACAGAACCTCGATGGGAAGCCGGTAGCCGAGGGCACCCATCGGCGTACGATTCATTTCTTTAATGATTTCCGGAAAATCGGGGCTGTGTAGGCCGCCACCTGATTGCATGGAAAATTTGTACATAAATGCTAGATCATTCATCGAGCCCAACACGCTTCTGCTCTTGGTGCTTGAGTAACCGATTTCGTTATATTCGCTCAGTATTTTTACGATTTGTGCTTCCGTAAAACTTTCTTCAGCCAACACGCACGAAAGCCAGCCTCGAAACATGCGGGCAAGCTCGCGAATTTGCTGACGGGGAACGTCGGGCACCAGGAAGTTAAACAAGGTCTTATCATTCACAAAAAGGATGCATTTGCGCCGATTCATAAAAATGAGGTTAGCGGTCCAGGGACCCAAGCCTGAATCATCAGGTTCGAACGTGGCAAGGTCCTTGACGCCAAGCCCCATCTCCTTTTGCAGTTTTTTTGTGCATCCGATCAGCTGCATTTCTTACGGCCCAACCTAACAATCAACTACTTTTTCCTTTTATTTCACGAATTAGCCGATCAATCTCCCTCTCAGACATGCCTCCAGAATTTTCACCTGCATCTCTTTTGGCGCGAAGTCCATGAATTAGACGGTCAATGTCTTTCTCCGAGGTAATGTCCATTTCTTCAGCTCTCTGGCTAGCATAACGCCTGAGTTCCCGCCACCGTATTTCGGCTATTAGTTCAAGAATGTCATTCAAGCTCTCTCTCATCTCCCCATCATCCATTTCTTCCCTGTAATACAGGCTCTCGGCTCCAGACCTCTTGGCTTCCATCGCGATTTCAACATTTT